>NZ_JBEYFB010000014.1:0-196741 GCF_040634135.1 Streptomyces sp. NPDC007164
CACCGTCAGATCATCGGCGAAATGCCGGTCACCCGTGGCGTCGGGCACGTACTTCACACAGACAACGATCCTCAAGCTCACGCCGGCTCTCCTACCTGGGTGTGGTTCGTAGGGATGACAATATGGCACTCAGTACCCTCTGTAAAGGAACCCGGTGTCAGAATGGGCCTTCCGGTGCTACGTTCCCGGCATGACTGACGCGCGCAGACCGGCGAAGAAGGCACCGATGCGGGAGGTGCTCGCCCAGGCGGCCTTCCAGCTCTTCCTGGAGCGGGGCTTCGAACAGACCACGGTGGACGACATCGTGGCGCGGGCCGGGGTCGGCCGCCGGTCGTTCTTCCGCTACTTCCCGTCCAAGGAGGACGCGGTCTTCCCGGACCACGAGCGGTGCCTCGCCGACATGACGGAGTTCCTGGCCCGGGCCGGCGATGCCGACCCGCTGGACGCGGTGAGCGACGCGGCCAGGCTGGTGCTGCGCATGTACTCCGCCGATCCGGAGTTCTCCGTCCAGCGGTACCGGCTCACCCGGGAGGTCCCCGGGCTCCGCACCTACGAACTGTCCGTGGTGCGGCGGTACGAGCAGACGATGGCCGGATATCTGCGCGGCAGGTACGGGGAGTCGGGCGACGGGGCGCTGCGTGCCGAGGTGATCGCCGCGTCCGTGGTCGCCGCGCACAACAACGGGCTGCGGACCTGGCTGCGTTCGGGCGGCGAGGGGGACGCGGAGGCCGCCGTCGACCACGCCCTCGCGATGGTGCACCGGGTGTGGGGGAGCGGGGCGGACGGGGGTGCGGCCGTGCCTTCGGCGGATAGTGACGTGGTGGTGATGGTCGCCTCGAAGGGCGCTCCGATGTGGCGCGTGGTGCAGCAGATCGAGTCGGTCATCGGGCAGGACTGAGCCCCGGCCCGACCTGATCTGGCACTGAGTGTCTTTACGATTCGGCACTCAGTGCCCTATGGTGCGGACGCGCCGACGCGCAGGTGCGGCGCATCCGAGCCGAGCGCAGGGGGTCGAACGTGTCCCAGTCATCAAGTGGCACCGTGCAGACGGTGCATGAGGAATCCGGCCTGGAGTACAACCGGTGCCGCTGGTGCGGCACGGCCTCCTTCCGCAGACTGTTGTGCCCGGTGTGCGCGTCGGGCGACCTGAAGCCCGAACGCAGCGCCGGCCTGGGCGTGGTGGTCAGGTCCGGTGTCGTCCACCGCTACACGGAGGCCGCACGCAACGAGTCCCTCGTCCGGCTCCCCGAAGGCTTCGTGTTCCGCTGCCGTGTCGTGGGCGCGGCACCGCACAGGGTGTCGGTCGGCGCCCGGGTGCGACCCGTCGTTGCGGACGGGACGGACGCGGGTGAAGTGGTCTTCGAGCTCTGCGAGCCGCCCAGGGACGACGACTGGTTCTGAGGGCGCCCCCGGGGCCGAGCCGGGCATGGCATCGCGGCTCGGCCCAGCTCGGCTCGGCCTAGCTCGGCCTAGCTCGGCCCGGCCCAGCTTCGGTCCCGGATTCGCGGGTGTTCGACGCCGAGAAGGCCGGCGTGACACTCAGGGGCGTCAAGCCCGAGCCGCCCCGGACGAGCACTGCCAGGACCGGCCGCCGTGCCGGTCGCTCGTCGTCGGGACCGCCCGCCGCGTACTCGACCGCGCCGGCGGCACTCCGGTGGTGCCCATGGCCGTCCTGGTCGAGCAGTGCTGGCGCGAGTCGGCGCGGGCCTCGCCCGACCGGCCGGTGAACCGTCGGGCGAGGACGCGCGCCGACAGGTCCGCGTGCGCGGCCGGGCTCTCGACGGTCGTCGGTTCGCCGAGCCGCCGCGGCCGACGAGGTCCGCCCCACCCTGACGACCGGCCGTTATCCGATCGTCAGCAAAATTCGTCCGCTATCTGGGAACTCCTCTTGCCTTGCGGACTGTATGCGAAATACGGTCTGCGATATTCCTTGATCACCCCTGGCGGGAGGTAGGCCCTCGTGCGCCGAAAAGTGGTTGCCCTGGTGGCAGTTGCATTGGTGTCCCTCACCTCGGGCTGCGCATCGCTGCAGTCCTCGGCGACCGAGGTCGGCGGTGTGCGGAAAACCGACGAACGGTCCGTACGCGACGGCGGGACACTCACCGTCGCTCTCAACTCCGACCCGGACAAACTCGACCCCACCCTCGCTCAGACCCTCGTGGGCCGGACGGTCTTCGCGGGCATGTGCGAGAAGCTCTACGACATCGACGAGGACGGGGTCGTCGTGCCGCAGCTGGCCGCCGCCCTGCCCACCACCTCGGCCGACGGCCGCACCGTCACCCTGCGGGTGCGGCGTGACGCGAAGTTCAGCGACGGCACCCCGCTCGACGCCCGGGCCGTCGCCGCTTCGCTGCTGCGCCACCGCGACCTCCCGGGCTCCGCCCGCGCCACCGAGCTGGCCCCGGTCGACACCATCGAGGCCACCGGCCCGGACACTGTGACGATGAGGCTCAAGCAGCCCTACGTCCCGCTCACCGGCGTCCTCGCCGACCGGGCCGGGATGGTGATGTCGCCGACCGCGATCGAGAAGTACGGCAAGAACTTCACCAACCACCCCTCCTGCGTGGGGCCGTTCCGCTTCGTCGAGCGCGTCGGCGGCGACCGGATCGTGCTGAGGAAGGACCCCAACTACTACGACGCGGACCAGGTCCACCTCGACGGTGTCGTCTACAAGCCCATCCCCGACGGCAACGTCCGGCTGGCCAATCTGCGCTCGGGCGACCTCCAGGTCGGCGACCAGATGGGCCCCGTCGACGTACAGAGCGCGCTGACCGAGCCGGGGCTCCAGCTCTTCAACTCGCCCTCGCTCGGCTACCAGGGCATCGGCCTCAACGTGGGCAATGTGAACGGACTCGGCCAGAAGCCGGGGAAGCTCGACACCCCGCTCGCCCGCGACGTGCGGGTCCGCGAAGCCTTCGAGCTGGCCATCGACCGCGACACCCTCAACAAGGTCGTCTTCCAGGGCATGTACGAGCCGGCCTGCGGCCCGATCTCCCCGCAGTCCGCCATCGCCCCCGGCGTCGCACCGGAGGACTGCCCGAAGCGCGATGTGGCGAAGGCGAAGAAGCTGCTGGCGCAGGCCGGGGTGAAGACCCCGGTGAGGATCGAGCTGAAGACCTCCACCACCCCCGAACAGGGCCGCGTCGGGCAGGTCCTCCAGGCCATGGTCAAGGAGGCGGGCTTCGATCTCGCGCTGCGGCCCACCGAGTACGCCACCATGCTCTCGGAGACCGACGCGGGCCACTACGACGTCTTCACCAGCGGCTGGTCCGGCCGGCTCGACCCCGACGGCAACGTCTCCAACTTCCTGAGGACCGCGGGCGCCATGAACGCCTACGGCCTCGGCGACCCCGGGATCGACCGGCTGATCGACGAGGGCCGCACCATCGCCGACCCGGCCCGCCGCACCGGGATCTACGACGAACTCACCCGGCGCGTCCAGGACGCCCACACCATGATCTACCTCTACCGGCAGAAGAACTATGTCGTCGCCACCAAGTCCGTCGCGGGCATCCGCGTCTACGGCGACGGACTGGTCCGGGTCAAGACTGCGGGGTACACCCGATGACGAAGTACCTGCTGACGCGGCTGCGTCAGTCCCTCATCACGCTCTTCCTCGTCTCCGTCGTGGTCTTCGCCGGAATCCGGGCACTGCCCGGCGACCCGGCACTCGCCCTGGCCGGCGAGGAACGCAGCCCCGAGGCGCTCGCCGCGATCCGTGAGGCGTACGGTCTGAACGACAACATCGTCGTGCAGTACGGACGGTTCATCGGCCACGCCCTCACCGGCGACCTCGGCACCTCCTCCCGCACCGGACTCCCGGTCGCGGACGCCATCGGCCAGGCCCTGCCCGTCACTCTGGAACTGGCCGCGCTCTCCCTGCTGCTCGCCGTCGTCCTCGGCATCGGCGCCGGAGTCGTCGCCGCCGTGCGGCGCGGCAGGCCCGAGGAGTGGCTCGCCAACGTCATCGCGCTGATCGGGCTGTCCATCCCGACCTTCTGGCTCGGTATCGTCCTGGTTCTCGGATTCGCCATCGCCATACCGGTGTTCGCCGCCTCCGGCTACGTACCCTTCGGCACCGACCCGGTCGACAACCTGCGCCGCATGGTGCTGCCCGCGATCGTCCTCGGCTCCGGACTCGCCGCCGTGGTGATGCGCCAGACCCGGGCCGCGATGCTCGACTCGCTCTCCGCCGACTACGTGCGCACCGCCCGCGCCAAGGGACTGTCCAAGCGGTCCGTCGTCGGCGGGCACGCACTGCGCAACTCGCTCGTCACCGTGGTGACCGTGCTCGGTCTCCAGCTCGGTCATCTGATCTCCGGTGCCGTCGTCACCGAGCAGATCTTCGTCCTGCCCGGCTTCGGCAAGCTCACCATCGACGCCGTCTTCACCCGCGACTACGCGACACTCCAGGCCGTGGTGCTCTGCACCTCCGCCGCGTACATCCTCATCAACCTGCTGGTCGACGTGGTCTATTCGGTCATCGACCCGCGCATCAGGCTCGGAGGTGCCCGGTGACCACAGCGACCCAGACGCTCCCCACCGCACCGGGGACCGCCGCGAAGAAGCCGGCCGGCGGCGGCAGGCTGCGGGCCCTGCGCAGGAACCGGCTCGCCCTCACCGGCGGCATCATCGCCGCGGTCTTCGTCCTCGCCGCACTGCTCGCCCCGCTGCTCGCCCCGTACGACCCGGCGCAGCCCGACTTCGGCAACGTACTGGCCGAACCGAGCCGGGCACACTGGCTCGGCACCGACGACCTCGGCCGGGACCAGCTCTCCCGCATCGTGTACGGGGCACGGGCCTCCATGCAGGTCGGCCTCGTCGCCGTCGTGCTGGCCTTCGTCATCGGCGTACCGCTCGGGCTGCTCGCCGGCTACTACGGCAGGCTCACCGACAGCGCCGTCTCCCGGCTCACCGACACCATGCTGGCCTTCCCCTTCCTGGTGCTGGCCGTCGGCCTGGCCGCGATCCTCGGCCCCTCGCTCACCAACGCCACCATCGCCATCGGCATTTCGCAGATCCCCGCCGTCATCCGGATCACCCGGGCCGAGACGCTGCGGCTCAAGCACGTCGACTACGTAGGGGCGGCCGTCGTCAACGGCGGCGGCGACGGCACCGTGCTCTTCCGGCACATCCTGCCCAACGCCACCTCCGCACTGATCGTCCAGGCGACCGTCGGCATCCCCGCCGCGATCATCGGCGAGGCACTGCTCAGCTTCCTCGGCCTCGGCGTGCAGCCGCCCGCCCCGTCCCTCGGCGTGATGCTCTCCGGCGCCCAGTCCTTCCTGGCGCCCGCGCCCTGGCTCGCCGTCTTCCCCGGCCTGGCGATCGTCGCGGCGACGCTGGCCTTCAACCTGCTCGGCGACGGACTGCGTGACGTCCTCGACCCCCGCGGAGGCACCCGATGACCCCAGCCGTACACGAAACGGCGCCCGGCGCCGTGCGCGAACCCGTGCTCAGTGTCCGTGATCTGTCGGTCTCCTTCCGCTCCGACACCCGGACCGTGCACGCCGTCGACGGGGTCTCCTACGACCTGTTCCCCGGCGAAGTCCTCGCCGTGGTGGGGGAGTCGGGGTGCGGCAAGTCCGTCACCTCGATGGCCGTCATGGGTCTGCTGCCGCCCACCGCGCGGATCGGCGGCTCCATCCGGCTCGGCGGCCGGGAACTGGCCGGCGCGTCCGAGAAGGAGCTCCAGAAGGTCCGCGGCAAGGACATCGCGATGATCTTCCAGGAGCCGATGACCTCGCTCAACCCGGTCCTCACCATCGGCCGGCAGATCGGCGAAGTGCTCCGCAGACACCAGGGGCTGAGCCGGAAGGAGGCCCGGGCGCGTGCCGTGGAACTCCTCGACCTGGTCGGCATCCCCGCCCCGCAGCGGCGCGTCGAGGAGTACCCGCACCAGCTCTCCGGCGGCATGCGGCAGCGCGTGATGATCGCCATCGCGGTCGCCTGCGACCCCCGCGTACTCATCGCGGACGAACCGACCACCGCACTCGATGTCACCGTTCAGGCGGGCATCCTGGAGGTCCTCCAGTCGCTGCGCGAACGGCTCGGCACCGCGATCGTCCTGGTCACCCACGACCTCGGTGTGGTGGCCGAAGCGGCGGACCGGGTGCTGGTGATGTACGCGGGCCGGACCGTCGAACAGGCCCCGGTCCACGACCTGTTCGGCTCCGCCCGCCACCCGTACACCCGCGGGCTGCTCGGCGCCGTGCTCCGGCCGGGCGGCGAGGGCAAGCGGCGGCTGCCGGAGATCCCCGGACTGGTGCCGAGCCTCGACAGCCAGCCGGACGCCTGCACCTTCGCACCCCGGTGCGGCCGCGCCGACGACACCTGCACCGGCGGCCGCCCCGGCTTCAGGTCCATCGACCCGGTGGCGGGCGCGGACGCCCGCCACCGGGCGGCGTGCTGGCACCCGTACGGCACCGACGAGCGGTCCGGCACCCCCGGACCGGCCGCCCCCGAAGCAGCCGGCGAAGCCGCTCCCGAAACGGCCCCTGAAACGGCCCCTGAAACGGCCCCCGACCCCGAAGCCGCTCCCGAAGCGGCCGGCGCAGCGTCCGCCGCCGCGCGACCCGACCAGGAGGCTGGAGAGTGACCACCCCGCAGACCGTCCCCGCACCGCGCGACAGCGACGAGGACTCCTCGCCCCGGCAGCCCCCCGTACTGCGGATCGACTCCCTGGAGCGGCACTTCGCCGCCTCCGGCGGCGGCACCGTCCGCGCCGTCGACGGAGTCTCCCTCACCATCGGACGCGGAGAGGTCGTCGGCCTCGTCGGCGAGTCCGGCAGCGGCAAATCGACCGTCGGCCGCTGCGTCGTACGCCTCGACGAGCCCACCGGTGGCACCGTCCACATCAACGGCACCGACGTCACCCACCTCTCCCGCCGCGCCCTGCGCCCGCTGCGCAAGGACTTCCACCTGGTCTTCCAGGACCCGTCCTCCTCGCTGGACCCGCGCATGACGATCGGCCAGATCATCGCCGAGCCGATCAAACTGCACCGGCGGGCCCGCGGCGCGGACGTACGGGCCCGGGTAGAGCAACTCCTCGGCCAGGTCGGGCTGCGCCCCGAGCACGCCGACCGCCACCCGCACGAACTCTCCGGCGGGCAGCGCCAGCGCATCTCCATCGCCCGCGCCCTCTCCTGCGACCCCGACCTCGTCGTCGCCGACGAACCGACCTCCGCGCTCGACGTCTCGGTGCAGGCGTCCGTGCTCAACCTGCTCGCCGACCTCCAGCGCGACCGAGGCTTCGGCTGCCTGTTCATCACCCACGACCTGGCCGCCGTCGAATACCTCGCCGACCGGATCGCCGTGATGTACCTCGGGCAGATCGTCGAACAGGCCCCGACCGCCGAGCTGTTCGCCGCCCCGAAGCACCCCTACACCCAGGCACTCCTGTCCGCCGCACCGGTCCCCGACCCGGTCGAGCAGCGCTCCCGCGAACGCATCGTGCTGCACGGCGAACTCCCCAGCCCGCTGGACCCCCCGCCGGGCTGCCACTTCCACACCCGCTGCCCGCTCGCCACCGAGCGGTGCCGCACCGAGGTCCCCGAGCTGCGCGAACTCCCCGGCGCCCGGCAGGTCTCCTGCCACCTCGTCGGCGACGACGGCACCGCCCCGGACGCCGCCGCCTGACCCCCGTACATACGATCCGTTCCACCCCTTCCGCACATCGCAGCAAGGAGCCGCATCCGTGTTCACCACCCGGCCCACCCTCCAGGGCACCTTCGGAATGGTGTCCTCCACCCACTGGCTCGCCTCGCAGTCCGCGATGGCGGTCCTGGAAGACGGCGGCAACGCCTACGACGCGGCCGTCGCCGCCGGATTCGTCCTGCACGTCGTCGAGCCGCACCTCAACGGCCCGGCCGGCGAGGTGCCGATGATCCTGGCGCCGAAGGACGGCGAGGTGCGGGTGCTGTGCGGCCAGGGCCCGGCCCCCGCGGGCGCGACCGTCGCCCACTACCGCTCCCTCGGCCTCGACCTGGTCCCCGGCACCGGCCCGCTCGCCGCCGCCGTGCCCGGCGCCTTCGACGCCTGGATGCTGCTGCTGCGCGACCACGGCACGAAGACCGTCGCCGAGGTCCTGCGGTACGCCATCGGCTACGCCGAGGACGGCCACGCCCCCGTCGAACGGGTCGGCCAGACCGTGGAGACCGTCCGCGAACTCTTCGAGACCGAGTGGCAGTCCTCCGCCGAGGTGTACCTGCCCGGCGGCAGGGCACCCAGGCCGGGCGAGCTGTTCCGCAACCCCGCACTCGCCGCCACCTGGCGCCGGCTGATCACCGAGGCGGAGGAGACCGGCGGCACGGACCGGACCGCCCAGATCGAGGCCGCCCGCAAGATCTGGAGCGAGGGCTTCATCGCCGAGGCACTGGTCCGCCAGGCCGCCCGCCCCACCATGGACACCAGCGGCACCCGCCACACCGGCACCCTCACCGCCGCCGACCTGGCCGGCTGGTCCGCGTCCTACGAGGCGCCCGCCACGTACGACTGGAACGGCTGGACACTCGCCAAGGCGGCGGGCTGGAGCCAGGGCCCCGCCTTCCTCCAGCAGCTCGCCCTGCTCCCCGCCGAACTGCCCCGGTACGGCAGCGCCGACTACGTCCACCTGCTCATCGAGGGCTGCAAGCTGGCCATGGCCGACCGCGAGGCCTGGTACGGCGACGCCACCGACGTACCCCTGGACACCCTGCTCTCGGAGCCGTACAACGCCGAGCGCCGCACCCTCATCACCGCCGAGGCCTCGCACGAGCTGCGCCCCGGCAGCCCGGACGGCCGCACCCCCGTGCTCAGCGGCCACGCCCACGCGGTCGCCGCCGGCGAGGACGGCTTCGACGCCATGGGCATCCCGACGGCGGGCGTCGGCGAGCCGACCGTCGCCAAGGACGGCACGACCCGGGGCGACACCTGCCACGTCGATGTGGTCGACCGCTGGGGCAACATGGTCTCCGCCACGCCCAGCGGCGGCTGGCTCCAGTCCAACCCGGTCGTGCCGGAGCTCGGCTTCCCGCTCGGCACCCGGCTCCAGATGGCCTGGCTGGACGAGGGCCTGCCCAACTCCCTCACCCCCGGCCGCCGCCCCCGCACCACCCTCACCCCGTCCCTCGCGCTGCGCGACGGCGTCCCCGTCATGGCCTTCGGGACGCCCGGCGGCGACCAGCAGGACCAGTGGCAGGTGCACTTCTTCCTGGCGGTGGCACTGCGCGCCGAGGTCCGCGGCGGACTCGACCTCCAAGGCGCCATCGACGCCCCGAACTGGCACAACGACAGCTTCCCGGGTTCCTTCTTCCCGCGCGGGATGCGCCCCGGCAGCGTCACCGTCGAGGAGGGCATGGACCCGGAGGTCGTCGCGGAACTGCGCCGCCGCGGCCATGACGTCACCGTCGGCGACCCCTGGTCCGAGGGCCGGATGTGCGCCGTGGCCCGCGACCCGGAGACCGGGGTGCTGTCCGCGGCCGCCAACCCGCGCGGCATGCAGGGGTACGCCGTAGGACGCTGAGCGGCCACTTCCCCGACATGACCAGGTCGTCGGGGTTCCGGCGGGACATGATTGGCTGGGGGCATGATCGATGAATTCCTGGCCGGAGACCTGACCGAGGTCGAGGCGGCGGTACGCGCAGCGGCCGCCGCCGAGATCATGCCCCGCTTCCGGCAGCTCGCCGCGCACGAGATAGTCGAGAAGAACGGCCCGCACGACCTCGTCACCGTCGCCGACCGCCTCGCCGAGGAACACCTCACCGCCGCGCTGACCAAGCTGCTGCCCGGCTCGGTCGTCGTCGGCGAGGAAGCGGTCCACGCCGACCCGGCGGTGTACGACGCGCTGGGCGGCGACGCCCCCGTGTGGATCGTCGACCCGGTCGACGGAACCCGCCAGTTCGTCCGCGGCGAACCGGGCTTCTGCACCCTGGTCGCCCTGGCCCACCGCGGCGAACTCCTGGCCTCGTGGACGTACGCCGCGGCCCTGGACGAGATGGCGATCGCGGTCCGCGGCCGCGGCGCCACCCTCGACGGCGAGCCGATTCGCGCCGGCTCGCCCGTCCCCGGCGCCGTGCTGCACGTGGCGATGTCGCACCCCGACTACACGACCGACGCCCAGAAGCGCGCCCTGCTCGGCCTGCGCACCGAGGGGTTCGAGGCCCGGCCCTGCGGTTCGGCGGGGCTCGAATACCTCTACGTGGCCCTCGGCGAGCAGGACGCGGTGGCCTTCAACTGGGAGTACGCCTGGGACCACGCGGCGGGCCTGCTGCTGGTCGCCGAGGCGGGCGGCGCCCAGGCGACCCTCTCCGGGGCGCCGTTCCGCATCACCGGCGGCAACACCCTGCCGTTCACGGCGGCCCGCGACGAGGCGACCGTCGAACGCGTCCTGAGGGCGCTCCGCGGCGGAGCCTGACCGGCGCGCCCCGGGTCAGGCGAGGAGTTCGCGGGTCAGCGCCGCGAGCCGGGCGCGGGCCCGCGGGTCGTACGCCTGCTCATGGGCGGGCGTGTCCGTGAACCGGTCGAAGTATCTGCCGGTGACTTCGGCGAGGGCCGGATCGGTGATCAGCCGGACGGTGGGGCGCACGCCCTCCTCGACGGGTACGGCCGGCGTGAGCCCGTACTCCCGCACGCCCCGGGTGTCCATCAGGTGCGCCGGGTGCAGGGCGTTGACCGTGACCCCGCTGTCCGCGATCCGGTCCGCCAGATCGAAGGCCGACATGATCAGCGCGAGCTTGCTGCGGCAGTACGCCTCCAGTCCCTCGTAGCCGCGCTCCATCATGACGTCGTCGAAATCGATGGGCGCCTGGCCGACCGAGGCCACATCGACCACCCGGGCGGGCGCCGACGCGGTGAGCAGCGGCAACAGCTCACGGGTCAGCAGGAAAGGCGCCAAGTAATTGACCGCGAACCGGAGTTCATGGCCCTGGCGGCTCACCTCGCGCCGGAGCGGAGCGGCGCCGCCACCCGCCACCGCATTGTTGACCAGGACGTCCAGCCGGGGCTCCCGCTCGCGGACCTCCGAGGCCATGGCCCGGACCTGGTCCAGGTCGGCCAGGTCCGCGAGGTAGGTGCGCACAGCGGCCCCGGACCCGGCCGTACGCACCTCGGCGGCGGCTTCGTCCAGCCGTGCCCGGTCCCGGCCGTGCAGCAGCAGCGTCGCGCCCCGGCGGGCCAGGTCGAGTGCGAGGTGGCGGCCTATTCCCTGGGTGGCACCGGTGATCAGCACGGTCCTGTCGAAGGCGGAATCCGGCCGGGCCTGCGCCGCAGCGGGCTCTGTGGTGCGGTTCTCCGTCGGGTGAGTGTCCATGGGATGAGTTATATCAAGACCTTGCTATAAAGGTCTTGATGAAACATCCGGGGTTGACCGATGAGCGTGCCTGTACGCTCGCCGTCATGGGAATGACCGCCGACGAACGCCTGGGCGCGGACATCAAGCGCGCGGAACAGGCACTCATGGCGGCCAAGAGCGCCGCTCTCAAGGCCGCGGGGCTCACCGTCGCCCAGTACGCGGCACTGTTCGCCCTCGCCGACAACCCCGGGATCTCGGGGGCCGCGCTGGCACGGACATGCCTGGTCACACCGCAGGCGATGGCGGCGGTGCTGAAACACCTCGAAGAGCGCGGACTGGTCGTCCGCTCGGCGCACCAGTGGCATCAGAAGATGCTGGAGACCCGGCTTACCGACACGGGCCGCGAAACACTCCGGGCCGCCGACGAGCAGGCGGTAAGGATCGAGCGCCGGCTCGCCGACGAGTTCACCCCGGAGGAGCGGGACACCCTGCGGGCCCTGCTCGCGCGCTGCGGCACGGCCATCCGGCGGGACTGAGCGGCCGGGGCGCGGGCTTTCCGCCCGGCGGCGGCCCCGCCTCAGTCCTCCCCGCCGCCCGGCCCGAGGGCCGACCGGACATCCCGTACCAGCTCCGCGGCCCGCTCCACCGCCGCCGGATCCAGGCCCCGCAGCGCCTCACCGATCCGTTCGGTGTACCGCGCCGGGGTGTCCGGCAGTGCGGCAGCCGCCGCGGACGCGCCCTTCTCGTTCAGGCACCAGGTGCGGTGGTGGGCGTGGAGGGACTGGGCGAGGATGCCGAACGCCCGGGACAGGCACAGCGCGACATGGAGCGTGTCCCCGCCGGGGGCCGACTTGCGGGCGGCCTCCACCGAGAACTCCGCCTCCCAGGCGGCATCGACGAGCGCGGTGCGCAGCGCCTCCGGATAGTCCCGAACCTGCTCCTGAAGCGCCGTCAATTCCCTGTGCGGGTCCACGATCACGCGCCCCAGCGCGACTTCGCCGGGGTATGCGGGCGACCAGAACCCGAGCGGGTGCCCGGGCTGCACACCCACCTCGAAGCGCCCCTCGCGGCAGCCCGCCCAGACCGCCTCCACCCGGTCCAGATCGCGCAGGATCCAGTCCACCGGCACGCCGCCCACCCGCAGCCAGGCCCCGCCATCGACCCACGGCCCCCACCCGCCGGGACCGGCCACCTCGACGGGCGAACCCTGCACCTCACGGGCCAGCGCGGCCAGCGCTGCCACGTCGGGGCTGCCCCGGTAGTACAGGCCCAGATCCCAGTCGGAGTCCGGACGGTGGGCGCCGCGGGCCCGGCTGCCGCCCAGCGCGACGGCCCGGATGCCGGGCACCGCGGTGAGCCGGGCGGCCATGTCGGCGATACGGGCGGGCACGGCTGCTTCGTCGGCCGTCGCAGGCGCGGCCTGGGAGTTCGGTGTGTTCATCGCGCGGCGACGATACCCGTGCCCGCGCTGTCGGTGCATCGGAATATCCTGGGTGCCCTGGCCGTCGGCTGACGAAGGAGTCCGAAGGTGCCGTCGATGCTCGATGCAGTCGTCGTTGGGGCGGGCCCCAACGGACTGACCGCCGCGGCCGAACTGGCCCGCCGCGGCTTCGCCGTGGAAGTCTTCGAAACGCAGGACACCGTCGGAGGCGGTGCCCGTACCGAGGAGCTCACCCTCCCCGGATTCCGCCACGACCCCTGTTCCGCCGTCCACCCGCTGGGCATCGGCTCACCCGCGTTCGACGCGATGCCGCTCGCCCGGCACGGCCTGGAGTGGCTCCAGCCCGAGCTGGCGCTCGCCCACCCGTTCCCGGACGGCACGGCCGCCGTGCTCACCGGTTCGGTGGGGGAGAGCGCCATGTCGCTGGGGCCCCGGGACGCGGGGGCGTACCGCAGGCTGGTCGCGCCCTACCTAGGCCACTGGGACACCCTCGCCCAGGACTTCCTGCGCACACCGTGGGACGGGCTGCCCCGTGACCCCTACCGCTGGGTGCGATTCGGTCTCGACGCGCTCCAGCCCGCGTCGCTGCTCTCCCGCCGCTTCGGCGGTGCCAAGGCGCGCGGCCTGTTCGCCGGGCTCGCCGCCCATGCCATAGCGCCCACCAGCGGCCTGGCGACCGGCGGGATCGCCCTGCTCTTCGCGCTCGCGGCCCACGAGAAGGGCTGGCCCGTGCCGCGCGGCGGATCGCAGGCCATCTCCGACGCCCTCGCCTCGTTCATACGCGAACAGGGCGGCACGATCCGCACCGGCACGGAGGTCAAGCGCCTGGACGAGCTGCCGCCCGCCCGCGCCTACATCTTCGACACCTCGCCGACCGCCCTCGCCCGGATCGCCGGCCTGGGCCACGCGTACCGCGGCTACCGGTACGGCGCGTCCTGCTTCAAGATCGATTACGCCCTCTCGGGCCCCGTCCCCTGGACCGCCGAGGAGGCCCGCCGGGCCGGCACCGTCCACGTCGGCCCCACGGCCGGTGAGATCGACGCCGCGCTGACGGCCGCCGTGACCGGCCGTGACCCCAGCGTGCCGTTCCTGATCACCGCACAGCCCAGCCTGGTCGACCCGTCCCGCGCGCCCGAGGGCCGGCACGTCTTCTGGGTGTACGGACACGTCCCGTCGGGCTGGGAGGGCGATGCCACCGACGTCATCGAACGGCAACTGGAGCGCTTCGCCCCCGGCTTCCGCGACCTGGTGCTCGCCCGTGCGGTGGCGGGACCGCCCGAGCTCGCGAAGCGCAATGCCAACTACGTGGGCGGTGACATCGCCTGCGGCGCGTTCGCGGGCCTCCAGACGGTGCTGCGCCCCAAGCTCGCCCGCGTCCCGTACGCGACGGCGCACCCCGCGGTGTTCCTCTGCTCCTCCGCCACCCCGCCCGGCCCCGGGGTGCACGGAATGTCGGGCCACCACGCCGCGAAGGCGGTCTGGCGGCGCCTGCGGGCGGTCTGAACAGCAGGTCCCGCCCGGACCGCATGGGTTCGGACAGACCTCCAGATCTCGGCCACCGCAGCCGCCCGATCCGCGTAACACCGATCGGCCGGCCACATCTCACCTCGATCGCGGAAGTGCGGTCGCGCAACGACGTGCGTCTGAGCATCTCGCGTGCCCGGCTGCTCAGATGCCGGGCGGGTCAACCCGGGTGTACGGAACGCCGATACTGGTCCAGCCGGGAATGACGACCCTGACGGTTACCGCGCCCGCCGCGCCGGGCGGTGCCGTGACCGTCAGCTGGGTGTCCGAGACCACGGTGAAGGCGGCGGGCACGGCCCCGAACAGCACCGCGGTGGCATACGTCAGGCCGGTGCCCGTGACAGTTACCGTGATTCCGCCTGCCGAGGGCCCCTGATTGGGCGTCAGACCAGTGATGACCGGGGCACCCAGGTATACGTAGGTCGCACCGTTGCTCGTGCCGCCGGGCGTGGTGACGGTGACCGGGACGGTGCCGACGGCACCCGGCGGTACCACCGCCCGGATCTCCGTGGCCGAGGGAATGGTGAAGCTGGTCGCCGCCGTCGTGCCGAAGCGAACCGCGGTGGCCTGGAGAAGATTCGCACCGGTCAGCGTCACGCTGTTGCCACCGCCCACCTGCCCCGCCCCGGGTGTGACACCGCTGAGAACCGGTGCGCCGAGGTAGTAGTAGAAGACGGCTTGGGTACTGGTCCCACCGGGCGTGGTGACCGTGACCGGAACCGGCCCCGGTCCGCCGGTGGGGACAACCGCGGTCACCTGAGTCGACGAGACGATGGTGAACGAACTCGCTGCGTCGACCCCGAAGTGAACGGAGGTCGTCCCGGTGAGGCCGGTCCCGGACAGGGTGATGCTGTTGCCGCCCGCGAGTGGCCCCTGGGCCGGAGCCACACTGCCCAGAACCGGAACGGCGAGATACGTGTAGGGAATCCCGGCACTGGTGCCGCCCGGAGTGGTGATCGTGACATTGACGGTGCCTGCGGGCGCGGCGGGAGCGACCGCGGTGGCCTGCGTCGCGGAGACGGCGGTGAACGCGGCGGCCACGGCGCCGAAGCGGACCGAGGTGGCTCCGGTGAAGCCCGTGCCGGTCAGCGTGACCGTGGTTCCGCCGTCGACCGAACCCTGGTTAGGGGCGATGGAAATGATCGTGGGCGTCGGGATCGTGTAGGTGAAGTTGGCGCCATTGCTGGTTCCGTCGGGCGTGGTCACCGTGATCTGCACGGTGCCCGTACCGGCCGGGGCATTCGTGGTGATCTGGGTTGCGGACACCACGGTGAACGAAGCGGACGGAGTGCCGCCGAAGGTGACCGAGGTCGCACCGGTGAATCCGGTGCCGGTCAGCGTGACGACCGTTCCGGCGGCCCCCGAGGAAGGGCTGCTCGTAGTGATCACGGGGGCCGCCGCGGCCGTCGACGGCCGCATGGTGTGAGGCGTCGAGCTGTCGGAGTAGTCCACAGCCGTTCTCCTGTCTGGTGATGTGATGCACGGGTTGTGATCGGGGCGCTGTGGACAGGAAGCAGAGGCGGGAACGCGGTGATCGGGGTGCCGCCCGAACCTCCTGGCCCGGCGACGATGAGTGGGTGTTGCCGAGCGGGATGCCCGCCCGGCCGGGTACCCATCGTCCCGGGCCGGGCGAACATCAGGCATTGGATGCGGTACCGACGCCGGGCGTTGAGCCGCGTCGGCAGCCGGTGCCGCAGCCGTGGCGGATCAGATGCCGGGGCCCGCCGCATACGTGAAGGCGTTGGCATCCGTGGCTGTGCCCGCGGGGTTGGAGAGAGTGACGTCGACCGCACCGACGGTGCCGGGCGGGGTGACGGCAGACACGGTCGTCGCGTTGATGACCGAGAACGGTGCCGTCACTCCGTCGAACGTGACCTGGCTCGTCGAGGTCAGGTTGGTGCCCGTGATGGTCACCGCGGTTCCGCCGGACGTCGGTCCGGACGTCGGAGTGATCCCGGTGATGGTCGGGACGTCGATGTACGTGTACGACAGGCCGTTGTTGGTGCCTCCGGCGGTCGTCACACTGACGCTCACCGGCCCGGCTGCCGCACCCGCGGGCACGACGACGCTGACCTGGCTGTCCGACAGCACCGTCGGCGTCACGGTATTGGCGCCGAAGGACACCCCCGTAGCGGTGGACAGGCCGGTGCCGCTGATGACGGTGGTGTTGCCACCCGCGGTGGGGCCCGAACTCACGCTCAGACCGGACTTGAACGGGGCGCCGACATAGAAGAACGGAATCGGGTTGCTGGTTCCGCCGGGCGTGGTCACCGACACGCCCACCGCGCCGGAGCCGGCCGGCGAGACAGCGGTGACCTGGGTGGGCGAGACATTGGTGACGCTGGTGGCCGGCTTGGTGCCGAAGAGCACTGCGGTAGTGCCCGTGAGGTTGGTGCCCGTGATGGTGACCGCGGTACCGCCACCGGTGGAGCCCTGGTTCGGACTGATTGGCATGGTTGTCCTCCCTGTGTGAACTGCGGTGTGAAACTGGGAAGTTGGCTTTGAGCCAGATCAAGGTCGAGACCCTTTGGCCGCGACGTGGACCATCGGCCTACCGAATCGGCCGTCCTCGCTCGCCTCCTCCTCGGCCGCTCCCACGGGCATGTCGATGGGCGCACCCGGGGGAAGTGTCCGAAAGTTGCCTGCTGGGAGAAGGCGCCGGCAGCGGCCTTCGCTGCCGTGGAATCGTGATGAGCTTGTACAGCGGGCCGTCGGCCCCGATCGCCGTGGCCGGCCCTCCACGGGTTCCGCTCCTACGAGCCTGTTCTGCCCCCGCGGTGATGAGCCGACAGCCGTCGAACTTCCCTCCTCGGCACGAGGCCGAGGTGTTCATGTGACTGATGTCGATTTGCTTACGGCGGCCATGACCGCACGCGGGTCGCAGAGTTCGCGGCCACGCCCGTGACCTTGACGACGAGGTACTCGGTGTGCGCGGATGGCTCGCGCACCGCTCCCTTGCAGAGGCCGGGGGTTGCCGCATCAGCCTCTGCAATGACCTGGCAGAGGCGACTGGTCGTATCCAAGTCCTCTACGGGGGCGCCCATCGGGGCCATCCTGAGCAACCGATGCCGAGGTCCGTCATGCATGGACGGTCGGCGATCAGAACGGTTCCGCGCTCCCCCGGAGAGGGATGGGCGGCCCGCCGGTTGAGATACCCAAGTGACCCATACAGATGGGATATGACACAAGCGCCTTGACGGAAGGTCAGTCGGATGGACGAGCGCACAAGGGCGGTCGAAACAGTACGCCAGGGGGACAGGCGTCCGCCGCTGGTCCCATCGCGCGCCCCCGGGGTGTGCGGCGTGGCGGGCCACCACGTGGTGAAGGCGGTCCGGCGGAGCCTGCGGGCGGCCTGCGAACCCCGCAGGGCACGATGGTCCGCATGCGTACACCCGAGGGCGTCACCATCGACCTTGGTCCGCGGTGACATCACCCGGCAGTCCGCCGATGTCATCGTCAACGCGGCCAACTCCTCCCTGCTCGGAGGAGGCGGGGTCGACGGCGCGATCCACCGCCGGGGCGGTCCGGAGATCCTCGCCGCGTGCCGGGAGTTGCGCGCGTCGCGGTACGGGAAGGGCCTGCGCACCGGCCGGGCCGTCGCGACCACCGCGGGAGCGCTCGACGCGCAGCGGGCCGTCCACACCGCGGGTGGATGGGGTCGGTGATGGTCATGCCGACCGAGTACGACAGTCACCTGCCCGCTGGGCGAGGCAGGCGACGGGGAGGAAGGCGGGTCGTAATCGAGGGGCGGGGCAAGGGGAACGCCCCGTGAGGCAGGTGGAGGTGGCGGCCCGGGTCCCCCCGGGCCGAGACGGCCGTCGGGGACGCAGATCGCGCGCGGCCCGATCACGCGTACTCAATGGTGGCACGTATGTCCCGCGCCAGCTTCGGTACCCGACGCCGACCCATGCAGGTCGTGGCGCTCTGCACGAGGCCAGAGCCCTTCGTGCGTGTCGTGTTGCGGTGGTCCGTCGTGTCCCTTTTCCAACACGACTGTGCGACTGGAATCACGCCCGTGGGAGTGAGTGCGTCAGCTGGAACGATAGGTGAACGTACGACTTCGGGCAGATCGGTCTTGTCGGTGTCCCGCAGGTGATGACAGGGGATGTCTCAGCCGGGGTGCACAGGGCCGGTGCCCGCCCCCGTGCGTTCGATGGCGGCGGCTATGTCCGTCAGGTCCTGCGCCGTCAGTTCGAGGCGCAGGGCGGACAGCCAACCGTCCACTTGCTCGGTACGCCGCCCGCCCACGATCGCACCCGTCACACCCGGCCAGCTCAGTGTCCAGGCGATGGCCACGGACGGCACGCTGACCTCGTGCCGTCGCGCGATGGGGCGCAACGATTCAGCGAGAGCAAGATTGCGCTCCAGCTTCGCACCCTGAAAATCAGCGACGGCCGACCGCCAGTCGTCCTTGCCCAGTGCCTCGGCACGGGCGCGAGTGAACCCGTCGGACAGGAGACCCGCCTGCATGGGGCTGTAGGCGAGTACGCCCGTGCCGTGGTCCGCGCACCACGGAATCTCGGCACGCGCCACCTCGCGCCTGATCGCGGAGAAAGGTGGCTGAAGAGAGTCGACGTGCCCGATCGCCTCGGCCTCGGCGAGCTGGCCGGCACCGTGGTTCGACAGGCCAACCGCGTTGACCTTGCCCGTGCGTTTCAGTTCCAGCAGCGTCTCCCAGTAAGCGGTGAGTGGTGTCCCGTCCTCCGGAGGGCAGTGCATCTGGTAGAGATCGATTCGCTCCACGCCCAGTCGGCGGAGGGAATCATCGATCTCGCGCCGGATGTTCGACGGTGTTCCGACCTTCCGCAGCTCCGTGGACGCCCCGCTCCCGTCCCAGATATGCCCGCACTTGGTAAACACATAGGGACGATCGCTTGTCGGGAGCGCTGCCAGCGCCTTGGCTACGAGTCTCTCCGAGCGGCCCCGGCCGTATACCGCCGCCGTATCGATCCAATTGATGCCGTTGTCGACGGCGTGCCGAATGGTCTCGATGACCTGCTTGTCGTCGCAGGCGTCCCAGCCGGCACCTCCGAGCCCGACCCGGGTGATCTTCATGTCACTGATTCCCAGCGACCGCATGGGCTGACCGGACATGGTTCGCTCCCCCTCGTTCATGACCTCGTTCGCGATCCGGCGGGTATCGCATACGCGGGTACCGCGATGCCCCCTGCGGAGCGACCGCACCGTGTGCGAAGGACGACCCGCCCGGGGGTGCCGGTCACCAACTCGACCGTTCGCTCATCACTCCATCCCGCCAGCCTGTACTCGTCGCCCTTGATCCGGATCAAGCCGAAGGATCGGCCGCATTCAGACGTCAGATGCGCTCCGTCTGCCGATACCGTGATCACTGCGCTGGTCCGCTCGGCGGAGTCGTCGAAGATATCGTCCTCTTCCCAGTCCAGAAAGGCGGACGGAAGACGGGCCTGCCACGAGGCCGGGGTGAAGTGCCCCGCTCGCGGAGGAAGTTCGGGTTTGCAATACAGAACGTCACCGTGCTGGAAGTAGGGCCCCCAGTCGGGCGGAAAGATGTCGGCCAGCTCCGGAGTGACCAAGCAGTCGATCACCAGGTGGACTCGCACCGAAGGGCCCTCGTTGAGAACCATATGGCGGCGGCTGAAGTCACCGAACCAGAAGGTGCCGGGCTGCCAGGAGTGTTTCACCCCGTCAAGTACCAGTAGTGCACCCGGGTTTGTCGTGATCGGTACATGGAGCCGCGCCACGCCCCAGGCGGGGCCGCACTTCGTGTCGAAGTGGTCGACGCTCCGCACTCCCATTCCCAGGGCCATCAGCCGGGCGGCGCGCAGACTGCCGGGGACAGTCTTGAGGACCTCGCCGAGGTACGGAACCCTCTCCAGCCAAGGAGTGTCGGCGAAGGATTCGGCTCCCGGGCCTCCCGGATCGGTACGCGCGCCGTCTCCCCCCAAACTGCGGAGCGACAGGCAACGCCAGTCGATGCCGGCGGAGGGAAGCACATCGGCGTCGTACGGCCGCTGTTGCCCCCAGGTCGTCTCTCGAAGCGCGCGCAGCTCGTCCACGAGCCGGCTTTCGTCGAACGTTGGCAGCAGACGTGCCGCTGCGGCAGGCATGGGCACGGACATGGTCTCTCTCCTGATCGGGGTCGGCGTTCTTACGCGCGCTGCGTGACCACGGCCGGCAGCGTGGCCCGCATCCGGATGGTTGCCGCCGGTTTGTAGGTGACCGGACCGGTGACCCGAATCGACACGCTGCCTTCGGCCAGTACGGCCACCAGTTCCCGCAGCAGGAAGCGGGAGAGCATCGCGGCGGAACAGCTGTGCGGGCCATGGCCGAATGCGATGTGCTGGTTGGGCCAGCGCTCAGGCCTGAGCCGATCAGGGTCGTCGAACTTCGCCGGATCGCGGTTACCCGCGGAGATCAGTATCAGCACGTCCTCGCCCCGGCAGATCTTCGTCCCCGATAGGACGGTGTCCGCCACACAGAGACGGGTCGTGCCCTGTGAGGGCGACTCATGGCGGAGGAATTCATGAACCGCCATGTCCAGTCGCTTCTCGTCCACGGTGCCCGTCAGGAGCCCGGGGTCGCGTGCGAACCCGTGCACGATGGTGCTGAGCGACGCGGGGAGGGAGGTGAACGCGTTCGCGATCAACGTCCTTACCGAGTTCAGGGTCATGGTTCTCTCCAACCCCTCGGCCGCTGTCCTGTCTACCAGATTTCGCAGCGGCTGCTCCGGGTTCATCGAGGCGACCCAGGTCTCGATGAGCGCTGCCAGTTTCCGGTGTGCGTCCCGTCCGGGCTGGAACGCCTCGGGTACGAGACCCGCATCCATGGCGCGGTGGATGGCCTCGCCCATGGGCCGGATCTCCGGTGTGTCGAGCGACGGAACCTCAAGAACCTCGGAAAGGAACCAGCAAGCCAGAGGTTCGGTGAAATCAGGTACCAGATCCACCGGCGGGCCGGTCAGCATGCGCAGCCTGTCAGAGATGGCATGTCGCAACCTGTGGGAGAGATCCGGCGTGTTCACCTGGCGCAGTGTGGCCGCCAACTCCCGGTAGACCACTGTGCTGTCGGGCGGATCGAGCGAATGCACGCTCAGGGCACTGTCCGGCATGGACTCTCCGCCACGGCGCCAGTCGGCCGCGAAGTTCTCGTGGTCACCAAGGACGCGGCGGCACCCTTCATAGGAGGTGACGACCCAGCACTTCATGATCTCGTTCCAGCACGGGGCTCCGAGCTGCCTCATCGCCGCGTAGGTGGGGTACGGGTCGCGGACAGTCTCGGGGTCCAGCGGGTCGTAGTGGACGAGGGGCTCCTTCACGGCCGGGTCTCCAGTGGGTGAAAGGACAGCGGAAGCCGGTCGGGGTAGCGAAGGGTGGCCCGAGGCAGTCTCTCGGGTGCCCCTGCGAGGGCCAGGCGCCCCCGGGTCTGCGTCAGGCTCTCCAGGAGGGCGCGGATCATGATCCGGGCGAGAATGGCCCCGGAGCATCCATGTATTCCCCAGCCAAGGGCCAGATGCCGATTCGGTTCTCTGGTCAGCACGATGTCGTCCGGGTTCTGGAACTGCTCCGGGTCACGATTCGCCGAACCCAGCAGAGCCATGACGAGGTCTCCCCGCATGATCGTGACATCGCCGATGCGTGTCTCTTGCACACAGGCCCTGGTCGTCCCCTGGACAGGGCCGTCGAAGCGCATGAATTCGTCCACCCCGCTCCGCAGGACATCGGATCCACGCACCTGTTCCAACGCGTCGGGGTGGGTCGCCAGAGCCAGCGCGGCGTTGGCCGCAGCGCCCACAGCCGTACTGAATCCAGCCAGAAAGAGTACGCGCGCGCTGTTCCAGACGGCCTCCTGCGACACCCCCGCGCCCTGGGCTCCGGCCAGCACCTCGCCGAGCAGACCCCGGGTGTCACAGGCGTCGAACCAGCCGGCGATCTGGCGATTCAGCTCCGTCCGCGCTGCGAGCGCGGGGGCGAGCACCTCGGGAAGCAGTCCTGCGTCCATTCCTCGGGTCATCGCGTCCGCCAGGGCGGCGAAACTGTGTACCGGTGGCCTTTCGATTCCCAGCAGTTCACACACGCCGAGAAGTGCGACAGGGCGGGCCACTTCGGCTGTGAAGTCGAAGCTGACGGAGCTCCTGGACCGACGGCTGATGATCCCGTCGGCCAGATCACGGATGTGGGAACCGATCCGGTCGAGCTGCTGGTTGCGCATGGCCACTGTGAACAGCCTTCGAACGGGCGTGTGTTCCGGAGGATCCAGCTCCTGAAGACTGGCAGCCGACCCCGTTTCCTCGTGCCCGGCCCTGCTCCAGTCGCTGGCGAAGGTGTCCGCGTCGGTGAGAAGTGGCAGGCAATCGCGATATCGAGTCAGCACCCAGGAATTCATGCGTCTGCTCCAGAATATTGGAGAAGACTCCCGAAGTTTTGAATATATGGGGTACGGATCGTTAATTGCGGCAGGACTCAGCGGGTCGTAATCCATCGCGTCCCCCTCCGGAAGGGTCTGCTGTGGTCGTGGCGTGACGGGCGGGGGCGTCGATGTGATCGGCGCCCCCGCCGGAAGAATCAGTATGCGTAGCGCATGATGATCTCCTTTCGTCCGGATTTTGTCTCACCACGCTTGTGAAGCGTGCTTCAAGCGCTCGCTGATACTCGCAGCCATCGGTAAAAGAGTGCTCAAGGACCAGTAAAAGCAGTTGGGTCGCTCACCGTGTCCGGACGGCGAAACATTCCATGAAACCCGCCGCACCATCGAGCGCGGAGTCCGCGTCGAGCATGGCTCGGTGTAATTGCTGCACCTTCGTTGAAGGGTCGATACCGAGTTCCTTCACCAGATATTCGCGCAGACGTTGGTAGACGCCTAGCCCCTCGGCGCACCGGCCGCATCGGTAGAGTGCGAGCATGTGCTGGGCGTGGAATATCTCGTTGGTCGGGTATTCCGATATCATCACTGCGAGTTCCGCAGGAAGTTCGTGGTGGAGGCCGAGCCGGAACTTGACCTCCACGCGTTGCTGCAGGACTGTGAGCCTGCTCTCCTTTAAGTACGTCACGGCCGGTTCGAGCAGTGGACCTGCCTGTACGTCCGCCAGTGGCTGCCCTCGCCAAATGTCTAGAGACGCGGTCAGCAGCCGTTCGGCCAGCCTGTCGTCCCTCTGGCCCAGGGCCTTGTTACCCGCGGACGCGAGGCGCTCAAATTCATGAACGTCCAGATCCCCGTGCTGCACGTTGAACTGATAGCCGTCCTGCTTGGTCACCAGGATCTTTTCGGCCACGACTTTTGTTGGCCACCCAAGGGTACGGGCCAGGAACTTGCGAAGCTGTACGATATAAGTCTGGAGTGCGGCCCGCATACTCACCGGTGGTCGGTCGCCCCATATTTCCTGAGCCATCGCGGCAAGGGGAACCGTTCGGTTCGACTGCAGGGCGAGCAAGGCAATCATTTGACGTGGTTTTGGTGCGGTGAGTGGAGCGGTGTCGCGTAATTCTGGACCTGTCGTCAGCCGGAGTGACCCCAGTACGTCTATCCGGATCCGCTCGGAACTCCAAACGTCCGTCACTCCTATTACCTCGATCCAGTCGCAGAAATTTGCGAAGCAAAGCATGAGTAATGACTGCTGGTTTGCGAAATGACGACGATGATGGGATGGATTGGCGCAGCTTTACTGTCGATCATCCGTTCCATCGCGGCAAGGGCGCCTATGAAGCCAGAGGTTCATTCGGCGGCAAATGGGCGCATTCGGGCCGCTGCGGCTGACCCTCGCATCTCGCCGGGGTAGCGGCGGGTAAATATGCCACTGACCTGCGGCGAGTGCAGGTGCACCTAGCGAGTTTGTGCGACGGGTCACTCTCGCGCCGGCGGGGCAGCCCCGATCGCGCTCGGGTGACATCGATGCAGGTCGCGGACCGGTCCGTGGTTCTCTTCGGGGGTGGTGAGTGGAGTTGCCGAAATGGCCAAATGGCACCACTGAAATCCCCGGGGCACCTTCGCGGTGACGTGCGGCGCAGGGTATTCACGCGACAGTCCAGCATGCGTGGTTGCGCGTGCAAGTGATTGGCAATCACCAATCACTTGCACCATGCTAGCAGCCATGTACCGAGACTCCCTCTGGTTCCATCAAGAGTTCCGTCAGCTGTGGGCGGGGCAGACAGTCAGTCAGTTCGGCACGTACGTGGGGCAGACCGTGCTGCCCCTGCTCGCGGCAACGACGCTGAATGCGTCGCCGTTCCAGATGGGGGTTCTGACCGCGGCCGGGACAGCCGCCTTCCTCCTGATCGGTTTGCCCACCGGGGTGTTGGTGGATCGCGTACGACGAAAGCCTGTGATGCTGACGGCCGACTTCACCCGGGCTGCTTTGCTTCTCACCGTTCCACTTGCCGCCTGGGCCGATGCGTTGACGCTCACTCAGCTGATCGTGGTGGCTTTGCTCGCCAGTGCGGCCACGGTGCTTTTCGACGTCGCCTACCAGTCCTATCTGCCGTCCTTGGTCGGGCGCGCCCAGCTCATGGAGGGCAACACCAGGCTTCAGTCGAGTCTTTCCGCCGCTGAGGTCACCGGCCCCGGCGTCGGCGGCGGGCTCGCGCAACTGGTCGGCGGGGCGACCGCCGTCCTGACGACATCTGTCAGCTATCTGATCTCCGGCCTCCTGCTGCTCCGTATCAGGACCCCGGAGCCCAAGCCCATGGGCCACGATGGCAATCGGGTACGCACACAGATGAAGGAGGGGATGGGGTTCGTACTCGGAGAGAAGTCGTTACGGGCCATCACTGTCTCCACCGCCCTCTCCAACCTGGCGATCACGGTTGTGCTGTCGATGCAGATCCTCTTCCTCACGCGGGACCTCGGTCTGACGCCGGGCGCTGTCGGTGCAGTCCTGGCACTGAGCAGTGTGGGCGGGTTGCTCGGGGCGCTCACCGCCGGTCGCTGCGCCAAGTGGATCGGCCCCGCCCGCGCCATCTGGCTGATCCCGCTGGTCATCTCGCCCGTGGCGCTGGTCGTACCCCTCGCCGAGCCCGGCCGGCTGACCGTCCTCTGCGTTCTCGGCCTTGCCCTGCGGGCGTACGGCACCACGGTCTTCAACGTTGTCAACGTCAGCTACCGGCAGGCGATCTGCCCCCGCCGGCTGCTGGGACGGGTCAACGCCACCGTACGTTTCATCACCTGGGGTGCGATGCCCGTGGGCGGCCTGCTGGGCGGTGTCCTCGGGGGCTGGATCGGCGTCCGGGCCACCCTGTGGGTCTCGTGCTCCGCGCTCGCCCTGACCCCTCTGCCGCTCCTCCTGTCCCCGCTGCGCACCCTGCGGGAGTTTCCGGCGGTTCAGGAGGAAGAGGTCCCCTCCCGTAGCTGAGCCGCGTCTTTCACAGGCACGGCCGGACGGCGATCACAGGCTCGGGTAGAGGGCGATGTACACCGCCGTCCGCTCGGTGTCCGGCGCGACGGGATCATGGTCGAACTCCTCGAAGAGCTCATCCAGTCGCCGTTCGTACTCCTCACGCCGCTCCGGTGTGAGATCCAGCACGAAGCGGACCTGGTCGACGTCCTTCATGTCGAGCTCGCCCGCCTCGGAAAGAAAGGCCTCCAACATCGCCTCGGCGATGGGTCCTTCGTTCCGGGGTCCCCGGGCCCAGGGCAGGCCCTTGGACCGATAAGGGATCTCCTTGGCACCCCGGTTCCCCCGACGTGGGGACTGCGGTTCCAGGAGCCCCGCGTCCACCAGCTTGCGTACGTGGTGAAGTGTGGTCGCCGGATCCCGGCCCAACCGCTCGGCCAGCTCCTTGTTCGTCATAGCCTGTGTGCGCGTGAGCCGGATGATGCGGAGCCGCACCCCCGATGCGAGGGCGCTCGCTCGAACCTCGGCGGCGTCCCGGCGCTGATTCGTCATAGCTCGACCCTAAGAGCTCGTGACACGATCTTGTAACCTCAGGCGCTGCATCGCTGTCCCGCCCGCAATACTTGGACTATGGACAGCTACGAGGGCACCACGACGCCTGAGTGGTGGGCCGACCGATCGACGTGCTGATACGGCTCGTTCGAATTCCTCGAAACTGCGGGTGACAGTGAGCCCTTTCCGACCTCAGGCTGAGGCGTGGTGAAGGACGACGACGGCCTGCACAATGTTGGTGCTGCGGTTGGTGCTGCAGCGGAGTTTCCGCAAGAGGCGCCAGCCCTTGAGGACTGCCATGGTTTGTTCGACCAGGCAGCGGGGCTTGGCGTGGCTGCTGTTGTGCCGCCGCTTCCTTCGCTTGAGCAGGCGCTTCGGAGCGGGACTCGTACCGGGTATCCGGCGCCCTGGTAGGCCTTGTCCGCCCAGCACTTGGTATCGGCTTCGGCGAGTGCGTCGGTGATCCCGTGGGTCTGCGCGGCGGTCAGGTCGTGGGTGGACCCGGGCAGCGCCGGCGACGCCCATAGCAGTCGGCCGAACGGGCCGGTGACGACCTGGGCGTTCATGCCGTGGCGCTTGTGTCTCCCGGAGTAGTACGGGGTGTCTGCGACGACCCGGTCGATCGGGAGCAGGGGTGTCGTCCAGGATCACGAACGCCTTCTTCCGCATGGTCTTCATCGCCTCGTCCAGGGGCCGAGCGAGGGCGGTCAGGACATCTACGGCCTCGTTTATGTAGCAGTAAACGGTCGCGATGCCGATGCGGAACCCGGAGGTGAACCGGGCATAGGTGTCGCCGCACTACAGGTGGGTCAGGGCGAGCAGAGCTGACGTCCGACAGGCAGACGCCGCCGGCGCGCCCCGATCTCCCGCCGCCGGGCGCGGAGTTGCCCCGTCGGGTACCGAAGAGTGTGGCTGGACAGATCTATCGACGGCGGGTGGACAAGCGCGAAGCTCCTGGCGGACAGGGGGCTCTTGGTCGAAAACCCGTCCACCAAGAACTTCATCATGTTGTAAAGCAGCCCAACTCGACAGCCACGATGGCAGGTTGGAATGGGCTCAATGCTTGAGACCGTGGGCCCGGTCTGGAGCAGCTCCGAGGACCGCTCGGCCCTGCTGGCCTCCTGCTACCGCGAATCGCTGTGGGTGGCCGCAGAGTTGGGGGCGCACACCGTCGCCTTCCCGGCCATCTCGACCGGATCTACGGCCCGGCCCATGGACGACGGCGCGCGCATCGCCGTTGAGGCATCAGGAACAACCACGTCCGGCGGCGACCCCATCAAATCCGGGTCGAACAAGCTCACTACGTCATCCCACAACAAGTCGGGCATCACGCCAGGCTGCCCCGGACCTCTCCAGAACGCAGCCCGATTCCCTTGACGAACCCCATAGAGGCACCCCGCGGAGACACGGCCGGAAGAGCCTCTCAGTTGGGTCGATTCCGGATACCCGTGAGCAGTACGGCAAGGCGCTTGCGGGCTGAGCCGCCGTCGCCCTCGCCCTGGCGGGCACTGTGAGGGGCGAGGGGACGGGACATGCCCTCCGGTTCGCCGCTCTGATGGCGCCCCGCACTGTGGTGCGGCCCGGTAGCGGTGGGGGGGCACTGCGCGCCGTTCCGGCGTGGGGGAGTCATCCCATGCGCGCGGAGGGAAGGCCGGATCGTCGGTGACATCCTGTGGAATCGCTCCGTCGGCCGAGGCGGCCCGCAGGAGAGCACTTCTGAGGGGGCGTCCGGAGAGGGCGTCAAGCGACTGCTGCTCCGGGGGCCTCCGTTCACGCTGGGCACGCACCGCTGCCCCGATGATCCACGAGCCTGCCACCGGGGAGATCTGACGCGAGGCGTCTTCTCGTGCGGCAACGGGCGAGGGGCGGTGGGCGAGGGCCGTGGCGATGCGGTCGCGATCCGCTTCGACACCGGCTCGTCGGCCATGACGGCCCGGCTCGACGTCGATGTCGGATTCTCGCCAGCTCCCGGGTGCCGGGTGACCGATGCTTGAGGCATGCACACCGACACCGAGCGCTGCGTGCGGGCCGTCCGTTCCAAGGACGCCCGCTTCGACGGCTGGTTCTTCACGGCGGTCCTGACCACCCGGATCTACTGCCGCCCCAGCTGCCCGGCCGTGCCGCCCAAAGTCGAGAACATGACCTTCTACCCCAGCGCCGCAGCCTGCCAGCAGGCCGGGTTCCGGGCCTGCAAGCGGTGCCGGCCCGACACCAGCCCCGGCTCCCCGGAATGGAACGCCCGGGCCGACTCCGTCGCCCGCGCGATGCGGCTCATCCGGGACGGTGTCGTCGACCGCGAGGGCGTCCCCGGGCTCGCCGCCCGACTCGGCTACTCGGCCCGGCAGATCGAACGCCAACTGCTCGCCGAGCTCGGCGCCGGTCCGCTCGCCCTGGCCCGCGCACAGCGCGCCCAGACCGCCAGGCTGCTCATCGAGACGACCGGACTTCCCATGGCGGAAGTCGCGTTCGCCGCCGGATTCTCCTCGATCCGAACCTTCAACGACACCGTCCGCCAGGTCTTCGCGCTCGCCCCGGGCGAGCTGCGCAGCCGCGCCACCCGCTCCCGGACGCCCCCGGCCACACCGGGCGTGATCGCGCTGCGGCTGCCCTACCGCGCCCCGCTCAACCCCAGCAACCTCTTCGGCCACCTCGCCGCGACCGCCGTCCCCGGCGTCGAGGAGTGGCGCGACGGCTCCTACCGCCGCACCCTCTCCCTGCGGTACGGGCACGGCATCGTCGCCCTCACCCCGCACCCCGACCACATCGCCGCCCGGCTCTCCCTCACCGACCCCCGCGATCTCACCCTCGCGATCAGCCGCTGCCGCTGGCTGCTCGACCTGGACGCCGACCCGGAGGCCGTCGACGAACAGCTGAACGCGGATCCGCTGCTCGCCCCCCTGGTCCGCAAGGCACCGGGGCGACGGGTGCCGCGTACCGTCGACGGCGCGGAGTTCGCCGTACGGGCGGTGCTCGGCCAGCAGGTCTCGACCGCCGCCGCCCGCACCCACGCGGCCCGGCTGGTCCGCGCGCACGGCCTGCCGGTCGACGACCCGGAGGGCGCCCTCACCCATCTCTTCCCGGACCCCGGGGCACTCGCCGGGCTCGACCCGCAACAGCTCGCCCTGCCCCGCAGCCGCCGCACCACCCTCACCACCCTCGTCAGCGCACTCGCCGACGGATCGCTGCGCCTGGGCACCGACACCGACTGGGAACAGGCGCGGGCCGAACTGACCGCACTGCCCGGCTTCGGCCCCTGGACCGTGGAGGTGATCGCGATGCGGGCGCTCGGCGACCCGGACGCCTTCCTCCCCACCGACCTCGGCATCCGGCGCGCCGCCGAGGAGCTCGGCCTGCCCTCGACACCCGCGGCGCTCACCGCCCGCGCGGCCGCCTGGCGCCCCTGGCGGGCGTACGCGGTCCAGTACCTGTGGACCGTGGACGACCACCCCATCAACCACCTGCCCACCCGAGAGAGCCGGGAAGTCCAGCCATGACCGATCCGCAACCACCCGCGGCGACCCGGCAGCACACCGTCGTCGACAGTCCGTACGGCCCGCTCACCCTCGTCGCCACCGACGGCGTCCTCGCCGGCCTCTACATGACGGGCCAGCGGCACCGCCCGCCCGAGGAGACCTTCGGCGAACCCGACCCGCGGCCCTTCGAGGAGGCCGTCCGCCAGCTCGACGCCTACTTCGCGGGGGAGTTGCGCACCTTCGACCTGCCGCTGCGCCTGGAGGGCACCCCGTTCCAGCGCAGCGTCTGGGAGCAGTTGCGGCTGATTCCGTACGGTGAGACCCGCTCGTACGGCGAACTGGCCGAGAATCTCGGCAAACCGGGCGCCTCACGTGCGGTGGGGCTGGCCAACGGCAAGAACCCGGTAGGCATCATCGTCCCCTGCCACCGGGTCGTCGGCGCCTCGGGCAGCCTCACCGGCTACGGCGGCGGACTCGACCGCAAGCAGCGGCTGCTGGCCTTCGAGAGCGGTACGCAGGACGAGACCCCGGCGCTGTTCTGACACCGCCCGGCCCCGGGGAAACGAGGAGGACGGGCCCGGACATCAAGATCCGGGCCCGCCCCGAAGCCACCCGCGGGTGCGGCGGCCGTCAGCCGGTGAAGATCTCCACCAGGGTCCAGACCGCCAGCCCCAGCATGCAGATCCCGCCGATCCGCTGGACCGTCCTGAGCGGCACCCGCTTCGCGATGAACCGACCCGCCAGCAGCGCCAGCGCCGAGACGGACATCAGAGCGGCCGCGGACCCGATCGCCGTGGACCAGGTGCCGTTGCTCGCGGCCAGGTTGGCCGTGGTGATCTGGGTGAGGTCGCCCCACTCGCTGATGAAGACGGCCATGAACGCGGTCGAGTAGACCGGCAGGAAACCGGTCACCGTCTTCGTGCCGCCGTCCTCGTCGTCATCGCCGCCGCCGGAACGCAGCAGCATGAACGCCCCGAACGCGAAGAGGGAAGCCGAGACGAGCTTGACGATCCAGTCGGGCAGCAGCCCGATCAGGCTGCCCGCACCCACCGCGATGGCGACATGGACGATGAACGCGGACGACGTGCCGAACCAGACGTACAGCGGTCGCATGCGGGTGCCCATGGCGAGCGACGCGAACATCGTCTTGTCGGGAAGCTCCGCGAGGAAGATCAGACCGAAGGCGGTGAGAATCGCCCAGGGGTCGAGGTGCATTCCGGGTGGCTTTCTGTGAGAGCCGGGCCCCGGGCCTTTCGCGAAGCGCCACTCGGGCTTCCGGAGGACCACTCGGCCCGGCATGACGTCAGCACCCACTGGACGCGGGCGTGTCATACCTGACCGAAGGTCTCGCCCGCCCGTGACGATCCACGGGCCCAGCCACCGGGAACCCGGGGGTTCCAGTGTGTCGACGACCGGTTTGCGGGGCTACTCCCCTTCGCAGCCCTCAACTGTACCCCACCCGCTCACGGGGCAGAGCAGGTGTTCGATCCGGCGGCTGGGGTCGGTACAGTCCCCTGGTGATCATCCGCGCCCGCGCCGCAAGCGTCCCCGCATGAGCCGCCGCACCCGAAGGGCGGCACCCGCCGGGGAAACGCCCCGGCCCACCGTCAGCGTCTGCCGCGGCTGCTGCTGCGGGACGCCCAAGATCCCGGACGTGGACCACGCCGGCCAGCTCGCCGAGCTGCGGCGCTCGCTCGGCGAGGCCGCGACGGTACGTGCCGTGGAGTGCCTGGACGCCTGTGAACGGGCCAACGTCATCGTGGTGCAGCCGTCGGCCGAGGGCCGCCGCGCGGGCGGCCGGCCGGTCTGGCTCGGACTGGTCAACGACCCGGACGCGGTGACCGACATCGTCACCTGGGTCGAGGCGGGCGGTCCGGGGCTGGTGGACCCGCCGGAGATCCTCGACCTGTACACGTTCCGCCCCTCGCGGCGCATACAGCAGGAACTCGACCACTGACGCCGTCCGGCGCACGGACCACGGCACCGAGCGCCGCTCAGCCCTCCAAGGCCCCGCCGGAACCCGCCACCGGCCCCGCCCCGGCGGCCAGCCGCCCCAGCAGCGCGGGCAGCGCCGTGCCGATGGGCTCGCGGATGATCGTCCCGGCCAGTTCGTCGTACGGGGTCGGCTCCGCGTTCATCATGACGAGCCGCGCCCCGTTGTCCACCGCGACCCCGGCCAGCGAGGCGGCGGGGTGCACCTGGAGCGACGTACCGACCGCGATGAACACCTCGCAGGCCTTCGCGACCGACACCGCCCGACCCAGCACCATCGGGTCGAGCCGCTCCCCGAACATGATCGTGGCCGGTTTCAGGACGCCGCCGCAGACCGTGCACGGCGGGTCGGCCTCTCCCGCGTCCACCCGGGCCAGTGCCCCGTCCATCGGGGAACGGGCGTGACAGCGGGTGCAGACCACCTCATGGACGGTGCCGTGCAGCTCCAGGACCTTGCGGCCGGGGAGCCCGGCGCGCTGGTGCAGCCCGTCGACGTTCTGTGTGATCACCCGCACCGGGGTGCCGGACCGCTCCAGCTCCACCACCGCGCGATGGGCGGCGTTGGGCTCCGCGGCCAGGGCCGCCCCGGCGCGCCTCATCCGCCAGGAGCGGCGGCGGATCTCCGGATCGCCCATGTAGAAGTCGTACGTGACGAGCTTCTCGGCCTCCGGGTCCTTGCGCCAGAGCCCGTTGGGCCCGCGGTAGTCGGGGATGCCGGAGTCCGTGGAGATTCCGGCGCCGCTGAAGATCGCGACGAGAGTCATGCCACGAGGGTAAGAGGCGCCGGGCACCGTCCGCGAGACGATTTCCGTCGGGCTGCCGGACCAGCGGCGAGGCGATTTCCGTCAGGCCGCCGGACCGTCCGCGAGACGATTTCCGTCAGGCCGCCGGACCGGCGGGCCTGAACGGTGACGGGGTCAGGCCCGTCCAGCTGTTCAGCTCGGCCCGCGCCGTCTGCTTGGTGACGCCGCCGTCCTGGAGCGTGCCGCTGCGCGCGACGTAGAACCGCCCGTCGTCGAGCGACACCAGGCCGTACTGCCCGTACTGTCCCGGCGCCGGCCACCCGTACGTATCCGTGGCGGCGTCGTGCGCGCCCTCGCGCAGCAGCGGCAGCAGCAGGCCCCGCTCAGGGCGCTGCTGCCCGCGGACGAGGCCGCGAACCGGCTTGCGCGCACCGTCCAGCGCGAAGACCGAGTAGTCGGGGAAGCCCGGCTTGGTCCCCTTGTAGACGGCCATCAGCCAGTTCCCGCTGTGCCCGTCGTACTCCAGGTTCTGCACGCCGTACGTGGTGTTCCCGGTGTACGCGAAGAACTTGCCGCCGGTCCGGGCGGGCCCGCTGGTGTGCGGGGCCGACTCGGTCAGCGGGCGCTCGTACTTCTTCCACCCGGTGACGTCGTACTGGAGCAGCACCTGGTGGTCGTTGTCCGCGCGGCCCGCGTTGGCGTACACGCCGTACGCGACCGTCAGCCGCCTCGCGGCACGCTTGCCGCGCCGGTCACCGAACGCCGGACCGAAGGCGACGCCGTCGATGCCGCTGCAGCCGTAGCGGTGGTCGGGGGTGTTGCCCGTGTCGCCGTCGAAGACCCCGTCGCCGTTCATGTCGGCGGTGAAGTCCTTCACGACCTCCTTGAGATAGACGGTCGAGACGACCCCGGTGGACTGCGCGTCCATGTTCATCCGGGTGATGCGGTCGACGTCGAGGATCGCGATGTAGAAGGACTTCGCCTCCTTGTACTCCAGCGAGCCGTAGACCCGGCCGTCCTTCTCGTCGAAGTCCAGATCGCCGAGGTGGCCGGTGAATCCGGTGACCGAGCCGACCGGGGTGCCCCTGAGGTCGGTCTTGACCAGCAGATTGGTCATGGAGAAGTACATGAAGCCCTTGCGGCGGTCGATGGCCATGCCCTGGACATGGCCGGACTGCCAGGCGCCGCCGTCGACCGACAGCGGCAGCCTGCTGTGCGCGGCCCGGGCCGCGGCCGAGGCCGATGCCGGGTCCGCGAGTGCCGTCGACGCCGTGGCGACAACTGCCGTACAGGCGAGCGCTGCGACGACCGTGGCCAGTCGCCCGCCGAGGTGTCCCGTGTGCGTACGCATGATCCCTCCGCTGTCGTGGAGTCCGGATGATGCCGGTCGAGCGTGCACTGCGGACCAATGGCACATGAACTCGGGAGTCCGGCAGCCGTCGACCGGGATACCAGCTGACGAGCGGTCAGCACAACGGTACAGAAAGGTGATTCGGGACGAATCCGCCCCCGGGCGTCAGTCGTCCGCCGGACGGCCGTCCTCCAGCTCCGCCGCACCACCACCGGAGTCGAGCACGTCCAGCGCGGCCGTCAGGCGCAGCGCGAGAGGGCCGAGCAGATAGCGGTCGAACTCGGCGCGCTCGACCAGCTTCCAGGACAGCAGCTCCTCCTCCTGGAGCCGGATCGCCTTCAACTGAGCCTCGTCCAGCACCCCGCCGTCGTACAGGTAGGCGGCGATCGGCGGGCGTCGCGAGCTGCGGGCCCAGTCGATGGCGAGCAGCCGCCCCGGCGCCAGATCGAGGCCGATCTCCTCGGCCGTCTCGCGTCGCGCGGCCTGCCGCGGGCTCTCGCCGTCGTCGGACTCGATCGTTCCGCCGGGCAGCGCCCAGCCGTCCCGGTAGTTCGGCTCGACGAGCAGCACTCGCCCCTGGCCGTCCCGGAACACGGTGGCCGCGGCGGCCAGCACCCGGGGGAGCCCCGCGATGTAGGAGGTGTAGTCAGTGGTGGTCACGCGGGCAGCGTAGTGGCAGGGGCGGGCCCGGACGAAGACGGCTCTGGGCAGCGGGTATCCGCTGCGGATAGGGTCGGGGGCGGCGCGACTGCCTGTTCGAAAGCAAGGGATGCAAGGTGGCGGACGGAGCAGTGATGGAGACCGCACGCGTGCTCGTCGCGGCGGACAAGTTCAAGGGCTCGCTCACGGCCGTACAGGTCGCGGAGCGGGTGACGGCCGGGCTGCGGCGGGTCGTCCCCGACGTGCGGGTCGAGACCCTGCCCGTGGCCGACGGCGGCGACGGCACGGTGGCGGCGGCGGTGGCCGCCGGATTCGAGCGCCGCGAGGCACGGGTGACCGGACCGCTCGGCGATCCGGTGACCGCGGCGTACGCGCTGCGCGACACCACGGCGGTGGTGGAGATGGCCGAGGCATCGGGCCTCCAGCACCTGCCCGCAGGGGTGTTCGCCCCGCTCACGGCCACGACGTACGGCTCCGGCGAGCTGCTCGCCGCCGCACTCGACGCGGGTGCCCGGACGATCGTGTTCGGGGTCGGCGGCAGCGCCACGACGGATGGCGGCGCGGGCATGCTGGCCGCGCTGGGCGCCCGCTTCCTCGACGCGGACGGCAAGCCCGTGGGCCCGGGGGGCGGTGGGCTCGCCGAGCTGGCGGAGGCGGATCTGTCCGGCCTCGATCCGCGACTGGCCGAGGTGGACCTGATCCTCGCCAGCGACGTGGACAATCCGCTGACGGGCCCGAAGGGCGCCCCCGAGGTCTACGGCAGGCAGAAGGGCGCGACCGAGCAGGACATCGCGACGCTCGACGCCGCGCTCGCCCACTACGCGGCCGTCCTCGGCCCGGACCACGCCGCGCTGCCCGGAGCGGGCGCGGCGGGCGGCATCGGCTACGGGGCGCTGGTCGCCCTCGGCGCCCGCTTCCGCCCCGGCATCGAGGTCATGCTCGATGTCCTCGGCTTCGCCCCGGCGCTGGCGCGCGCCACGCTGGTGATCACCGGGGAGGGCTCGCTCGACGAGCAGACCCTGCACGGCAAGGCCCCGGCGGGAGTGGCGGCGGCGGCCCGCGCCGAGGGGATCGAGGTCGTGGCGGTCTGCGGCCGCCTCGCCCTGTCGCCGGAGGCCCTGAGCGGGGCGGGCATCCGCCGCGCGTACGCCCTGGCGGACCTGGAGCCGGACCCCGCGGTCTCGATGGCCCAGGCGGGGCCGCTGCTGGAGAGGGCGTCCGAGTCGATCGCGCGCGACTTCCTGGTGTAGCTTCCCGGCTTCCTCCGGCGGCCGGGCGGAGCGCTGATGCCGCGCACCGTCCCGGCCGCCGGAGATCAGCCCGGCCATCCCACGGAGGGCGCCGTGCCCGGACCGCCCCCGGCGTCCCGGCCGTCCCGCGCATCGTCCCGGCTGCTCAGCAGATCGGCCAGGCTCTGGAGTTCGCAAGGCAGGTCCCGGCGCCAGGCCATCGTCACGAACGGCGCGAGGATGATCATGCCGCCGTCCAGATGGGGCTTGACCGAGACGGTGACCGTCGTGCCCAGCCGGCCCGGACTCAGCCGGAACTCCAGCTCCGGGGAGTGGCGGCCCAGTGGCGTCCACATGCCCGCACCGCGGAAAGCCAGGTACTCGACGGGAGTGCTCGCGGTGCACCGGAGACGGTGCGCCCGTCGTCTGCCCGGAAACTTGCAGGTGTACTCGTCACCCAGCTCGGTGGCGATCGGGCCCTCGATCACCCGGTCGATGCTCGATGACCACTCAGCCAGGTTCCGCGGATCCCGGAGGAACGAGAAGACCTCGTCGGCGGGGCGGGACACATGGACCTTCGCAGACACATGGGGCATGGCTCCACCTCTTACGGCGCCCGTACGCCCGACTTTCGGCGTCCGGTAGCCCTCGTCGCGGTGCCGTCGCCCATCAGCCTGCTGCGGATCACCGTCCGGCGCACCCGTCGCGGGACCGATGGAGTGACTCAGGGATCCTGATGGGTCACTTTCTCGGAGAGCTGCGTGCAGAGCCGCTTGATCTCGCGGTAGGTGCGATTCCGCTCGGTGACGACCGCGGCCAGCAGCAGGGAGGTGAGCGCGGTGGTGCCGTTGAACGCCTGGAGAGTGATCATGTTGGTGAGCAGGCCGTGGTGGGCGAAGGGGCCGGTCATCCGTCCGGCGGCGAGGATCGCGAGCGTGGACACGCCCAGCGCGCAGCAGGCGGCGCCGGCCCGCTCGAAGCGGAAGGCGGCCCAGATCAGGAACGGGGAGACGAGGAAGAGCAGCGAAGCACTGGTGTCGGTGGCCAGCACGGTGACGCCGGCGGTGCTCACCGCCAGCGCGACGGCCTCCGCCCATCTGGCCGGGCCGATCCCGTACGGCCGGCGGATCCTGCGGACGACGAGCAGGAACGGCGTCACGACCATGACGCCCATGGCGTCGCCCGTCCACCAGACCGACCAGGTCGGCCAGAATCCGGCGTCCGGTAGCGCGCCCGAGACGGCCAGGGCTCCGGTGCCCACGGTCGCGCTGATCAGCATGCCTGCCAGCGCGCCCAGGAAGACCAGCGCCAGGGCGTCCCACAGCCGGTCGACCTCGCTGCGGAAACCCGCGCGGCGCAGCAGCAGGTAGGAACAGACCGGGGCGACCGTGTTCCCGACGGCGATGAGCAGCACGGGCAGTACGGAGGGCCCGATGATGATGTTGACGGCGACGGCGCCGAGAGCGATGCCGGGCCAGATCCGCACCCCGAACACGAGCAGTGCCGCGACCGCGATCCCGGTCGGCGGCCACAGTGGGGTGACCTGGCCGCGCACCAGCTGTTGGAGCAGTCCCAGACGGGCCGTCGCGTAGTAGCAGGCCGCCACCGCGAGGACCGTCAGGACTTCGACCGCGTGTTGTCGGAGCCGTGCTCTGTCCACCATTCCAGCATCGGACATCGCGCCGTTGTGTGCCGCCGGGGGCGTGCGGAGCCGGTGAACGCGGTAGGTCCCGCCCCTGCCCCGGGCCGCGAACGGGTCAGGCCCCGTGCACCGGCCCGGCCCTTCTCGGTGGACCGTCGTAGCGGACGACGAGTACGGCGGCGTCGTCCTCGTGACCGGTCCGGTCCGCCACCTGGAGCACCCGCGAGGCCAGCTCGCCGGGGTCGGCCCCGCCGGCCGCGGCGACCACCTCCGACACGGCGGCGAGCCCCTCGTCGATCGGGTACGACGGCCCCTCCACGACCCCGTCGGTCAGCAGGACGAGATACCCGGGCTGTGCCAGCCGCCGACGGGTCACGGGGTACCACTGGTCGTGCAGGATGCCCAGGGGCACCCCGCCGTCGTCCTGGGAGATGCCGGAGTCGCCGTCGTCGGTGCCCCATACGATCGGCACGTGTCCGGCGCGTGCCACGAACAGCTCGCCGCTCCGCGGGGCGATGCTCACCAGGCAGCAGGTCGTGAACAGGTCACCGCCCAGCGAGATCAGCAGATCGTTGGCGCAGGACAGCACCGTGCCCGGGTCGGTCGTGACGCTGGCGAGCGCTCTGAGGCTGGCGCGGGCCTCGCCCATGAACGCGGCGGCCTCCACCCCGTGCCCCTGCACATCGCCGATGGTGATCCCCGCGACCCCGTCCCGCATCGGGAACGCGTCGTAGAAGTCGCCGCCGACAGCCATCCCGTCCTGCGAGGGCGAGTACTGGGCGGCGATCCTGATGCCCGGGAAGTCGGGCAGCTCGGCGGGGAGCATGTGCCGCTGCAGGGCCAGGCCCAGTTCCGCCCGGGCGCGCTGGAGCCTGATGTTCTCCAGGGCCTGATCGACAAGACGCCCAAGGGTGACGAGGAGCTCGTGGGTGTTGTCCGATGTGCTGCGGTGTCGGTGCATGGCGTCCCTGCACGGTGCGATGCGATGCGCCCCTTCTGAAACCTTAGCCCTCCTGCCGCCATCCGCAGCAGGCCCGTGGCCGGGACACGGAGCCCGCGGTGAGCGGCCGGCCGTGGGTCTCCGGCGTCCCCGCGGCGGGCGCCGCTACTGGATGAACCGGGGGAGCCACCTGGCCCGGTACCCGGGATGGCCGGCGTGTTCCGCGGCCAGTTGCCGGACGGCGAATCCCAGCCCGACGGCCCGGCCGGACCGGAAGTCCTGGTCCGGGCGGTCGGTGTCCAGGCCGGCGACCTCCGCGTACTCGTCGAGGAGCACCCTGCTCGTCTCGATCCGGCGCATCGTGCGTGCGGGGTCCTGGAAGGCGATGTGCTGGTCGAAGCCGAGATTCCGCACGCTGAACGCGATGCCCCCGGAGCGGTCGTGGACCTCGCCGGGCACATCGGCCGGACACCGCCAGCTGTCGCCGCCCGCCGCCTGCGCGATGCGTTCCTCCTCGGCGAGGCGTGCGCGCACGAAGTCGATCATGTCGGAGTTGTCTGTCATCGGGTTCCGAGTCCTTCATCATCAAGGCCTGGTTCCGGGGACGGCGCCCGCAAGCCGGTTGGGCCCAAACATACTGGGCGGAGCGGGGCGGACACGCGGAAGGACCCGGGTGCTGGGGAGCACCCGGGTCCTTCTGTGTGTCGTGTGTGCCGCTACGGCAGCTGCGCCGTCCGTGCCTCGCGCCGGTTGTCGCGGAAGGTGTTCACCCGCCGGGCCGTCGCGAAGAGCGGGATGACCGCTCCCAGGACCACCTGGAGCGCGCAGCCGGTCTGGAGGAGCAGCTGCCCGCCGGGGGCGTCGAACGCCCACGCGGCGAGGAGCCCCATCGCGGCCACGATCCAGCTGAGCATCGCCACCGCGAGGACGCCCCGCGGCTTCGGGTACTCGACCCGGCTGACCATGAGCCACGCCACTCCGACGATCGCGAGCAGCGTCGGCACGAAGGGCAGCTCCAGGAGCACGATGGAGACGACCGTGAGCGCTCCGAAGGGGCTCGGCATGCCCTGGAACATGCCGTCCTTCATGGTCACGCAGGAGAATCTCGCAAGCCTGAGCACCACCGCCAGCAGCACCACGATCGCCGCCAGCGCCGAGACCCGCTGGTGTGCGTCGTCCGCGACCATGCCGTACACGAGGACGAAGTACGCCGGGGCGAGCCCGAAGCTGATCAGGTCCGAGAGGTTGTCCAGCTCGGCCCCCATCGGCGAGGAGCGCAGCTTGCGTGCCACGAGCCCGTCGAAGAGGTCGAAGACGGCCGCCAGGAGCATCAGGATCACGGCGGTGGCCGCGGAGTGCCGGGCCATGCCGCTCTCGTCGCTGCCGGTGAGGTGCGGGATCAGGATTCCGGTGGTGGTGAAGTACACCGCCATGAATCCGCACGTCGCGTTACCGAGAGTCAGAGTGTCCGCTATCGACAACCGCAGAGAGAGCGGCATGTCCTCGCCGGCGTCCTCCTCGGACTCGGCCTCGGGCACCCAGCCTGCCTGTGTGTCGGGATCAATCACGGTCAATTCGAGTCACCCCCGCGGTGGTGGCCTGGCCGACCTCGACCGCGACCTCGACACCTTCCGGCAGGTAGATGTCGACCCGTGAACCGAAGCGGATCAGGCCGATGCGCTCGCCCTGCTCCACCTTCGTGCCCTGCGGGACGTACGGGACGATGCGCCGGGCGACCGCACCCGCGATCTGCACCATCTCGATGTCGCCGAGCTCGGTGTCGAAGTGCCAGACAACGCGCTCGTTGTTCTCGCTCTCCTTGTTGAATGCCGGAACGAACCCGCCGGGGACGTGCTCGACCGAGGTCACCGTGCCGGCCAGTGGCGCACGGTTGACGTGAACATTCAGCGGGCTCATGAAGATCGCGACGCGGGTGCGTCCGTCCTTCCACGGCATGATGCTCTGCACCACACCGTCGGCGGGCGAGATGACCCGGCCCTGGGTGATCTCGCGCTCGGGGTCGCGGAAGAACCACAGCATGCCCGCCGCGAGCGCGGTGGTGGGCACGGCGACCGCGGCCCAGCGTCCGGACCTGCGGGCCCGGGCGAGGCTGAGTGCCGCGGTGGCGACGGTCGGGAGGAGCCACGGCGAAGCTCCGCGCGCAAGGCGGACCCCGCCGCGTGATGCAGAGGTTTGGCTGTCGGGCATGGATGACCTTCGTAGCGGATGATGCCGCGCTGGCAACGGGGGACGGCGGCTTTTCCGGCGATGTTATCGGTTGCGAGCAACAACTGGGCAAGCCAGCAGCCGAGTCGGACGGTGGGAAGGCACCGGCCGAGGGTGACAGGGTGTGATCTTCTTCGCGGCTAAATCGCCTCGAAAGGGACAATCACCCCTGGAACCGGTACTCCTCGAGGAGTCGGCGCCCGATGATCATTTTCTGGATCTCGGCGGTACCTTCACCGATAAGCAGCATCGGTGCCTCCCGGTAGAGGCGCTCGATCTCGTACTCCTTGGAGAAGCCGTAACCGCCGTGGATGCGGAAGGCGTCCTCGACGACTTCCTTGCAGTACTCGGAGGCGAGGTACTTCGCCATCCCTGCCTCCAGGTCGTTTCGCTCCCCGGAGTCCTTTTTGCGCGCTGCATTTACCATCATTGCATGGGCGGCTTCCACTTTGGTGGCCATTTCGGCCAGCTTGAACTGGATCGCCTGGTGCTGTGCGATCGGCTTTCCGAAGGTCTGGCGCTGCTGGGCGTAGGAAACACCCAGCTCGAATGCACGCTGTGCGACACCGCAGCCACGTGCCGCCACATTCACCCGGCCGACCTCTACTCCGTCCATCATTTGGTAAAACCCTCGGCCGGTGGTTCCGCCCAGTACTCGATTGGCCGGAATTCGCAGTCCATCCATGATGAGTTCGGTCGTGTCGACGCCCTTGTAACCCATTTTGTCGATTTTGCCGGGAATGGTGAGTCCGGGTCGGACCTCGCCGAAACCGGGCTCCTTCTCGACCAGGAACGTGGTCATCGACTTGTGCGGGGCGGTCCCCTCGGGGTGGCCTTCGTCACTCCGGCACAGGACGGCGACGAGCGAGGACGTGCCACCGTTCGTCAGCCACATCTTCTGGCCGTTCAGGACGTAGTCCTCGCCGTCCCTGACGCCCTTGGAGCTGATCGCCGAGACGTCCGAGCCCAGCGCCGGCTCCGACATCGAGAACGCGCCCCGGACCTCGCCCAGCGCCATCCGCGGCAGGAACGTGTCCTTCTGCTCCTGGGTTCCGTGCTGCTTGAGCATGTACGCCACGATGAAGTGCGTGTTGATGATTCCCGACACGCTCATCCAGCCGCGGGCGATTTCCTCCACGCAGAGCGCATATGTGAGAAGCGACTCACCCAGGCCCCCGTACTCCTCGGGGATCATCAGCCCGAACAGGCCGAGTTCCTTGAGTCCCTCGACGATCTCGGTGGGGTACTCGTCACGGTGTTCCAGCTGGGTCGCGACCGGAATGATCTCCTTGTCGACGAAATCCCGGACCGTGGAGAGGATTTCCCGCTGGATGTCGTTGAGACCGGCAGTCTGGGCGAGTCGCGTCATGGCTACTTCTCCACGTTCTTCTGCGAAGGCTGGTTCAGCTCGGGGCGGCCGGGCTGCTCGCCGCCGCGCTCCTCGATGTACGTCTCGGTGGGGACCATCACCTTGCGGCGGAACACGCAGACGAGTGTCCCGTCCTGTTTGTAGCCCTTGGTCTCCACGTAGACGATTCCGCGGTCGCTCCTGGACTTTGACGGGGTCTTGTCGAGAACGGTCGTCTCGCCGTAGATCGTGTCGCCGTGGAAGGTCGGAGCGACATGCTTCAGCGACTCGACCTCCAGATTGGCGATCGCCTTTCCGGAGACGTCCGGAACGGACATGCCGAGCAACAGAGAGTAGATGTAGTTGCCGACGACAACGTTCTTTCCGAAATCGGTCGTCCGCTCCGCGTAGTTGCTGTCCATGTGCAACGGGTGATGATTCATGGTCAGCAGACAGAAGAGGTGGTCGTCGTACTCGGTGACCGTCTTCCCGGGCCAGTGCTTGTAGACCGCACCGGCCTCGAACTCCTCATATGTGCGTCCGAACTGCATGGTCAGGCCTCCGGCGCTTCGAACTTGGAGGTGCGCTGCATGCCGGCCGCGCGGCCCTTGCCCGCGATGACCAGGGCCATCTTGCGGCTCGCCTCGTCGATCATCTCGTCGCCCAGCATCGCCGAGCCCTTCTTGCCGCCCTCCTCGGAGGTGCACCACTCGTACGCGTCGAGGATCAGCTCGGCGTGGTCGTAGTCCTCCTGCGAGGGCGAGAACACCTCGTTGGCCGCGTCGACCTGACCCGGGTGCAGTACCCACTTGCCGTCGAAGCCCAGCGCCGCCGCCCGGCCCGCGACCTCGCGGTACGCGTCCACGTCACGGATCTGCAGGAAGGGGCCGTCGATCGCCTGGAGGTCGTGGGTGCGCGCCGCCATCAGAATGCGCATCAGGATGTAGTGGTACGCGTCCGCGCCGTAGCCGGGCGGCTGCTGACCGACGACCAGGGTCTTCATGTTGATCGACGCCATGAAGTCGGCCGGGCCGAAGATCAGCGTCTCCAGACGCGGCGAGGCGGCGGCGATGTCGTCGATGTTCACCAGGCCCTTGGCGTTCTCGATCTGCGCCTCGATACCGATCTTCCCGACCTCGAAGCCCATCGTCTTCTCGATCTGGGTCAGCAGCAGGTCGAGGGCGACGACCTGCTGGGCGTCCTGGACCTTGGGCAGCATGATGCAGTCGAGGTTCTGGCCGGCGCCCTCGACGACCGTGACGACATCGCGGTACGTCCAGTGCGTGGTCCAGTCGTTGACCCGCACGACCCGGGTCTTGCCCGTCCAGTCGCCGTTGTTCAGCGCGTCGACGATGGTGTGCCGGGCGCCCTCCTTGGCGAGCGGCGCGCAGGCGTCCTCCAGGTCGAGGAAGACCTGGTCGGCCGGGAGGCCCTGGGCCTTCTCCAGGAACCGCGGGTTCGAACCGGGCACGGCCAGGCACGAACGGCGCGGACGCAGGCGGGAGGTGCCGTCCCGCAGGGACGTCTCTTGAGGGTGGTGGGAGACGGGCGGGCGGTTGACGGCAGTCATGCGGGGACCTCCAGAGGGTCGAGCTTGTTCGCTTTCCGGATCTCGTCGACGATACGGCCGATGATCTCCGTGATACCGAAATCCTTCGGGGTGAATACGGCGGCGACACCGGCCCCGATCAGGGCCGACGCGTCGGCGGGCGGAATGATCCCGCCCGCGATGACCGGGATGTCGGCGGCGCCCGCCTCGCGCAGCCGGGTGAGCACGTCCGGTACGAGTTCGGCGTGCGAGCCGGACAGGATCGACAGCCCGACGCAGTGCACGTCCTCGGCGAGGGCGGCCGAGACGATCTGTTCGGGGGTCAGCCTGATCCCCTGGTAGACGACCTCGAAACCGGCGTCACGGGCCCGTACGGCGATCTGCTCGGCGCCGTTGGAGTGCCCGTCCAGCCCCGGCTTGCCGACCAGCAGCCGCAGCCGCCCGGCGCCCAGGTCGGCCGCGGTCCGGGCGACCTTCTCGCGGACCAGGGCCAGCGGGGTGCCCGCCTCGGCGGTGACCGCGACCGGCGCGGACGAGACGCCCGTCGGGGCCCGGAACTCGCCGAAGACGTCGCGCAGCGCCCAGGACCACTCGCCGGTGGTGACACCCGCGCGGGCGCACTCCACGGTCGCTTCCATCATGTTCTCGGTGCCCGCCGCGGCCTTCTTCAGCGCGGCCAGCGCCTCGGTGGCGCGGGCCTCGTCGCGGTTGTCGCGCCAGTCGTGGAGGGCGGCGACGACCCTGGCCTCATTGGCGGGGTCGACCGTCATGATCGCCCCGTCGAGGTCCGCGGTGAGCGGGTTCGGCTCGGTCGTCTCGTAGATGTTGACACCGACGATCCGCTCCTCGCCGCCCTCGATCCGGGCCCGGCGGGCGGCGTGCGAGGAGACCAGCTCGGACTTCAGATAGCCGGACTCGACGGCCGCCATGGCGCCGCCCATCCGCTCGATCCGGTCGATCTCGGCGAGCGACTCGGCGACCAGATCGTCCACCTTGGCCTCGATGACGTGCGACCCGGCGAAGATGTCCTCGTACTCCAGCAGATCGCTCTCGTGCGCGAGCACCTGCTGGATACGGAGCGACCACTGCTGGTCCCAGGGCCTCGGGAGCCCCAGCGCCTCGTTCCAGGCCGGCAGCTGTACGGCGCGGGCGCGGGCGTCCTTGGAGAGCGTGACGGCCAGCATCTCCAGGACGATGCGCTGGACGTTGTTCTCCGGCTGTGCCTCGGTCAGCCCGAGGGAGTTGACCTGGACGCCGTAGCGGAAGCGCCGCTGCTTGGGGTTCTCGATGCCGTAGCGCTCGCGGGTGACGCGGTCCCAGATGCGGCCGAAGGCGCGCATCTTGCACATCTCCTCGATGAAGCGGACGCCCGCGTTCACGAAGAAGGAGATCCGCGCGACCACATCGCCGAACTTCTCCTCGGGCACCTGTCCGGAGTCACGGACCGCGTCGAGCACGGCGATCGCCGTCGACATGGCGTATGCGATCTCCTGGACCGGAGTGGCCCCCGCCTCCTGCAGGTGGTAGCTGCAGATGTTGATCGGGTTCCACTTCGGGATGCGGTTGACCGTGTACGTGATCATGTCGGTGGTCAGCCGCAGCGAGGGACCGGGCGGGAAGACGTGCGTCCCGCGCGAGAGGTACTCCTTGACGATGTCGTTCTGCGTGGTGCCCTGGAGCTTCGTGGGATCGGCGCCCTGCTCCTCGGCGACCACCTGGTACAGGGCGAGCAGCCACATCGCGGTGGCGTTGATGGTCATCGAGGTGTTCATCTGCTCCAGGGGGATGTCCTGGAACAGCCGTCGCATGTCACCGAGGTGCGACACCGGCACGCCCACCCGGCCGACCTCGCCGCGGGCGAGGATGTGGTCGGGGTCGTAACCGGTCTGCGTCGGCAGGTCGAAGGCGACCGACAGGCCGGTCTGGCCCTTGGCGAGGTTGCGCCGGTAGAGCTCGTTGGACGCCTCGGCGGTCGAGTGACCGGCGTACGTCCGCATGAGCCACGGGCGGTCCTTCTGACGCCCACTCATGTCAGACGTCCCGGCTGTGCTTGTCGGTCCGCTCCGCTGACGCGTCACGGCTGTGCTTGTCGGTCCGCTCCGCTGACGCGTCACGGCTGTGCTTGTCGGTCCCCTCCGCTGACGCGTCACGGAACAGATTGATGGCGTCGATGTGCTGCTCGCGCAGTTCCTCGTCGCGCACGCCGAGCCCTTCGCGCGGGGCCAGGGCCAGCACGCCGACCTTGCCCTGGTGGAGGTTGCGGTGGACGTCGTACGCGGCCTGGCCGGTCTCCTCCAGCGAGTAGACCTTCGACAGCGTGGGGTGGATCTTGCCCTTGGCGACGAGGCGGTTGGCCTCCCACGCCTCGCGGTAGTTGGCGAAGTGCGAGCCCACGATCTTCTTCAGCGACATCCACAGGTAGCGGTTGTCGTACTCGTGGTTGTAGCCGGACGTGGAGGCGCAGGTGACGATCGTGCCGCCCTTGCGGGTCACGTACACCGAGGCGCCGAAGGTCTCGCGGCCCGGGTGCTCGAAGACGATGTCCACGTCCTCGCCGCCGGTGAGTTCACGGATGCGCTTGCCGAACCGCTTCCACTCGCGCGGGTCCTGGTTGTGCTCGTCCTTCCAGAACTTGTAGCCCTCGGCGGTGCGGTCGATGATCGCCTCGGCGCCCATCTTCCGGCAGATGCTGGCCTTCTGCTCGCTGGAGACGACACAGATCGGGTTGGCGCCGCCGGCCAGGGCGAACTGCGTGGCGTACGAGCCGAGTCCGCCGCTGGCACCCCAGATCAGCACGTTGTCGCCCTGCTTCATTCCCGCGCCGTTGCGCGAGACGAGCTGGCGGTACGCGGTGGAGTTGACCAGGCCCGGAGCCGCGGCCTCCTCCCAGCTCAGGTGCTGCGGCTTCGGCATCAGCTGGTTGGACTTGACGAGCGCGATCTCCGCCAGCCCGCCGAAGTTGGTCTCGAACCCCCAGATCCGCTGCTCGGGGTCGAGCATCGTGTCGTTGTGGCCGTCCGAGGACTCCAGTTCGACCGAGAGGCAGTGGGCGACGACCTCGTCGCCGGGGTGCCAGGCGTTGACGCCGGGGCCGGTGCGCAGGACGACACCCGCCAGGTCGGAACCGATGACGTGGTACGGCAGGTCGTGGCGCCTGGTGAGCTCGCTGAGCTTTCCGTAGCGCTCCAGGAAGCCGAAGGTGGACATGGGCTCGAAGATCGAGGTCCAGACGGAGTTGTAGTTCACCGAACTCGCCATGACGGCGACCAGGGCCTCGCCGGGCCCGAGTTCGGGCACCGGGACCTCGTCGAGGTGCAGCGACTTGCGGGGGTCCTTGTCGCGGGTGGCGAGGCCGTCGAACATCGCGGTCTCGTCCTTGTGCACGGTCACCGCGCGGTACGACTCGGGGATGGACAGGGCCGCGAAGTCTGCGGCTGTGCTGTCCGGCGATTGGATCGCGTCCAGGATTTCCTTCACGGGGTGCCTCCGGCGGATGGGGGCGCTGAGGGAACGCTTGCGATCCCTGCGAGCAGGAGAGGGAACGGTGTGGAGGTGCTGCCGTCGGTTCGGCTGTCAAAGCTTCGGCCTGCTCTGTGGAGCAGAAGGGTTTGCCTGTGACGCAGGCGTCCGGGCGCGCAGGCAATTCGCTTGCGGGGACAGCCGGCGTACGTGAGTTCGCAGCACGCCGGCCGCCCGGACAACTTCAACGTATGGCACTCCGTGACACCTGGCAAGGCACTCGGTGCCAACAATTTCTCTCACTTGTCACCCGCCGGGCACGTATGAGCAGCGTGGGGGGTGTTTCGCAGGGATATGCCCGGTAAAGAATCGCGAATGATCGATCAGTGCGACCGGTACACATAGGGGGTCGTGGTGCTCAGGGCGAGGAATCCGAGCCGCCGCAGGATCGGGGCGCTCATGTCGGAGGCGTCGACTTGAAGGTAGCCGTAACCGCGCTCCGCCGCGATCCGGGCGCGGAAGGCCACCAGGGCCCGGTAGACGCCCTTCCCGCGCCACGCCTCGACCGTGCCGCCGCCCCAGAGCCCCGCGAAGCCCGTGCCCCGGTACAGCTCCATCCGGGCCGAGCTGACCGGCTCGTCGCCCACCATGGCGAGGACGCCGACGAAGCCGTCCGGGTCCTCGGCCAGCCGGGCCAGCACCTGATGCCGCAGCCGCGACCAGTCGGAGCCGAACGCCCGCTCATGGGCGAGGGCCATCAGCTCCACGTCGTCCGCGTCACGCACGGTGCGCAGCCGTACGCCGTCGGGGAGCGCCGCTTCCGTCGAGAGTTCCGCGACCGGGGCGACCAGCAGGGTCTCCGGCTCCTCCGCCTCGAAGCCGGCCGCCGACAGCCGCTGGGCCAGCTCGGCGGGCCGGTCGTGCGCGTACAGCTTCCACTCGAATTCGCCGTGCCCCAGAGCCGTGTAGTGGGCCACCTGCTCGGCGATCACCGCGTCTGTCCGGGCGGGATCCAGGTCCGGGGCCGACCAGACGACGGCGTTCCAGTCGTCGGCCGCGCCTACCTGCCGTACGACGTCTCCGGTGCGCTCGACGCGGACGCCGGGGCCGTCGGGGCGGGCGTGCTCGCGCATCTCGCGGTCGAACAGGGCCAGCAGCGCTTCTCGTTCAGGGTTCATCCGGCCCACACAACACCGGCGTCGCGGGCGCGACAACCGGGTTTCGGTGCGGGCGGGGGGCGCCCCCGCCCGTACCCGTTCAGCGGTCCTGGAGCGCCTGCTGGATCGTGCGCATCACTTCGTCGAGCGGTGCGTCGGTCCGTGCCACGGCGACCAGCACCTCGCCTCGGGACGTCACCGAGGCGGCCGGCTGCTTCGCGGGCTCGGCGCCGACGGTCCGGCCGGCCCCGATGCCGGTCCCGAAGGTGTCCCGGACGATCGCGAAGGCGTGGTCGAGCTGTGCCTCCACATCGCCCTCGCCGTCCGCCCGCAGCCAGCGGCGCAGCACATGGTTGTGCGCGGTGACCACGGCCGAGGCCGCGACCTCCGCCAGCAGCGGGTCGTCGTTGCCGACATGGTGGTCGCGCTCGTCGAAATGGCCCAGCAGATAGCGGGTGAACAGCCGCTCGTAGCGGGCCACCGAGGCGATCTCCGCCTGGCGCAGGGTGGGGACCTCGCGGGTCAGTTTGTAACGGGCCACGGAGACCGCGGGCTTCGCCGCGTACATCTTCATGACTTCCTTGATGCCGCGGCAGACGGTGTCGAGGGGGTGCTCGTGCGCCGGGGCGGCATTGAGGACGGCCTCGGCCCTGACGAGGGTGTCGTCGTGGTCCGGGAAGATCGCCTCTTCCTTGGAACGGAAGTGCCGGAAGAAGGTCCGCCGGGCGACTCCGGCGGCGCCCGCGATCTCGTCGACCGTCGTCGCCTCGTACCCCTTCGTGGCGAAGAGTTCCATCGCTGCGGCGGCCAGCTCGCGGCGCATCTTGAGCCGTTGGGCGGCGGCGCGCGTGCCTGCGGCACTTTCCTGGGCGTCGGGCGCGGCGGAGACACGGGAGGACCTGGCGGGCTGGGACATGGTGTGAACGTACTGCATCGGGTCGGGGGAGTGCGCCCGTGGGGGCGGGCCGCCCGAAGGATCGAGCAGCCCGCCCCAACCGCCCTTGGCCTCGAAGGACCCGGCAGCGGGCCTCGCGGCGCCGCGGCGCCGGGCCCGGTCAGCGCCGGGCATATTCGCGGAAGCCGCGCCCCGTCTTGCGGCCGAGGCAGCCGGCGGCCACCAGGTGTTCGAGCAGCGGCGCCGGAGCGAGGCCCGGGTCGCGGAACTCGCTGTGCAGCACCTTCTCGATGGCCAGCGAGACATCGAGCCCGACGACGTCGAGCAGCTCGAACGGCCCCATCGGGTAGCCGCCGCCCAGCTTCATCGCGGCGTCGATGTCGTCGAGGGTCGCGTAGTGCTCCTCGACCATCTTGATCGCGTTGTTGAGGTACGGGAACAGCAGTGCGTTCACGATGAACCCGGCCCGGTCCCCGCAGTCCACCGGGTGCTTGCGGACCTTGCCGCACACCTCGCGGACCGTGGCGTGGACATCGTCGGCGGTGAGCACCGTACGGACCACCTCGACCAGCTTCATCGCCGGCGCCGGGTTGAAGAAGTGCATCCCGATCACGTCCTCGGGACGCGAGGTGGCCCGCGCGATGGCCACGACCGGCAGCGACGAGGTGGTGGTGGCGAGGACGGCGCCCGGCCTGCAGACCTTGTCCATGGTCCCGAACAACTGCTGCTTGACCGCCAGGTCCTCGGCGACGGCCTCCACCGCGAGGTCGACATCGGCGAAGGCGTCCAGCGAATCGGCCGCGGTGATCCGGGCCAGCGCCGCGTCCCGCGCCTCGGTCGTCAGCCGCCCCTTGGTGACCGAACGCTCCAGAGACTTGGCGATCCGGCCCTTCGCGATGTCCGCCTTCTCCTGGCCGCGGGCGGCCAGCACCACGTCGTACCCGGCCTTCGCGAAGACCTCGGCGATCCCCGAGGCCATCGTCCCGGAACCCGCGACACCCACCGAGCGCACCGTGCGCCCGGCCGCCGCCGCCCCGTTGTCCCGGGGCGTCAGCGCGTCCGGCACCGCGGTCTGGCTGCCGGGACCCTCGTACGTGTAGAAGCCGCGGCCCGACTTGCGGCCGGTCAGCCCCGCCTCGCTCAGCTGCCTGAGCACGGGCGCCGGGGCGTGCAGCCGGTCGCGCGTCTCGGCGTACATCGCCTCCAGGACGGTACGGGCGGTGTCGATCCCGATCAGGTCGAGCAGGGCGAGCGGTCCCATCGGCAGACCGCAGCCGAGCTTCATCGCCGCGTCGATGTCCTCCCGGGAGGCGTAACTGGCCTCGTACATCGCGGCGGCCTGGTTGAGGTAGCCGAACAGCAGCCCGTCGGCGACGAAGCCCGGCCGGTCGCCGACCGCGACCGGCTCCTTGCCCAGGCTGCGGGCGAGCGCCGTGACCGCCTCCACGGCCGGCGGCGCGGTCAGCACCGACGAGACCACCTCGACCAGCTTCATCGCCGGCGCCGGGTTGAAGAAGTGCAGGCCGAGCACGCGTTCCGGGTGCAGCGACTCGGCGGCCAGCCGGGTCACCGACAGCGCGTTGGTGCCGGTCGCCAGGATCGCGGTGGGGGAGACGATCGCGTCCAGCTCCCGGAAGACCTGCTGCTTGATCTCGTACGACTCGGGCACGACCTCGATGACCAGCTCCGCCTCCGCGGCGGCCTGGAGGCCGGGGAAGGTGCGGAACCGGGCGAGGACGTCGCTCCGCTCCTCCTCGGTGATCCGCTCGCGCCGCACGGCGCGGGCGGTGGCGGCCTCCAGGGTGGCGACGGCCCGGCGGGCGGCCGCGTCGCTGGTGTCGATACCGATGACCTCGTGGCCGGCGCGGGCCAGGACCTCGGCGATGCCGGTGCCCATGGTGCCGAGACCGACGACGGCAATGGTGCTGAGCGGCGTGTCCATCACGGGACTCCAGAGAATGAGTGACGACTGAGAGGAGGCACGGCGCGCACTGGAAGAAGGGGAACCGGCGCGACACGTGCGGGTGTTGCGTGTCGTGGAACTCGGGGCCGTCGGCGCGACGAGCACACCCGGACCCGGAAAGGGGCGACGGACTCTGTCCCGGAGTCACGTCTGGCACAACTGCCGAACCGACAGGCACTCCGGGTGGCTGCGTCACCAGGCCACCGGAGCAAGCGGGGATGGTGTCCCGCTCACATGAGATTAACTGCCCGGTAACGAGCGCGCCAGTCCCCGGCCGTTGTGCCCCGTGCCACATTTCCCCCGGCCTCATGACCGAATTCCCCCACCCCTCGATACGCAGAGTCCCCGCCGATACGCTGACGGTCATGGACGAGGAGTTCCGGTCGCTGGCGGACCGGCTTGCTGACGAGGCGGAAGCGGCGGGGGAGTCGGCGCAGTGCCGCGGACTGCTCGCCACCGAGGACGAGGAGGAGCTGGCCCGGGTCCTGGTGGAACGCGAACGCCCGCTCTGGGCCCGTGAGATTGCCGCCTTCCGGCTCGGCTGCGGTGGAGACCGACGGGCCTTCGAGGCGCTGGTCCTGCTGCTCAACCACCGCGACCCGGAGCGCTGCGTCTCGGCCGCCCACGCCCTGGTGCTCCTCGGCGACCCCCGTACGCCCCGGGCCGCGGCCGCCCTGGCGACCAACACCCTGCGCACCGCGTACGCCCTGCACCCGGTGCGGCTGCTCACCGCGTTGCGGGCCCCGGAGTCCGTACCGGCGCTGATGAGCACCCTGGAGCCGCTGCTCGCGCCCGGCGGCGATCCGCACCGGCGGGTGGCGCTCGCCTGTGTGGAGGGCCTCGGCCGGCTGGGGGACGAGCGGGCCCGCCCGCTCCTGGAGGCGGCGCTGGCGCATCCGGGGCTGGGGGCCGCGGCACGCGACGCGCTCGGCCGGCTGGACGCGCCCTGAGCGGCCGTGCGGCTCAGGTGGCGGCGGGGCCGCCGAGAGCGCGTACGTAGCGGACCTCGGGCACCAGCGCGCCGTCCGCCTCGAAGGACTCCTCGGCACCGTCGGGGCGGAAACCCGCGCGTTCGTAGAAGCGGCGGGCCGGGGCGTTCTCCTTCAGCACCCACAGCGCCAGGTCCGGGAAGCCGGCGGCCGTGGTGCGGCCGAGTATCTCGGTCATCAGGGCGCGGCCCGCCCCGGTCCCGATCTGCTCGGGCGTCACATAGAGCGCGTACAGCTCGCCCCGCGCGACCGGCCTTCCCATCTCCCGGTACGGGCCGTAGCAGCCCCAGCCGATCACTCCGGAACCCGGCCGTTCGGCCACCAGGTTCACGATCGTGGTGCCCCCGCCGAGGGACGCCCGCCGCCGCTCCGCGTCCTCGGCGACGGCGAGGTCCATCTTGTCCAGATACGACTGCGGCACCAGCCCCGTGTACGCGCCCCGCCAGCCGCGCGCCCGGATCCGCGAGACCGTCTCGCAGTCGTCGACGGTCATGTCCCGGACTCGGATCCCGGTGGGTGTGGTTCTTGTCGTCATACGGGCCATCCTGGCGCATCCGTCAGGACAGCCCGTACGCGAGCCGGACCGGGGCGTCAGCCGCGGAAGCCGAGCAGCCCGTGCAGGGCGCCGCCCCTGCTGCCGGAGCCCGTACGCCGCGCCGACTTCGACGCCGCCTCGCCGGTCAGCGGCTGCGGGTCGGGGGACTTGGCGCACACCGCGTCCGCGTCGGCCCGGCTGCCCTCGCCGCGCGGGACGGTGCCCTTGGCGAGATAGTCCGCCAGATAGGTGTCCAGGCAGTCGTTGCCGCTCAGCGTGATGCCGTGGTTGCCGCCGCCCTGTTCGACGACCAGGCTGGAACCGCGCAGCCTGCGGTGCAGGGTGACCCCGCCCTCGTACGGTGTGGCCGCGTCGTCGGTGGCCTGGAAGAGCAGTACCGGAGGCAGGGCGCTGTTGGAGACGCGTACCGGATTCAGCGGCTCCACCGGCCAGTCGGCGCACGGGGCGTTGTACCAGTTGTTGTTCCAGGTGAAGAACGGTGCCTTGGCGTGCACCCGACGGCTGTCGCCGCGCCAGGTGTTCCACTGCCGGGGCCACTGGGCGTCGCGGCACTGCACGGCCGTGTAGACCGAGTACCCGTTGTCGCCCTCGGCGTCGACCGCGCCGAACTTCTTGTACGCCTTCATCAGCGGCTTCTCGTCGCCGTCGTTCGTGTACGCGGCGAACGCCTCGGCCAGAAGCGGCCAGTACCCGTTGTAGTAGCCGCCCGGCAGGAAGGTGTCCTCCAGCTCGCTCGGGCCGACCTTCCCGCCCGCCGGACGCGCCTTGACGGCCTCGCGCATCGCGTACCAGGCGGCTTCGACCTTCGCGGGGTCGCTGCCCAGCCGGTACGTGGAGTCGTGCTTCGCCACCCAGGCGGCGAAGGCCTTGTGACGGGCGTCGAAGGCGTAGTCCTGACCGATGTTGTCGTCGTACCAGACGCCGTCCGGGTCCACGTTCGAGTCGAGGGCGAAGCGCCGCACCCGCTCCGGGAAGAGCTTCGCGTACACCGCGCCGAGGTAGGTGCCGTAGGAGTACCCGAAGTAGTTGAGCTGCCGGGAGCCGGTGGCCCGCCGGATCACATCGAGGTCCTTCGCGGCGCTGACCGTGTCCATGTACGGCAGCAGGTCCGGGTACTTGCGCCCGCACGCCTCGGCGAACGAGCGGGCCCGGTTCCGGTTGGTCTGCTCCACGCCGGGCGGGCCGGGCACCGAGTCGGGGCGCAGCGGGTCGAAGTACTTCGGTACGCAGTCCAGCGCCGGCCGGCTCTTTCCGACACCGCGCGGGTCGAAGCCGATCACGTCGTACTGCGAGGCGATTGCCCTCGGCAGTGAGGACGCCACGAATCCGGCCAGCGACAGACCACTGCCGCCGGGGCCGCCCGGGTTGACGAGCAGCGGGCCCTGGAAGGTCTTCGCGGTGTGCGGGATGCGGGACAGGGCGAGGGTGATCCGCCGGCCCGACGGATCGTCATGGTCGAGCGGGGTACTGACCGATGAGCACTGCAGCCGCGGATGCGACTTGGTGCCGCAGTCGGTCCATTCGAGCCGTGCGGCGTCGGTGAGCCGTGCGCCGTTGTCGGCGGCCGCCGGGGACGGTGCGGCGGTCACCAGACCGGCGACCGTCGCACCGACGGCGAACAGAACTCCTGAACGTTTCGTCATATGGCCTCCCGTGGTGGGGGAAACACGGCTGCGCGTGGCGCAGCCCCCGCCGCATGCTCCCCGCATTCGCACCAGGAAGGACCTGTTGTGTGGAGAGTTGACCCGTTTGCCGGTGTTGTTCCGTCGGGGTCTCCACGACGGAACCGGCGGATCAGAGCAGGGTCAGCTGCGTGGCCCCGGGACCTTCGGGCGTCGAGGGCCGCTCCTTCCGGGTGGGGAGCCGCCGGGCGGTGCCGCGGTGCGAGGGGCCGATGCCGAACTCGGTGGCCAGCTCGTGGACGTGCCGGGTGATGCGGCGCTGGTACCACTTGGGCGCGTAGGCGCCCTCGGCGTACAGCCGCTCGTACCGCCGCACCAGATGGGGGTGATGGTTGCCGAGCCACTGCATGTACCACTCCCGGGCGCCGGGCCGCAGATGGAGGACGAGCGGGGTCACCGAGGTCGCCCCGGCGGCGGCGATCGCCCGGACCGTGGCGCGCAGCTGGTCTGGATGGTCGCCGAGGAACGGGACGACAGGGGCCATCAGCACACCGCAGTCGATGCCGTCCTCGCTCAGTGTGCGGACGGCGTCCAGGCGGCGCGGCGGGGACGGGGTGCCGGGCTCGACGGTGCGCCACAGCGCCTCGTCGACGAAGCCGACCGAGACGCAGACGCCGACGTCGGTGACCTCGGCGGCCTGTCGCAGCAGTTCCAGATCGCGCAGGATCAGCGTCCCCTTGGTCAGGATCGAGAACGGGTTCGCGTGATCGCGCAGCGCCGAGATGATGCCGGGCATCAGCCGGTACCGGCCCTCGGCGCGCTGGTAGCAGTCGACATTGGTGCCCATCGCGATGTGCGCGCCGTGCCAGCGGCTGGACGCCAGCTGCCCGCGGAGCAGCTCCGGGGCGTTGATCTTGACGACGATCTGGGAGTCGAAGCCGAGACCGGTGTCGAGGTCGAGATAGCTGTGGGTCTTGCGGGCGAAGCAGTAGACGCAGGCGTGCGAGCAGCCCCGGTACGGATTGACCGTCCATTCGAACGGCATCCGCGATGCGCCCGGCACCCGGTTCACGATCGAACGGGCCCGGATCTCGTGGAAGGTGATCCCCCGGAATTCCGGGGTGTCAAAGGTGCGCGTGGTCACCGCGTCGGCGGTGAAGAGCGCGCTGCTCCCGGTCGTGGCGGGGTTCTCGACCAGATTGTCCCAGCGCATGGACGCCTCCTCGGTAGTACTGGACAGAGAATAGAACACTTGTTCCCTTGATCGTTTTCTCCCCTTCGTCCCGGGCCGGATTTTGAGCGGAGTGCCCGAGGTGGTTGGCTCAGCACACCCCCGAACAACCGAGTGCTGGAGGAACAGCCATGGCGCAGGTCGAGGCCACGACAGAGCGAGTCATCGCGGCGGACGCGGAGACGGTGTTCGACGCGCTGGCCGACTACAAGGAGGTCCGGGGCAAGGTGCTGCCCGGACACTTCAGCGAGTACGAGGTGCGCGAGGGCGGTGACGGCGAGGGCACCCTCGTCCACTGGATGCTCCAGGCCACCAGCAAGCGGGTGCGCGACTGCCTGCTGGAGGTCACCGAGCCCACCGACGGGCAGCTCGTGGAGAAGGACCGCAACTCCTCGATGGTCACCACCTGGACCGTCACCCCGGCCGGCGAGGGCAGGTCGAAGGCCGTCGTCTCGACCGTCTGGAACGGTGCCGGCGGCATCGGCGGATTCTTCGAGAAGACCTTCGCGCCCAAGGGGCTCGGGCGGATCTACGACGAGCTGCTGCAGAATCTCGCCACCGAGGTCGAGAAGTAGCCCTCTCCGTGCTTGACCGGCCTCACCGGTTCGGGTGGTTCTGTCGGCCCGCCGGTTGTGCGCCGTAGCGGCTCCCACCGGGAACTAAGCCCCCGAGTGCGCTGTCGGCGCCCCTCCGTCGCGTTTGCCCTCCGTTGTTTCGCAATGGCAGAAATGGGCGGCGCAGACGCGACGAGGGGAGCGGCACGTGGTGGGTGGGATCACTCTGTTGGAGGAGGAGCCGGGCGGCGCGGGGACCGCCGGAACGGCAGCCGCACCGCCCTCGCCGCCTCCTGCCGGGGCCGGACCGGCGGCTCCCGCCCCGTACGGTGAACCGGAGACGGACCGCCGCCGCATCCGGCTGATCTTCATCGGGCTGATGCTCACGCTGCTGCTCGCGGCGCTCGACCAGATGATCGTCGCCACCGCGCTGCCGAAGATCGTCGGCGAGCTGCACGGCCTGGAGAAGATGTCCTGGGCCGTCACCGCGTATCTGCTCGCCTCCACGATCGGACTGCCGATCTACGGAAAGCTCGGCGACCTCTTCGGCCGCAAGGGCGTCTTCCAGTTCGCCATCGTCGTCTTCATCATCGGTTCCGCGCTCGCCGGCCGGTCCCACACCATGGACCAGCTGATCGCCTTCCGCGCCGTCCAGGGCATCGGCGGCGGCGGGCTGATGATCGGGGTCCAGGCGATCATCGCGGATGTCGTGCCGCCCAGGGAACGCGGCCGGTTCATGGGGCTCATCGGTGCCGCGTTCGGCCTCGCGTCCGTGGCGGGCCCGCTGCTCGGCGGCTTCTTCACCGACCACGTCACCTGGCGTTGGTGCTTCTACATCAACGTCCCGTTCGGCCTGGCCACGCTCGCCGTCATCACCGTCGTACTGAAACTCCCCAGGCCCACCGTCCGGCCCCGCCTCGACGTGCTGGGCGCGCTGCTGCTCGCGGCCGCCTCCACCTGCCTGGTGCTGCTGACGAGTTGGGGCGGAACGGAGTACGCGTGGGGCTCGCGCACCATCCTGGGGCTGGGGGCCGGCGCAGTCGGAACGACCCTGCTGTTCCTGGTGGTCGAGCACCGGGCCGCCGAACCCATCATCCCGCTGCGGTTGTTCCGTGACTCGATCTTCAATGTCACCGCGCTCGTCGGGGCGATCGTCGGGGTCGGACTGTTCGGCGCCGCCAGCTATCTGCCGACCTTCCTCCAGATGGTCGACGGCGCCACGGCCACCGAGTCCGGGCTGCTGATGCTCCCGATGATGGGCGGCATCGTCATCGCGTCCGTCGTCTCCGGCCAACTGATCTCCCGCACCGGCCGCTACCGGATCCACCCGATCCTCGGCAGCGGGATCTCGGTGGTCGGGATGTGGCTGCTCTCCCGCCTCGAAGCCGACACCCCGCCGCTCGAATACAGCATCGCGCAGGCCGTGCTCGGCATCGGGATCGGGCTGATCATGCCGGTCCTGGTGCTCGCCGTGCAGAACTCCGTCGCGCCCGCCGACATCGGCTCCGCCACCAGTGCCAACAACTACTTCCGGCAGATCGGCGGCAGCGTCGGCGCCGCCGTCTTCGGGACGCTCTTCGCCGGCCGCCTCGCGGACGCGCTCGCCGTCCGGCTGCCGTCCGGCGCCGACCTCCCCGACCCCGAGTCGCTCACCCCGCAGCTGGTCCACGCCATGGAGCCCGCGCTGCGCGACAGTTATATCCAGGCGTACGCCGACGCGATGCCGCGGATCTTCCTCTACCTCGTGCCGGTGCTCGCGCTCGGCCTGTTCTTCGCCTTCTTCCTCAAGGAGAAACCACTGGTGTCCCACCACAGCCCCGAAAGCGCCGCCGAGTCCGTGACCGTTCCGGCCGCCCGCACCACCACGACCCCCACGAGCACCGAGGCCGCCGCGCCGCCGCCCGTCTACCTCTCGGGCGTGCCGGTGTGCGGCAGCGTCCAGCACCCCGACGGTACGAAGGTCCCGCGTGCCGCCCTCACCCTCATCGACGTCCAGGGCCAGCAGGTCGGACGGGGCGCGAGCGGCGACGACGGGCGGTACGCGCTGAGCGTGCCGGGCGCCGGTTCGTACGTGCTCATCGCCGCCGCCGGCGGCCACCAGCCGCAGGCCGTCAGCGTCACCGTGGGCGAACGGCCCGTCGAGCTCGATGTGGTGCTCGGCGGGGCCGGGCGGCTCGCCGGGACCGTCGTCACCGCCGACGGCATCCCGGTCCGCGACGCCGCCGTCACCCTCACCGACGTCCGCGGCGAGGTCGTCTCGTCGACCCGGAGCGGACGCGAAGGCGGCTATGTGATCTCGGAGCTGGTCGCCGGGGAGTACACCCTCGCCGCCAGCGCCCCCGCCTTCCGGCCCGCCGCGCTGCCGGTGAGCGTGCAGGCGGCCAGGGAGACCCGGCAGGACATCGAACTCGCCGGCGGCGCGGTGCTGCGCGGCATCGTGCGGGCGAGCGGCGGCCGGCCCGTCGAGGACGCCCGGGTCACCCTCCTGGACGCGGCCGGCAATGTGGTCGACACCCTCACCACGGGCCCCGACGGGGCGTTCCGCTTCGTGGACCTCTCCACCGGCGAGTACACCGTGATCGCGGCCGGGTATCCGCCGGTCGCCACCGTTCTCCAGGTGGCGGGCGGCGGACGCACCGAACGCGACCTCCAACTGGGGCACGAGGACTGAGAGTCCGGAGCGACGACGGGCCGGCCGGCGGCTTCCCCGGCCGGCCCGTCCCGTGGCCCGGCCGCCCCAACGCGTCCCGGTGCTCCGGGCGCACAACCCCCCCGGGGGCGATTCCGCCGATGCCCGGCGGGCGCCGGTCACGGAGCCGTACCGTGGAGTCACGAACCGCAGAACGTTGCGGTGGGGAAGGAGCCTTCCACCCATGGAACCCGAGGTGCCGCCGCAGCGGACACCGGCGTCGCGCGACGCCATGACGGGCCGTGTGCCGCTGGCCGTCGCGGTGGTCGACACGAACGGTCTCGTCTCGCACTGGTCGAGCGGCGCGAGACGGCTCTTCGGCGTCACCAGACAGCAGGCGGTCGGCTGCCCGGCAGGTGAACTCCTCCCGATCCACGGTGTGTTGGGCCGCCCGGAGGAGGAGGCCCGGCCCGGATCCGGTCCCGTACCGGACTGCGGAATCGGCGCCGAGCTCGACGGACCGCCGGGCGGGAGCCTGTCGTACCCGGCGGGGGGCCGGGCCCGGGTCGACGAACCGGGGCGCGGCCGGGTCGATGTCCTGTGGTGGGCCTATCCGCTGGTCGGCCCGGGTTCCGAACGGCTGCTGGTGCTCGCCGCCGACGCCGGCCGGGTGGGCGGGGGCGGCCGGGGCGAGGGCCGGGACACCGGGACCGTCGCCCCCGCGTTCGCACTCCACACCGACTTCCCCGGCTACCGGGAGCTGGCGGGCCGGCTGCCCGAGATCCTGCCCAGCATGAGCGTCGGCGAGGCGACCAGGATCGTCGCCCAGGTACTCGAACTCGGCTATCCCGTCCTGGAGTTCAGCCACCGCAGCCAGGTTCCGGTCACCCCCGACTGGGGTGTGCCGCGACGCGACTCCCGGCACCCCGCCCGCTCCCCGCTCGGCGACGGCGGAGCAACGCCCGCTCCCCGCGCCGTCCCCCGCCCCGAACTGGACCTCGAATACGCGGCGGTCCGCGAACGGCTGGAGTTCTTGAACGAGGTCAGCGGCCGCATCGGCACCTCCCTCGACCTGGAACGCACCATCCGCGAGGTCACCAGCGCCGCCGTACCCCGCTTCACCGACTTCGCGGGTACGCATCTGCGTGCCGCGGTCCTGGCCGGCGAGGGCTTCCCGGACGGACCGCCCGACGTCACCACCGTCTGGCACCGGGTCTGGGTCGAGCACAACGACGAACCGGGCCGCTGGGACGACACCGTCCCCGTCGGCGAGTCCATCGCCTTCCCCGAACACACCCCATTCTTCCGGTGCATGGTCACCGGCGAGCCCGTCCTCGTCCCGTACGTCAGCGAGGAGGCGAGCAACCGGATCTCGGGCGAGTTCGAGAAACGCGACCTGCGCCCGCTGATCACCCACCGCTCCCTGCTGATCGTGCCGCTCAAGGCCCGTGACGTGGTCCTCGGCTTCATGGTCCTGATGCGCCGCCCCGGCCGTGAGCCCTTCGACGACATGGACCGCACCACCGGCGCCGAACTGGCCGCCCGCGCCGGGCTGGTACTCGACAACGCCCGCATGTACACCTTCCAGGAGAACGTCGCGGAGACGCTCCAGGACAGCATGCTGCCCCAGGTCGCTCCCCGGATGGCCGGCTGCGACATCGCCACCCGGTACCTGCCCGGCGCCCGGCTCGGCCGGATCGGCGGCGACTGGTTCGACTCGGTGAAGCTGCCCGGCTCCCGGACCGCCCTCGTGGTCGGCGATGTCATGGGGCACGGCCTCAACTCGGCGGCGATGATGGGCCAGTTGCGTACCGCCGTACTGACCATGGCCACGATGGAGATGCCGCCGTCCCAACTGCTGCGCAATCTCGACGACCTGGCGCAGCGCCTGGGCGAGCAGTACCTGGCGACCTGCCTCTACGCCGTCTACGACCCGATCCGCTCCGAGGTCCAGATCGCCAACGCCGGGCACATTCCGCCCGTGCTCGTCCGGGCCGAGGACGGCCGCGCCGAACTCCTGACCCTTCCCACCGGCGCCCCGATCGGTGTCGGTGGTGTCGCCTTCGAGACCGCGACCGTACGGGTGCGGCCCGGCGACCGGCTGATCCTGTGCACCGACGGGCTGGTCGAGGTGCGCGGCCAGGACATCGGCGCCGGACTCGCCGCGCTCTGCGCCTCGGCCGCCCATCCGGCGGCCTCCATGGACGATGCCTGTGACACCATCATCCGCGCCCTGAACCCGCGCGGGGGCCGCAAGGACGACGTCGCGCTGCTGATGGCCCGGCTGAACGGCATCCCGGACGGCGATGTCGCGGAGTGGCAACTCGCCCTGGACCCGCGCGAAGTGGCGCGATCACGACGACTGGTGCGGGGGAAGCTGCTCGACTGGAACCTGCCGGACGCGGTGGAGGCGGCCGAACTGATGGTCAGCGAGCTCGTGACCAACGCCGTGAAGCACGGCCGGTCCCATCACATCGTGCTCCGGCTGGTGCGCACCGGCGCCCTGCTGTGCGAGGTCAGCGACGACGAACCCGCCCCGGCCACGCTGCTCGACGCCGCCTCCCACGACGAGTCCGGGCGCGGCCTGCTCGTGGTGAGCGGCCTCGCCCGTGAATGGGGCACCAGCACCACGGCACACGGCAAGACTGTCTGGTTCGAACAGGCACTCGGTAAGATCCCGGGCCCGAGGTCGCACACCTGGTGAAGTCCCGGCAGGGAGCGGGTGGATGCCGTGCGGGGTCTTGCCGGGGCCGTCCCGGGACGGTAGTCCGGTCCTGAGCAGGACGCAGCACGGCGTCGCAGGACGAACGGACCGGGAGCGCGCATGGACGTGTCACAGCACTATCGCGAGGCGTGGGAGGGCTACTGGTCCGCCACCTCGGACACGCCCGGCGAGGCGATCTGGGACTCCGACCCGTCCCTCACCTCCGTACCCCACACCGAACTGCTGCTGCCGCACGCCGACACCTCGCTGCCCGTCGTCGACCTCGGCTGCGGAAACGGCACCCAGACCCGCTACCTCGCCACCCGCTTCGCGCGCGCGATCGGTGTGGACCTCTCGCACGCGGCCGTCGAGCACGCCCGCCGCGCGGACACCGAGGGCGTCGCGGAGTTCGCCCAGCTCGACCTCGTCGACGCGGAGGCCGTGGCGGCCCTGCGCGAGCGGATCGGCGACGCCAATGTGTATATGCGTGCCGTGATCCACCAGAGCGAGCCCGGGGCCAGGGCTGCCGTCGCCGCGGCGGTCGCGGCGCTGCTGGGAGAGCGGGGACGGGCCTTCGTCACCGAGCCGACCCCGGCCTCCAAGGAGGTGCTCCAGCAGGTGGCGCAGGGCCCGGACGGGCCGCCGGAGAAGCTGCGCCGGGTACTGGCCCACGGGCTCAAGCCGGCCAGCGCCACCGAGGAGGAGGTACGGCGGCTGCTAGGGGAGGCCGGGCTCACCACGCTGGACGAGGGCGCGACGGCCCTGGCCCAGACCGAGTACCTGCCCGACGGTACGCGGGTCGCGTTGCCCGCACGCTGGTTCGTGCTCGGCCCGCGGGCGACAGCGGCCGGTGGTGTCGGCTGACGCCCTGGGGCCGGGTCAGGCGGTGGGCCTGCGCCGCCGCTCCGCGACGGCCAGGGCCGGGCGGCGGTAGTCGGCGTCCGAGGGGTTGAGGGTGACCCCGGGCGGGACGATCTTGTCGATGCGGTCGAGGATCTCGTCGTCGAGCCGGACCTCGGCGGCGGCGAGCTGGTCGGTCAGCTGGTCGATGGTGCGGGCCCCGAGGATCACCGAGGACACCGCGGGATGCGTCGCGGCGAACGCCAGCGCCAGGTGTGTCAGCGGGATGCCCGCGTCCTGCGCCACGACCAGCAGCTCCTCCACGGCTTCGAGCTTGCGCCGGTTGCCGGGCAGTTCGAGGTCGAACTTGTGCGCCACCACGCGGCGGAAGGCGTCCAGTTCGATCGGCTCGTTCCCGCGGAACCGCCCGGCCAGCCAGCCGCTGTTGAGCGGACTCCAGGTCAGTACGCCGAGCCCGTACTTCCGTGCCGTGGGCAGCACATCGGCCTCGATTCCACGCACGAACAGCGAGTACGGCGGCTGCTCGGTGTGGAAGGGGATGTGGTTGCGCCGCTCTGCGGCCCACTGGGCCTCGACGATCTGCTCGGCGGGGAAGTCCGAGGTGCCGATGGCCATGATCTTGCCCGCGCGGACCAGGTCGGAGAGCACGGAGAGCGTCTCGTCGATATCGGTGGCCGGGTCGGGGCGGTGGACCTGGTAGAGATCGATGCGGTCGGTGCCCAGCCGCCGCAGGCTGTCGTCGACGGCCCGGGTGAGCCAACGCCGCGAGTTGCCGCGCCGGTTCGGGTCGTCGTCGCCCATCCGGACCGGGAAGTGGCCCTTGGTCGCGAGCACCACGTCGTCGCGACGGCCGTGGAGGGCCTTGCCGATGATCACCTCGGCCTCGCCACCGGAGTACTGGTCGGCGGTGTCGATGAAGTTGATCCCGCCGTCCAGCGCCGTGCGGATCAACCGGACCGCATCGTCGTGGTCGCTGTTTCCCCAGGCGCCCAGGCGCAGGGTGCCCAGCGCGAACTTGCTGACGGAGATGCCGGTGCGGCCGAGAATCCGATGCTGCATCACTGCTCCCTGATGTCGTTTCCTCACGAACGGGGCGCGGAGTCGCTACTTCCCCGACGCCGAAAAGCTACAACCTGCAACATCGATGATGCAAGTAGGAGTCTCAGAGGAGTGCTGATGTAGCGTGTCGGCATGGCGGAGCAGAAGCACACGGTGGAGCGGAAGCGCATGGTGGAGCAGAAGCAGCAGACGAAACGGCCGCTCCGGGCCGACAGCGAACGGACCGTGCGGACGATCCTGGAAGCGGCCGAGCAGGTCCTCGCGGCCAACCCGGCGGCGAGCATGGAGCAGATCGCCCGGGCCGCGGGCGTTGCCCGGACCACCGTCCACCGCCGCTTCGCCACCCGGGAGGCGCTCCTGGACGAGCTCACCGGCTGGGCCGCCCGCCAGTTCGCCGAGGCAGTCGACACCGCCCGCCCCGACGCCGCCCCGCCGCTCGTCGCCCTCTACCAGGTCACCGCCAACGTCCTCCGTGTGAAGACCGACTGGTCGTTCGCCATGAACCGCACCGCCGACGACACCCACCCCGAGGCGGCCCGCATCCACGCCGAGGTCCGCTCCACCTGCGCCCGGGTCTTCCGCCGCGCCCAGGAGGCCGGTGTGCTCCGGCCCGACATCGACCTCGACTGGACCCGGCGCGTCTACTACGCCCTCATCCACGAGGCCGCCAAGGAGGGGGCGGGCGGCGGCGACACCGACGTACTGGCCACACGAGTCGTGGACACCCTGCTGCGCGGGACGGGAGGCCCGGCCGGACTCGCGGGAGCGTGATCCGGAACGCCGGAACGCCGGAACGCCGGAACCTCAGAACGCCCGAACGCCGGAACCGTCGACCCTGAGTACGCGCCTGTCGGCGCGATCTCCTACTTGCCCAGCTTCGCGGCCGACGCGGCACGCCGGGCGAAGGTCTCGTCCCGGGCCCCGGCCATCTCCCGCAGAGCCGTTGTGCGTTCCCGCCGGGAGAGCCGGTCCAGGTAGAGGCGGCCGTGCAGGTGGTCCGTCTCGTGCTGGAGGCAGCGGGCGAAGTAGTCCCTGCCCTCGATCACCAGCTGTCTGCCGTCCTTGTCGTGGCCCCGTACGACTGCCCGGTCGAGGCGCGGCACCACGCGGTAGGGGCCGGGAACGGAAAGGCACCCCTCGGATTCGTCGACCAGCCTGCGCTGCTCGGCCGGCACCTCGTCCAGGACGGGATTGGCGATGTGCCCCACGTGGCGCACTCCCCACTCGTCCGTGATGTCCCACACGAACAACTGAAGGTCCACGCCCACCTGGTTGGCGGCCAGCCCGGCGCCCTCCGCCACCTGGTTCGTGGCGAACATGTCGTCGACCAGCTGTGAGAGCTCCGGTGTGCCGAACGCGGTGACCTCCTGGCACCGGCGGCGCAGGATCTCCTCGCCGACGACGGTGATACGGCGCACCGCACCCCGCTCCACCTCCGGCGCGAACCGGGGGAAGGACTCGACGGGTTCGCCCTGTACCCGCACCCGGCGGTCCCGCGAGGTGCCACCGAAACCGACAGCCATGGATCATCAACGCCTTCCACGCATGCCCGAGTCGGCCGGGGAGCACCGGGGCCGACGGCAGGCCACTTGACCGAATGCTTTGCAAAGTAGCAGTCTTTGCAAAGTGAGCGATGAAAACAGGCAAAGCGAGAACAGGCGGGACGACGACAGGCGGGACGAAGACAGGCGGGACGTGGTCCGGAGTCATGAGGACCGACCTGACGCATCCGCGCGACCGTCCTCACAACGGGCCCGGCGCCCGCTCCCGGACCATCCCGTACGCGTCGCCCTGCTGGACCTGCTCGCCGAGGTCGGCACCGTCACGTCCACGCAGGCCGCGGCCCGTCTCGGCCACAGCTCCGGCCTCTGCTCGTTCCATCTGCGCCAGCTCGCCCGGCACGGCCTCATCGAGGAAGTCCCGCACAACGGCGGGCGGGCCCGGCCGTGGCGGCTCCGTTGGGACTCCGCGCACCAGCCGGACGAGGCGGCGCCGGAACAGTTCGACGTACTCGCCCGCGGGCTGGAGGACGAGAGCTACCAGCACTGGCTGGCCCACCGGGACCGGGCGCCCGCCGAGTGGCAGCATGACGAATCCTTCAGCGCCGTGGTTCACCTCACCCCGGCGGAGACGGCCGAACTCGCCGCCTCGATCCGCCTTCTGCTGACCGGCTACCGCGAACGGGACCGGCGGCCCGAAGCGCGCCCGGCGGGCACGGTGGCCGTGGCCGCGGTCACCAGACTCTTCCCTCTGCTGACCGAGCATCCCGCACCGTGGCGCGGGGCGAAATGATGGGGGGCACGGCCGCCGCGGTTGACATGATGACGCGATGCATGACGATCCGAGGAACAGACCTCCGCAGGTGGGCGGCGAGCGTGCCTCGTTGACCGGCTTTCTCCAGTACCAGCGCGAGACCCTGGCCATGAAATGCGCCGGGCTGACCGACGCACAGCTGCGGGAGCCGGCCGTTCCCCCCTCGGACCTGACGCTGCTGGGGCTCGTCCGGCATCTCGCCGAGGTCGAACGATCCTGGTTCCGGCGGGTGTTGAGGGACGAGGTCGCGCCGGCGCATTGGCCGGGGCCGAATCCCGGCGAGTTCGCCGAGTTCGACGTCGCGGACGCCGACACCGAAGAGGCGTTCCGGATCTGGCACGAGGAGTGTGCCCGCTCCCGGGCCGTCGTCGATTCCGCCGAGTCCCTCGATGTCACCGGGAGCCACGGCGACGAGGTGTTCTCGCTGCGCTACATCCTCACGCACATGATCGAGGAGTACGCGCGGCACAACGGCCAGGCGGACCTGATCCGGGAGCGCATCGACGGCGCCACCGGCGAGTAGCAGCCGGACCGCACCACGCGGACCGGCGGTCGCGCAGTTCATGGCAGCAGTCGCGGCCGCCGCTTCGCCGCCAGGTCCTCGACCCAGCCGAACAGGGCCACCGACGCGGCGATGTGCTGCCACGCGCCGATCACGGTGTCGCGGTTGCCGACCTTGGCGTTCCCGGCCACCGCGCCGACCTCCGCGTCGCCGAACGGCTGCACGAGCCGGTGCACGGTGTCGGGTTCGAAGACGGTGTCGCCGTCCATCATCACGACGATGCCGTAACGCGCCTGCCGCACACCGTTGTTGAGCGCCGCAGACTTGCCCGCGTTCTCCTGGCGGACGACCCGTACGTTGGGCAGTCCCAGCGACTCGGCGATCTCGGCGGTGCCGTCGGTCGAACCGTCGTCGACGACGACGATCTCGATCGGATGGGTGCTCGCCGCGAGGGAGCTGAGCGTGTTGGCGATGCACTCCTTCTCGTTGTACGCGGGGACGATCACACTCACCGGTTCCGTGACCTCGGGCCCCCAGGTGAACCGGCCTCCGTTGCGTTGTCGGTGGTGGTGCCGGGCGAGGAGGAACATCAGGCCGAATCTGGCCATCACGGCGATTCCGACCACCACCAGTGCGGCGGCCAGGCCCGGCACGGTCCACTCCGCGACGGCCACCGCGGCGAGGAGGGTGCGGCCCTCCCAGCGGGTGGCGATGTCGGCGGTCCGGTGGGCGGCCTGCTCAGGGTTGCTCTGCCGGGCGTTGTCGGGGGCGGCGGGTCCGGCCGGTGCGCCCCGCGCGTGCTGTGTCGCCCGGGCGCTCGGTTCGGCCTGCGCGTTCGGGGCGCTCCGGGCATTCTGCGTGGCCTGTGTGTTCTGGGCGCCGCTGACCGTGGTGAAGGTGTAGCCCTTCGCCTTCATCTTCTTGATGTACTGCGGCAGCGCCTCAAGGGTCTGGGCCCGGTCGCCGCCGGCGTCGTGGAAGAGCACCGAGGCGCCCTTGCCGTTCTTCGGGGTGGCCCACTTGATGATCTTGCTGACGTCGGGCTTCTGCCAGTCCTCGCTGTCGGTGTCGATGAAGACACTGGTGTAGCCCATGGCGCCGAGCTTCTTGTGGACGGGCCAGCTGTAGTTGTCGATGGCGTCGTTGGTCGAGGAGTACGGGGCGCGGAACAGTGTCGTCGTGATGCCCGCGGCCCCTGCGAGGGCGAGCTGCGTCTGGGCGATCTCACGCGTGACGCGCGCGGAGCTCTGGTACGAGAGGTCGATGTGGGTGAAGGTGTGGACGCCCACCTCGTTGCCGTCGTCCACCGTCCGGCGCACCGTCCGGGTGGCGCGAGATCATCGAGCCGACCAGGAAGAACGTGCCCGGCACGTCGTTGTCGTCCAGGATGTCGAGCACCCGCTGTGTCCACTCGGGGTCGGGGCCGTCGTCGAAGGTCAGCACGATGGTCCTGTCCGGCACCGACCGCGTGCGCGCCGTGCCGCCCTCGAAGCTGAGGAACGGGCCGCCGTCCAGGACGCTCTGCGGAACCTTGCTCGAACCGGCGTCGGAGCGGACCCGCTGGTCGTTTCCGACCTCGGCCCGCAGATAGCCATCGAGCAGCATCACGGAGACGAGTCCGAGCAGCAGCAGAAGGGCGATGACCACCCGTGGCCGGGGAGCGGCCTGCCGGCGGACACGTCCGATCCTGCTCGGTGCGGCGTGCCGTCGCCCGGCCGGGGAGCGGCCGTGGAGCGTGGTCATCGGGCCGCTCCGGTGGCGGAGGCGGAGGGAGAGGAGGCGGACGAGGGCGGCCCGCCCGCTCCGACGCCGGGCCGGGCGCTCGGCGGCGCGCCCTCCGCGCCCGGAGGCATGTTCCCGGCCGGCCCGCCCCGAGAGGCGGGCGCGCCGTCGAAGGGGAGGAGCTGCGAGGGCGACACGGAGATGCCTCCCACGAAGGCGAGCCCGAGCACGGCCGCGTATCCGGCACAGGCGACACCCAGTGCGATGCCCGCACGGCGAAGCACTCTGGCGCGGCGCCCGGTGCTGTCCACGAATACGGGCCCCTCCTGGACCCCGGCTCCCGCCCCGGCACAGGGCTTGGGCGCACCGGCGTGCTTGCGGCGGCGCCCGGACGGCGTCGGGGCGTGCTCGATGGAGGTGACGGATTGCATGTGCGCATGCTGGCGAACGGCGATGTGCGAAGCCTGGGCCATTTCTGGCCGGACGCTGTGGATGGGCGGCCAACCTGTGACGAGCTGAGAGGGAGAGCGCCGCCGCGGCTGTTGCCTGCGCCCGTCCCGCGTACTCAAATAGCGCTGCTGCACCGTGACTTGACCATGGTCGACGTCGTTCTCCGGCCTCCGGCCAGGATTTCCTGTGAGTGGGAGCAGTGCGGGCACGTGAGAGGTTTTCGGTGTGTTCCGGTCCCTTTTCGTTGCCGTTTCCGGAAAACCCTTCACGAGAGCAGATGCAAACACCATGCGGATTTCACCGAAGCGTTCGCCCGATGGCAGGGCAGGGCGCGGGCGGCGTGTCGCCCCGGCCGTCGCCGGGCTGCTCGCCCTCGGACTCGTCTGCTCCGCCTGCTCGACCGGCGCGGTGGCGGACCAGGACCGGGGCGCTCGCGAGGCCCCCGGCCCCGGCGCCGCCGCGGCCACCACGGCGTACACCCCGTACGTCAGCGCCACGACCGCCGCCGACACGGACCCGGCCGGTTCCCCCGACACGTACAACCTGGCCTTCGTCGTAGCCGACGGCGAGGTCTGCACCCCGTTGTGGGGCGGCACCGCGGAGGCCGCCGACCGGGCGGTGGCCTCGCGGATCGCCGGACTCACCGCGACCGGCGCGGACGTCCGGGTCTCCTTCGGGGGGCCGCGGGGAACGAGCGCGCAGCCACCTGCGACAGTGCCCAGGAACTGGCCGACGCCTACGCGAAGGCGCTTGACGCGGTCGGCACGGACAAGGCCGACTTCGACATCGAGGGCGACGCGCTCACCGACCGGGCGTCGATCACCCGCCGCGACCGGGCGCTGCACCTCCTCCAGAAGGAGCGGGACCTCGATGTCACGTACACACTGCCCGTGATGCCGGACGGCCTGGAGACGACCGGGACCGCTCTGCTGAGCGACGCCGTGGAACGGGGCGTCGACGTGTCCGCCGTGAACATCATGGCGATGAACTACAGCTCCTCGTACGACGGTGACATGAGCGACTACGCGCAGCAGGCCGCCGATGCGGCCCACGGCCAGCTCACCGACGTACTGGGCCTGTCGGACGCCGCGGCCTGGCGGGCGCTGCACATCACCGTGATGATCGGCGTCAACGACGTGGCGGGGGAGACGTTCACCCGCGCCGACGCGGTGTCCCTGCGCGCCTTCGCCGAACGCAGGGGAGTCGGCGCGCTCTCCCAGTGGGCCACCTTCCGCGACCAGGAGTGCGCGGACGGGAACTCCTCGAAGGCCGACGACACGTGCAGCGGGGTCGCACAGCAGGCGGGAGCGTTCGCGAAGGCGCTGGGCGGATGACCACGGGCACCGCCCCCGGCACCGCTCATCGCATCGCCCCCGGCACCGCCCACCGTCACGGTGCGGCAGTGCCGCCGCTCGCGCCGTCGCTTCGGAGCAGCGTCATCAGCTCCCGGGCGCCGGGGCTCTGGTCCTGGGCCGCCGGGAGCACCACGACGCTCTCGTAGCAAGGCTGCTGCGGCCCTTCGAGGCCCACCGTCACCAGCCCCCGGGCCTCGGGCTTGCGGGAGAAATGATGCGGCACCAGCGCGATGCCCAGCCCCTCGTGCACCAGCTCCAGCAGACTGTGCACGTCATTCACCTCCAGCCCCACCGTGCGCCGCACCCCCGCCAGGCCGAACGCCCCGTCCGCCGCCCGCCGCGGACCCCAGTCCGGGTGGAAGTCGATGAAGGACTCCCCGGACAGTTCACGCCAGGCGACGCGCTCCGCCGCCGCGAACCGGTGCCCCGGCGCGCAGAGCACGACCATGGGCTCGCGCGCCAGCGGAATGAGATCGCCGCGCCACTCGTCGCCGCCGACCGTCGCGGCGAAGGCGGCGTCGAGCCGCCCGCCGGCCACCCCGTCCACCAGGCTCGTGGTGCCCTCCTGGCGGAGCCGGATCTCCATCAGCGGATGCTTGCGGTGGAAGGCCGCCAGCAGACGCGGCAGACGCACCCCCGGCACGCACTGCTCCACGCCCACCGACAGGGTGCCGCGCAACAGCCCCCGCACCGCGTCGACGGCGGCCCGCGCGGCCCGTGCCCCCGCCAGCGTCCGCTCGGCCTCCACCAGCAACGCGTGCCCCGCCTCCGTCAGCCGCACGCTGCGCGTGGTGCGGCTGAACAGCGGCGTCCTGAGCTCGTGTTCCAGGGCCCGGACGGAGGCGGAGAGCCCGGACTGCGACACGGCGAGGCGCTCGGCGGCACGGGTGAAGTGCTGTTCCTCGGCGACGGCGACGAAGTGTTCCAGCTGACGCAGCTCCATGATTGAGAAATATAGGCGCTGAATCCCAGCAGAATCTTCTGTTGGACCGCTGGATCGTTGTCGGCCAACCTGGAGCTGCGAACCGCACCCGCCCTCTTCCGTGGAGCCCGCATGTACCTTCCGTCCGCCGACCGCTACCAGACCATGCCCTACCGGCGCGCCGGACGCAGCGGACTGCTGCTTCCCGCGCTCTCCCTCGGCCTGTGGCACAACTTCGGCAGCGACAGGACGCCGGAGACCCAGGGACGGATCCTGCGGCGGGCCTTCGATCTCGGCATCACCCACTTCGACCTCGCCAACAACTACGGACCGCCGCCCGGCGCCGCGGAGTCGGCGATGGGGCGGGCACTGAGGACGGACTTCGCCGGGCTCCGGGACGAGCTGGTCATCTCGACCAAGGCGGGCTACCTGATGTGGGACGGCCCGTACGGGGAGTGGGGGTCCAGGAAGAACCTGCTCTCGTCGCTGGACCGGAGCCTCACCCGGCTCGGCCTCGACCATGTCGACATCTTCTACTCGCACCGTCCCGACCCCGACACCCCGCTCGAAGAGACGATGGGCGCGCTGGACTCGGCGGTGCGTCAGGGCAAGGCGCTGTACGTCGGCATCTCCAACTACTCGCCGGAGCAGACCCGTCAAGCCGCCCGGATCCTCGACGAGCTGGGTACGCCGCTGCTCATCCACCAGCCGCGCTACTCGATGCTGGACCGCGGTGTCGAGGACGGTCTGCTCACGGCGCTCGACGAGCTGGGCACCGGATCGATCGCCTACTCGCCGCTGGAGCAGGGCATCCTCTCCGACCGCTATCTGCGCGGCATCCCGGAAGGCTCGCGCGCCGCGGGCAGCAGCCCCTTCCTGACCCCCGAAGCGGTCACCTCGGAGCTGGTGGACCGGCTGCGGGCGCTCGACGAAGTGGCTTCCGCGCGCGGGCAGTCCCTCGCGCAGCTGGCGCTCGCGTGGGTGCTGCGGGGCGGCCGGGTCACCTCCGCCGTGGTCGGGGCGAGCAGCGTCGCCCAGTTGGAGAACAGCGTCGAGACGGTCCGGCACCTGGACTTCGCCGACGAGGAGCTGGCCCGGATCGAGGAGATCCTCAAGGGGCGGGCCACCGGCTGAGCCGCCCGGCGCCTCCGGGTCCCCGGACGTCGCCGGGAGTCGGGGTGGCGAGGTGATCGTCGCCACCCCGAATACTCATGCGGGGGTGGCCCGGGGCAGGCCGCCATAGCGGTGGGCCCACGGCAGGGCCTCCTCAAGGGCGGCCGATACGCCGAGCAGCAGGTCCTCGCGGCCCCAACCGGCCGTGAGCGAGACCCCGAGCGGAAGGCCCCCCGAACTCCAGCCCAGCGGAAGGCTGATGGCCGGGAAGCCGGTGGCGTTCGCCAGGACGGTGTTGCCGGTGAACGCGGTCATCGCGGCCAGCTCCGCCGCCGGGTCGGCGTCGTCGCGGAGCCGGCCGACGAGCGTCGGCGGGGTGGTCACGGTCGGGGTGATCACCACGTCCGCGTTCGCGTAGTCGAGTGCCCAGGCGCGGGCGCGGGCCTGGACCACACCGATCGAGGCGGCCAGCTCGGCCGAGCTGAACTCCTGTGCCCGGGACCGGAGATGGCGGACGATCGGGCGCAGCGACGACTCGTCGAACGACATGGTCCTGGACCCGACCAGCGCCGTGAACATCACCTGGAAACCCTCGGTCAGCTCGGGGTCCGGTGCCTGGTCCCGGATGAACACGTCGTGCCCGAGGCCCGCCAGCGTACGGGCGGTGAGCTCCGCGGCGGCGGCGACCTCGGGGTGCACGGGCGAGCCGGAGACCGACCCCTGGGCGAGTGCGATCCGCAGCCTCGGCACGGGTGCGTCGCAGGCGCGCTCGTAGCTGTCGGCCCGGGGCGGATGCACGGTACCGGCGCCGGTACGGCTGGTCAGCGCGTCGAGGAACGCGGCGGTGTCGCGGACAGTGCGGGCGAGCGGCCCGCGCACGGAGAGTCCCATCCCGTCATTGCCGTTCGGCCCCGCGGTGACCAGGCCGCGGCTGGGCTTGAGCCCGACCACCCCGCAGGCGCTCGCGGGGGAGCGCACCGAGCCCGCGGTGTCGCTGCCCTGCGCGATCGGCACCAGCAGCGCACCGACCGCCGCCGCCGCGCCGCCACTGCTGCCGGCCGCGCTCCGGGTGAGGTCGAACGGGCTGCGGGCCGGACCGGACACCTCGGGCTCGGTGTAGCAGGCGGCCCCGAACTCGGGCACGGTGGTCTTGCCGAGGCTGATCAGCCCGGCATCCGACATGACGTCGACGATCTCGTCGTTGTGCTCGGGAATCCAGTCGCGGAACAGCGCGGAGCCCAGCGTGGTGCGTACGCCCGCGGTGGCCTCCAGGTCCTTGACCGCGGTGGGCACGCCGAACAGACGCGGCAGGCCGGCGCGATCCGTCGTGCGCAGTACGCGTTCGGCCCCGGCCGCCGCGATGCGGGCCCGGTCGGCCGACACGGTGGTGAACGCCCCCACCCGGTCGCCGTCCGACATCCGGGCCAGCAGATGATCCACGACTTCGACGGGCCCCGTCCCGCCGCTCTCGTAGGCGGCGGCCAGCTCCAGAGCCGTGAGGTCGTGCAACTCCGTCATGCGCGCTCCCATTGAAGTTTCGTTACGTGTATCGATATGGTGCGGTCATGGTGGTCGAGAAGGCAAGCACTCCAAAGAACGGCCGTCCCCGGGCGGTCACGCTCGACGCGGTCCTGGACGCGGCGACCGAGCTGGCCGACGACCGGGGGCTGGACGCCGTGACCTTCCGCGCGCTGGCCGACCGACTGGGTGTGTCACCGATGGCGATCCACCGCACGACGGGCGGTATCGACGCGCTCCAGCACGCGCTGGTGTCCCGGATCGTCGGCGAGGTGACCCGGTCGGTGGACTGGCCGGACGACTGGCGCGGCATCGTCCGGCTGTTCGCCGACACGCTCCACGACCTGCTCATGCGGCACCCCGTCATCCTGGAGGCGCACCGCCGCGCCTCCCTGGTCGGGCCCGGCGCCGACGACGTCGCGTACCGGGTCGTGGCGGCGCTGCGCAGCGCCGGTCTCGGCGAGGAGTCCGCCGCGTACGCCTACGGCACCCTGCACGACTTCGTCACCGGACACGTGGCGATCCGGCTCGGCCGCGGTGATCTGGAACTGGTCCAGCTCCCACCGGAGCGCCGGGCCGCGTCGGTGTTCGCGGACCACCACGACTACGACCGCAGGTTCTCCTTCGGCCTCGACTTCGTCATCGGCGGGATCGCCGCCGCTGCCGCCACCCCCGTACCCCACGAGGAGCAGTGATGACCCCCTCCCCGCCGGACCTGCCGAAGACGCCGGAGACGGACCTGCCGCAGACGCACCGCCTGACGGCCCCGGGCGGGCGCCGCATCGCGTACTGCTCGTACGGCGATCCCGCAGCCCCGCCCGTGGTCGTGCTCCACGGCACGCCCGGCAGCCGCTACGAGGGCCTCGCCCTGCGGCAGGCGGCGGAGGACGTCGGCCTGCACCTGGTCTTCCCGGACCGTCCGGGCTACGGCGAGACCGACCCCGTACCCGGTCGCGGCTTCCACCGCTGGAACGACGACTTCGTGGCCCTGCTCGACCACCTCGGCCACGAGCGGGCCACGCTGGTGGCGATCTCCGGCGGCGGCGGGTACGCGCTCTCGGCGGCCCAGAAGCACCCCGGCCGGGTCACGAGGCTGATCCTCGCCTGCGCCGCCGTCCCCGGAGCTCCCGGCTCGGCATACGCGCGCCGGATCCCGCTGGTCAAGTGGATGAACCGGATCGTCGTCTGGGCCCCGGCGCTCGCCCGGCCGATGCTCGCCGGGAAGGGGATCTTCAAGAAGACGAGGAACGAACCGAACCTCGACGCCTGGCCCCGCTCCGACCGGCTGATCATGACCACCCCCGCCTTCCGGGCGCTGTCCGAGGTGGACACCAAGGAGGGCCAGCGCCAGGGCGTGGACGGGGTCATCACCGACCTCGCCGGCTACTTCCGCCCGCTGCCGGACCCGCTGGGCTCGGTCTCCGTACCGACCCTGTTCATCCACGGCGAGGCGGACGGCAACGTCCCCATCGAGGTGGCGCGCTGGGCGCACGCACAGATGCCCGGCTCCGAGCTGCGCACCATCCCCGAGGGCGGCCACCTGTTCCTGCTCGCGGACCCGGAACCGCTTCTGCGGGAACTGACCTGAGCGGTGAGCGCGCCGGTGTGAGGATGGCCGCCATGACATGGACGGCACCTCGCATCGAACGCGCGACGGCCGACGGCGACCAGCTGAACGTTCCGAGCACCGCGGACGAGCGGGCGATGCTGGAGGGCTGGCTCCGCTGGCACCGGGAGACCCTGCTCACCAAGTGCGCCGGGCTCACCGCCGCACAGCTCGCGCACACCACGGCCGAGCCGTCGGGCCTCACCCTGCTCGGGCTGGTGCGGCACCTCGCGGAGATCGAACGCTGGTGGTTCCGGCGGAGCTTCGCGGGTGAGCCGATCGGCGATGTCTTCACCGCCCCCGGCGACGGCGACGAAGGGCTCGAAGGGGTCGACGCCGCCCACGCCGAGCGCGACTTCGCCGCCTACCGGGCCGAGGTCGATGCGTGCCGGGCCGCCGTGGCGGGGCGGGGTCTCGACGAGACCCTTCGTGTCGGCCACCCGCGGCCGGACCGTCAGCCTGCGCTGGGTGTTCCTGGTGATGATCCAGGAGTACGCCCGTCACAACGGCCACGCGGACCTGCTGCGCGAGCGGACCGACGGTGCCACGGGCGACTACCCCGCACCGCGATGACAGCGGCCGGCCCCACCGGGGACCGGCCGCTGCTCGTCCGTGCGGCGCACGGCGCCGCCCCTCAGCCGGCGTCCGCCCCGCCCGGATACACGGCCGCGAAGGCCGACCGGAAGAGGGCGTCCACCTCCGGGCCGCTGAGGCCCTGCGCCCGCGCCTCGTTCAGCCACTCGGCGAGCGAGGCGCGCAAGGGGGAGTCGGGGCCCGACTGGGGCGGGACCAGGGAACGGGTGATGAAGGTGCCCGCCCCCTGCCGGACCTCGGCGAGCCCCGCGCGCTCCAGCTCGCGGTACGCCTTGAGGGTGGTGTTCGGGTTGACCTTGGTCTCGGCCGCCACCTGAGCCGCCGTGGGCAGCCGGTCCCCCTCCTCCAGGGCGCCCATACGCAGCGCCTGTTCGACCTGCCGCACGATCTGGAGGTACGTCGCCACTCCGCTGCGCCGGTCGATGCGGAACACGACCACTGCCTTCACCTCCCGTTCGACTGCCGAAACCCTGTGTACCTGCGTCGGCAGGTCCTAGAGGGGCCGACGGGACACCCGCCACAGGACGAACGCGGTGAGCACGACGGTACCCGCGAGCAGGATGCCCGCCCCGGTCCACTGCATGGCCGGCATCTGGTCGAAGCCGAGGTACTCGTACACATTGTTGACGATGCCGTGCTCCTTGACGCACGCGTCGGAGGCCGCCTCGGTCTCCTTGGCGCACAGGCCCCAGCCGTAGAGATGGCCGTCGGCGGAACCGATCCAGCGGTCCACCTCCCACGACTCGTCGAGCCGGGCGGGCATGTCCGCGTCGAGCGGGTAGCGGATCGTGCGGGTCGGGGCGAGGTGGACGAGCATCTCGTCCCAGAAGACCCCGGCGGCCCCGGCGAACACGAACGTGATCGCCATGGACATCAGGACGCGGCGGACCAGCACACCGATGGTGATGCCGGCGGCGGTCATGAAGAGGCAGAGCGCGGGGAGCACCGGACCGGTGGCATCGAAGACCGCCCCGTCCGACCACTGGCTGGGAAACACCGAACGGTAGGGCTTCCACCACCAGGTGAACAGCGCCGAGAGCACCGCGGTGGTCAGGAGCACCGCCGCGTAGATCCAGGCGAACTTCGTCGCCACCCAGCGCAAGCGTGACACCGACTGGGTGGTCACGAGCTGCGCGGTGCCCTGTTCCTGATCCCCCGCGACGAGCGGGGCGCCGACGAAGACGGCGAGGATCAGCGGCAGCCCGCCCAGCGCGGTGAGGACAAGCCCCACACCGTCCGAGTCGAACGACGGCTGCGCCAGTTCTTTCCCCGGCCAGCCGGCGGCGTCCAGGACGTCCTTCATCTGGCCGCGCTCGTAGACGAGCCAGATCGCGCCGAGGACCGTCACGGCGAGCAGGCTGAGCAGCGCGGCCCGGTGCTGGCGCGCGACGAGCCAGCTCAGCCCGCGCAGCATGCGGAGCCGGGGGGTGCGCCCGGTCCGGGGCGCGTCGGTCAGGGTGGTGCTCATGAGGTGTGGCTCCCTTCGGCCTCGATACGGGCACCGGGCGTGAACAGCGGGGGCGCGTCCGGCGCGCGGAGATGCGCCAGCAGCACCTCCTCCAGGCTCGGTTCGGCGACCACCCAGTCGCCCGACAGCGGGCCGTTCGGGCGGATCAGCGCGTGGAACTGCCGGCCCTGGACGCGGTACTCGATCACGGTGTGCGGTGCCAGCGCGGCGGCCGGATCCCCGTCCGTGGCGAGCCCGGTCACCAGCGCGTGCGCCGGGACGAGCGCGTCCGCGTCACCGGCCATCCGGATCCTGCCGTCCGCGAGGACGAGCAGGTAGTCGCACATGTCCTCCAGCTCGGAGAGCATGTGGGAGGACATCACCACCGTCGTTCCGCGCTCGACGGCCTCCGACATCAGCAGGGCGCTCATGTCGTGACGGGCCAGCGGGTCGAGGTCGGACATCGGCTCGTCGAGCAGCAGCAGATCGGGCCGCTTGCCGAAGGCCAGCGCGAACGCGACCCGGGTGCGCTGGCCACCGGAGAGGGTGCCGACCCGCGCGCCCATCGGCACCTGGCCGGACCGCACGATCCGTTCCGCCGCGGCCATGTCCCAGCCGGGGTTGAGCTCGGCTCCCATGCGCAGCGTCTCGGCCACGGTGAACCGCTTGAACAGCGGCTTGTCCTGGCCGAGGAACGCGAACTTCGGCATGGCCCCGGGGTCGTCCACCGGCACGCCGAAGATCCGCAGGTCACCTCCCGTGGGCTGCACCTGGCGGGTCGTGATCCCCAGCAGCGTGCTCTTTCCCGCTCCGTTGGGGCCGACGAGACCGCAGATCCGGCCGGCCGGCAGCCGGAACGAGACGTCCTGCAGCGCCCAGCCGCGACGGTAGCGCTTACCCAGTCCGCGGGCCTCCAGGGCCCAGGCTCCGGACCCGCCGTCCGGAGTGATTGCGTCTGCCATGCACCCAGCCTCAATTCCATTAGTCAATTAATGGAATCATGGTCTGGGGTAGTGGAAAGTGTCAAGGCGGGCCGGGGGCCGCCCCGGGGGAGTGTCCGTGATGCGGCTGTTCGGGGTGTGCGTCGCACTCTCTTCGGTGGACTGGACCATTGAACGTCTCCGAGGCTCTGGCCTGGCGGTTCTCGGGCGCGTAGCGTGACCCGGCATGAAGATCCTGATCAGCGCGGACATGGAAGGCGCCACCGGCGTGACCTGGCCGGCCGATGTGCTGCCGGGCACTGCGCAATGGGAGCGGTGCCGTTCCATGTTCACCTCCGACGTGAACGCGGCGGCGCTCGGCTTCTACGACGGCGGCGCCGACGAAGTCCTCGTCAACGAGGCCCACTGGTCGATGCGCAATCTCCTGCTGGAGCGGCTCGACGACCGCGTCCAGATGCTCACCGGCAGACACAAGTCCCTCTCCATGGTCGAGGGAATCCAGCACGGTGACGTCGACGCCATCGCGTTCGTCGGCTACCACACGGGTGCCGGTGCGAAGGGCGTGCTCGCGCACACCTATCTCGCCAACTCCATCACCGGGGTCTGGCTCAACGGCGCCCGCGCGAGCGAGGGTCTGCTCAACGCGCACGTCGTGGCCGAGTACGGGGTGCCCGTCGTCCTCGTCACCGGCGACGACCTGACCTGCGTGGACGCCGAGGGGTACGCGCCCCGGGCCCGCAAGGTCGCGGTCAAGGACTACGTGTCGCGGTACGCGGCGGTGTGCCGCACCCCGGCCCGTACCGCGGCCGATATCCGGGCCGCCGCGAAGGACGCAGCCGCGCTCGCCGTGCGGCACACACCGGTGGAGGGCGGACCCTTCACCGTGGAGCTGGAGTTCGACGCCGAACACCTGGCCCAGGCGGCCACCGTCGTCCCCGGCGTGGCCCCCAGTGGCGAACGGCGCGTCGCCTACACCAGCGCGACGATGTACGAAGGTATCCGCACGTTCAAGGCGGTGACGACGATCGTGTCGTCCGCCGTGGAGGAACAGTATGGCTGAGGCGACCCACCCCCAGCAGAGTGCCGGCGGCGTCGACCGGCAGGCGCTCGACGAATCGGTGACGTTCACCTCCGAACTGATCCGGATCGACACCACCAACCGCGGCGGCGGCGACTGCCGCGAACGCCCGGCCGCCGAGTACGTCGCCGAACGGCTGGCCGGCGCCGGACTGGAACCCATCCTGCTGGAACGTACCCCCGAACGTACCAACGTGGTCGCCCGGATTCCCGGCACCGACCCGTCCGCCGACGCCCTGCTCGTCCACGGCCACCTCGACGTGGTCCCCGCCGAGGCCGCCGACTGGTCCGTGCACCCCTTCTCCGGCGAGGTCCGCGACGGCGTCGTCTGGGGGCGCGGCGCCATCGACATGAAGAACATGGACGCGATGGTCCTGGCCGTCGTACGCGCCTGGGCACGGGCCGGCGTCCGGCCCCGCCGCGACATCGTGATCGCGTACACCGCCGACGAGGAGGCCAGCGCCGACGACGGCTCGGGCTTCCTCGCCGACCGGCACGCCGAACTCTTCGAGGGCTGCACGGAGGGGATCAGCGAATCCGGCGCCTTCACCTTCCACGCCGGACCGGACCTGCCGCTCTACCCGATCGCCGCGGGCGAACGCGGCACCGGCTGGCTGAAGCTCACCACACACGGCAAGGCCGGGCACGGCTCCAAGGTCAACAAGGACAACGCGGTCAGCGCGCTCGCCGCGGCCGTCGCCAGGATCGGCGAGCACGAATGGCCCGTCCGGCTCACCCCGACGGTCCGTGCCGCGCTCACCGAGATCGCCGCACTGCACGGCATACACCCCGACCTGGACGCCCCCGGCTTCGACGTCGACGAACTCCTCGGCAAGCTCGGCCCCGCCGCCGACCTGGTCGCGCCGACCGTCCGCAACAGCTCCAACCCGACCATGCTGGAGGCCGGGTACAAGGTCAACGTGATCCCGGGCCACGCCACCGCATTCGTCGACGGCCGGATGGTGCCCGGCGGCGAGGACGAGTTCCACGCCACCCTGGACCGGCTGACCGGCCCCGACGTCGACTGGGAGTTCCACCACCGTGAGGTCCCGCTCCAGGCCCCGGTCGACTCGCCGACCTTCGCGAAGCTGCGCGCCGCGATCGAACACTTCGACCCGGCCGGCCATGTCGTCCCGTACTGCATGTCGGGCGGCACCGACGCCAAGCAGTTCTCCCGGCTCGGCATCACCGGCTACGGCTTCTCACCGCTGAAGCTGCCCGTCGGATTCGACTACCAGGCGCTGTTCCACGGCGTCGACGAACGCGTACCCGTCGAGGCCCTGCACTTCGGCGTCCGGGTCCTCGACCACTACCTGCGTACTGCCTGACCGCTACAGGGGGAATCGATCATGCTGCCCACCGGGGCTCACGGAACCTGGCCGTCGCCGATCGACGCCGCGCTCGCCGCCTCCCACGACGGGCGCCCGGAGTACGTCGGCACCGTCGGCGAGGAGGTGTGGTGGACGGAGCCGCGCCCGGCCGAGGCCGGCCGCCGCGCCCTGGTCCGCCGCCGGGCGGACGGAAGCACCGAAAGCGTGCTGCCCGCCCCGTGGAACGTACGGAGCCGGGTCATCGAGTACGGCGGAGTGCCCTGGGCCGGGACCGCGCGGACCGAGGGCGGCCCACTGATCGTCTTCGTCCACTTCGCCGACCAGCGGCTGTACGCCTACGCCCCCGACGGGCCCGGCGAACCCGTACCGCTCACCCCGGCCCCGGCCACCGCCGGCGGGCTGCGCTGGGCCGACCCGCAGCTCCACCCGGACCGGGGCGAAGTCTGGTGCGTCCTGGAGGAGTTCACCGGCGAGGACCCCAGCGATCTGCGCCGGGTGATCGCCGCCGTACCCCTGGACGGCTCGGCCGCCGACGACCGCACCGCGGTCCGCGAACTCACCGACGACAGCCGCCGGTTCGTCACCGGACCCAAGCTCTCGCCCGACGGACGGCAGGCGGCCTGGATCGCCTGGGACCACCCCCGGATGCCGTGGGACGGCACCGAGGTGATGCTCGCGGACGTGGCCGGGGACGGGACCTTCCACCGCCCCCGCTCCTTCGCCGGCGGCCCCGAGGAATCGGTGACGCAGATCGAGTGGGACGCCGACGGACAACTGCTCCTGGCCGGCGACCACAGCGGCTGGTGGAACCTCTACCGGGCCGACCCGGACCGGGGCGCCATCCCTCTCTGCCCCCGCGAGCAGGAGTTCGCCGGACCGCTCTGGAAGATCGGGCTCAGCTGGTTCCGGCCGCTGGACAACGGCCTGATCGCCACCATCCACGGCAAGGGCACCACCACGCTCGGCATTCTCGACCCGCAGACCGGCGAACTCGTGGACGTCGCCGGGCCCTGGACCGAATGGGCCGAGACGCTCGCCGTGTACGGCAGCCGGGTCATCGGCGTCGCCGCGAGCCCGTACAGCTCCTACGAGGTGGTGGAGCTGGACACCGCGACCGGACGCACCCGCGTCATCGGGTCACCGCACAAGGACGCCGTCGACCCCGCGTACTACCCGCGCCCCGAGGAACGCACCTTCACCGGGCCCGACGGACGCGAGATCCACGCCCACGTCTACCCGCCCCGCAGCCCCGACCGGACCGGCCCCGAGGACGAGCGCCCGCCCTACGTCGTCTGGGCGCACGGCGGCCCCACCGGGCACGCCGCACTCGTACTCGACCTGGAGATCGCCTACTTCACCTCGCGCGGCATCGGCGTCGCCGAGGTCAACTACGGCGGCTCCACCGGCTACGGCAGGGCCTACCGCAACCGGCTGCGCGAACAGTGGGGCGTCGTCGATGTCGAGGACTGCGCGGCCGTCGCCGCGGCGCTGGCCGACGAGGGCACCGCCGACCGGCAGCGGCTCGCCGTCCGGGGCGGCAGCGCCGGCGGCTGGACCACCGCCGCCTCACTGACCGGCACCGATGTCTACGCCTGCGGGACGATCATCTACCCCATCCTGGACCTGACCGGCTGGGGAACCGACGAGACCCACGACTTCGAATCGCGGTACCTGGAGTCGCTGGTGGGCCCGCTCGCCGAGGTCCCCGAGCGCTACCGCGAACGCTCGCCGGTCAGCCGCACCGACCGGCTGACCACGCCCTTCCTGTTGCTCCAGGGACTGGACGACCCGATCTGCCCGCCCGTCCAGTGCGAACGGTTCCTGGCCGCGCTCGACGGACGCGGCATCCCGCACGCCTACCTCACCTTCGAGGGCGAGGGACACGGGTTCCGGCGCGCCGACACCATGATCCGCGCCCTGGAGGCCGAACTCTCCCTGTACGCCCAGACCTTCGGGATCGACCGGACCGATGTGCCGCGGCTGGAGCTGAAGAAGTGACCCTCGCACCACTGACCCGCCCGGCCCGGCTGCGCCCGGGGGCCAGGGTCGCCGTCGTGTCACCGAGCGGGCCGGTGCCCGCCGACCGCCTCGATCCGGGCCTGGACATCCTGCGCGGCTGGGGCCTGGACCCCGTCGAGGCACCGCACGCCCGCGACGTGCATCCGGAGCTGGACTACCTCGGCGGTACGGACGAGGCGCGGGCCAGGGATCTCCAGGAGGCCTGGTGCGACCCGGCGGTGGACGCGGTGATCTGCGCCCGGGGCGGGTACGGCGTCCAGCGGATGGTCGACCTGGTCGACTGGGCGGCGATGCGCGCGGCCGGACCCAAGGTGTTCGTCGGCTACAGCGACATCACCGTGCTCCACGAGGCGTTCGCCCTGCGCACGGGAATCGCCACCCTGCACGGCCCGATGACCGGCACCGAGACCTTCCTCAAGGACCCGGACACGCAGGAGTCCCTGCGGGCCGCCCTGTTCGAGCCCGACTCGGTACGCACTCTCGGCCTGCCCACGGCACGGGCGCTGGTCCCCGGCCGGGCCCGCGGGATCACCTACGGCGGCTGTGTGAGCCTGCTCGCCGCCGAACTCGGCACCCCGCACGCGAGGGCATCGGCCCGGGGCGGGCTGCTGGTGATCGAGGACACCACCGAGGACCCGTACAGCATCGACCGCATCCTCACCCAGCTGCTGCGGGCCGGGGCGCTCGACGGGATCGCGGGAGTGGCCTGCGGCTCCTGGGCGGGCTGCGGTCCGTACGAGGAGGTGCGGGCCGTGCTCGCCGACCGGCTGGGACCGCTGGGCGTACCCGTCGTCGAGGAGCTGGGCTTCGGGCACGGCCCGACCGCGCTCACCATCCCGCTCGGCGTGCCGGCCGTGCTGGACGCCCCGGCCGACGGCGGCCCCGCCACTCTGACGGCCGAGGTGCCGGCACTGCTCTGAACGGGCCCGAACGGTAAAGAAGTTGAGCAACGTTCACGAAACACCCCTCCCAGCGTTGACATCGCTAGGACGCGTGTCACAGCATGAGCGCGGTCCGTTACTTACCGGTTGGTAAGTCGCCCTCGGTGTGGAGGTCTTCGTGTCGCGTGCTGTTCCCCGCCCCCGGTCCGGGTACCGGACACTCACCCGGAAGTCGGCCGCGTACGTGGCCGGGGCCGCGCTCGCCGCACCGCTGGTCCTCACCGGCGCGGCGCGCGCGACCGCGGCCGAACCGTCCCAGTACACCGTCACCCCGCTGAAGTTCACTCTCCAGGCGGGCGGCCGCTCCTGCACCGTGGACGCGGATCTGTACCGCCCCGCCGGGGTCGACGCACAGCATCCGGCCCCCGCCGTGCTCGCCACCAACGGCTTCGGCGGCAGCAAGTCGGACGGCACGACCGACGCCATCGGCAAGGCCTTCGCATCCCGCGGCTACGTCGGCCTCGTCTACTCCGGACTCGGCTTCGGCAAGTCGGGCTGCCTCATCACCCTCGACGACCCGGCCATCGACGGCCGGGCCGCCGCCGGTCTCATCGACTTCCTCGCCGGAACCCGCGCCGCCGACGACGGCACGAAGGCCGACTACGTCACCGCGGACGGCGCGGGCGACCCCCGGGTCGGCATGATCGGCGGCTCGTACGGCGGTGCCGTCCAGATGGCCACCGCCGCCGTCGACCGGCGCGTGGACGCCCTCGTACCGCTGATCACCTGGAACGACCTCGCGTACGCGCTCGCCCCGAACAACGCCGGTACCCGCGAGGGTGTCTCGTCCGACACTCCCGGGGTGTTCAAATGGCAGTGGACCAACGGCTTCTACCTCATGGGGGAGGGGCAGACGATCCTCAACGCGAGCCTCGACCCGTCCCGGTTCAACAACCTCACCTGTCTGCACTTCGCGACCCGGGCCTGCGACACCATCCGGCTGCTCAACTCCGGCCGTTTCCCGGCCGGCCGGACCACGGAAATGCTCGACTACGCGCGCAGCGTGTCACCCGTCGACCACCTCGGCAAGGTCAAGGCACCCACCCTGCTCGTCCAGGGCCAGACCGACAGCCTGTTCAACCTGAACGAGGCCACCGCCACGTACGAGACCCTCAAGGCACAGGGCACCACCGCCAAGATGATCTGGCAGGCCTGGGGCCACAGCGGCGGACAGGTGCCCGGCGAACTCGACCTGGGCAAGGGCAATCTGGAGACCAGCTACGTGGGGCAGCGCGTCCTCGCCTGGTTCGACCGCTACCTCCAGCACCGGAAGAACACCGACACCGGGCCCGGCTTCGCGTACTACCGCGACTGGCGGAGCGGATACGGCACCGCCGACTCCGTACCGTCCCTTTCGAAGAAGCTGTACCTGTCCGGCGACGGGAAGCTCGTCGACAACCGGTCCAAGATCTCCCGGGGCAGCCGCCAGTACGTCAACTGGCTCGTTCCCACCAGTCATTCGGAGAACTCGCTCGCCGGACTGATCGGGCTGCCCGACCCCAAGCCCTATGACACCAGGGGCACCTACCTCGGCTGGAGCAGCGCCCCGCTGACCTCGCCCCTCGACGTGGTCGGCGCGCCGAAGGCCACCCTGAAGGTCGTCTCGCCGAAGACGGAGCGGGTCCAGAACAGCGGCGACGCCGCCGACAAGCTCGTCCTGTTCGCCAAGGTCTACGATGTCGCCCCGGACGGCAGCCGGACCCTCGTGAACCGGCTGGTCTCCCCGGTGCGGGTGCCGGACGTCACGCGCTCGTTCACCGTGCAGCTGCCGGGCATCGTCCACCGGTACGAAGCGGGCCACCGGCTGGAGTTCGTGATCGCGGCGAGCGACAGCGCGTACGCGGGCAACCGGGGAATCAAGCCGGTCACGGTGGTCAGCGCCCCCGAGGGCACCGGTGTGCTGGAGCTTCCGGTGGTCGGCGGCTAGCACCTCGCGCAAGGGACCGGGCCGGCCGGGAGCCGGCCCGATCCCTTACGCGCGTCCGGCGCCGACCACCCGCAGATACGCCTGCGCGGAGTCACGCGTGCGGATCTCGACGGGCAGCAGGACGTGCCGCACCTCGTGCGGGCCGTCCGGGTTCCGGATCCGCCGGGCGAGCATCTCCATCGCCCGTCGGCCCATCTCCCCGGAGGGGAGCCGGGCGGCGGCGACCGTCAGCGGAAGCAGGTCGAACGGGCCGGCGTCGTCCATGCCGGCCAGCTCGATCTGGCCGGGCACCTCCAGGCCGTGGCGGCCGGTGCCGTCCCCGCCGGGGCGAAGCGGGCCGTGGTCACGGTCGACTACTTCGACGCGGGCGCGGTCGGCATGGCCCTCCAGTACGACTCGCAGTCCAACATCTTCACCGGGGCGGCCGGCGTGGCGCTGAAGGGCACCGGAACCTGGCGGAGCCACCAGTTCGAGCTGGCTGACATCCGGTTCGCCGACCGGGCCAACGGGGCCGACTTCCGGCTCGATGTGCAGGCGACGGCCGACAACATGCCGCCGGTCTGCTTCAGCCGGATATCCGTCGAATTCACCGACGCCCCGCTGCTCGACATCACCTCGCGCCGCCTGCTCTTCACCCAGGGCGCGGATCAGGGCCCGATCACCTTCGCCTCCGCGGCCGGCCGGATCGGCTGGACCGTCGGAGATCCGAACGGGGTACCGCTGAAGTCCGGCACGGCGCAGGTCACCGACGGCCGGGCCGCCCTCGACATCAAGGATCTCGGCCCCGGCTACTACACGCTCACCGCCACCGCCGACTCGGGCGCCCCGGTGACACGCACGACCTCGTTCGGTGTGGTCGCCCCACTGCCCGCCAAGGACCCGTACTACGCCGTGGCCATGCACTACGGCTGGCAGCCCGGATGGGAGGACGCGCTGATCGACTCCGCCGCCACCGTCGGCTGGAGCGAGGTCAGGTCCGACGCCAACTGGGCGATGGAGAAGGAGAAGGGCGTCTACGACTCCGGGTCCTCCTCCCTCGACGCGGGCCTGAAGAACGCGGCGAAGCGAGGCATCAGGACCATGCCGATCCTCGGATACCGCAATCCGCTCTACGACGGTGGCAAGACACCCAGCACACCGGAGGGCCTGGCCGCCTTCGCCAGGTTCGCCGCCGCCGCCTACGCCCCGTACACCAATGACTTCTCCGTCTACAACGAGTACAACTCGACCGGCTTCAACGACGGAGCCTGCGGCATCACCGCCAAGTGCTACTACGACATGGTCAAGGCGGTGAAGCAGGCCATGCCGGACGCCAATCTGGTGGGCCCCACCTCGGCCGGCACCCAACTCGCCTGGCACGACGACTTCATCGCCCGCGGCGGCCTGGACCACCTCGACACCTTCAGCGTCAACTACTACAGCAGCACCGGCGACAGCCCCAGCACACCTCCGGAGGAGATCAAGGCACTCGGGGAGTTCGCCCAGCTGGTGAAGAAGGTCGAGGCACGCAAGAAGATGCCCGTCTGGGTCACCGAGAACGGCTGGCCCACACACACCGACGGTCACCGCGGACCGCAGCCGGGCGGGCGTACTGCCCCGCCGGCTGCCGGTCACCGTCGACGGTGTGCGCGGCACACTGACCACCAGGCCGGGCGCGAAGACCTCGCTCGCGCTCACCGTCCCCGCCACCGGACAGACCGGCGTACGCGATGTCGACGTGTCCTTCGGCCGGCAGGCCCGGCTGCGCACCACCACGAAGGTGGTCGATCCGTACACCGTGACCGGCCGGCCCGACATCCGCAGGAACGGCGCGGGGCTCACCGTGCGGCTCACCAACAACGACCCGGAACGGGCTCTGGTGCCCGCACCGGTCGGCTGGCGGGCCGGACCCTGGACGGGCACGATCGCGGACCCGGGGCCCGTCGCCGCGGGGAAGTCCTTCGAGACGGTCGAACTCCCTGCCGAGGCACAGCGGTTCACCTCCTACGCCTACTCCGTCACGACCGGCGACGCCACCGAATCGGGCTCGCTCAGCTTCAGCCCGGTCGAACCGGCGGCCGACACCACCCTCGCCCCGGTCGACCTCGACTCCCAGGGGGAGTGGGTGGGTCTGCGGGGCGGCACCAGGAGCGGACCCGGTGATCTCTCCGGGACGATCCGCTGCACCCACACCGACAAGGACCTGATCCTGGACGCGGTCGTCGAGGACGACGTCCACAAGGCCGACCGGACGGACCCCTCGGCGGCCTGGCAGGTCGACTCCCTCCAGTACGACCTCTACTCGGGCTTTCCCGGTACGACCGACGGCAACCGGGTCGAGGTCGGCGCGGCGCTGCTGCCGAGCGGACCCGTCGCGTACACCTGGAGCCCGCCGCCGGGGCAGCAGGCCGGTCCGACACCGGGCGCGGACGTCTCCGTCGTGCGTGACGGGGCGGCCGGGACCACCACCTACCGGCTGGCGGTGCCCTGGACCTCGCTCGGCTTCGACCGGGCGCCCACCGGAACGTTCGGACTGTCCTTCCTCGTCAACGACGCCGACGCGAGCACCGCCACCGACGCCCGGGACGGCTACCTCCAATGGGGCGCCGGCGTGGGGGCCGCGCCCAAGAACCCGGCGCGGTTCCGGTCCGTGAGGCTGGTGCGATGACCGTCCTCCTCAGCGGCGCCCACCTGCCCTACCCGCACACCAACGGATTCCACGCCGACGGCGAACGGCTCGTACTGACCAGGTACTCCCCGTCCACCGGGGCCCTCGGACTCACCAGCGTCCGCTGGCGCGACGGTGAACCAGCCGCACGGAACCTCTACGATGCAACGCCCGGCACCACGGGGCCGGAGCAACTGCTCTGGCCCGATGTGGCCCTGGCCGCCGAACGCGTCGCCTGGGTCCGCAACGACGCCGTCCACGTTCTCGACCTGGGCTCCCGGGCGGCCCCCGAGCGGCTGTACGCGGCGGCCCCCGGACACACCCTGCAGAACCTGTGCTCCCTCACGGCGGCGGGCGACCGGGTGGTGGTGATGGAACAGCCGGGGGACCGGGACGCGCCGGTCACCTGCCTGGAGATCTCCGTGTCCATCGGGAAGGCCGACGAACTGTTCACCAGGGACTGGTCCGCCAACCACCCCGCCCACAGCCTGTACGACGAGTCGTGGCTGACGTTCGCGCACGAAGGCCCCTCCCGGCAGATCCCGGACCGCGTCTGGGCCCGGCACCCCGCACGGGCCCCGGAGGGCCGCTGCGTCTTCGACCAGGCGGCGGAAGGGGGCACGCTCGCCGTGGGCCACGAACGCTGGATGTTCCACGACCTGGGCGCCCTGGTGTGCGCGTACGGCGAGAGCGAGGCGGGCCCGCGCGGCCTGTACGCACTCCACCCGGACGGCCGGCCCGCCCGCCTGGTCAGCGCGGGCGAACGCGACTGGCACTGCGACATCAGCCGCGACGGACAATGGGCCGTCGTCGACACGACCGGACCCCTGGACGCGCCGGGCCGGGGCTGGCAGAACGCCGGACAGGTCTCCGACGTGGTGCTCGTCGACATCGCCACCGGGGCCCGGACCCTCCTGGCCCGGACGGCGGCCGACCGGCACCCGAGGCACCCGCACCCGGTGTTCACGCCGGACGGCACCGCAGTCCTCCACAACCACGGCGACCCGTCGACCGGCGAGGTCGCAGTGGCCCGGGTGCCGCTGCCCCGGGAGGATTCCGGCCGATAGTCTCGCCGGATGTCCGAGAACCACAATCCGGCCGAGGGGCACCGGGTGGCGATCCGCGCCTACACCCCGGCCGATGCCGAGGAGTTCACCACCCGGGCCCGGGAGAGCCGGGAGCTGCACAGCCCCTGGCTCTTCCCGCCCACCGACGCCCGCGCGTACGCCGCCTACGCGGGACAGCTGATCGACGACCCCACGAAGGCGGGCTTCCTGGTCTGCGAACGGGCCGGGGACAGCGGGCCCGCAGGCGCCATCGCGGGGTTCATCAACATCAACAACATCGTCGTCGGCGCGTTCCGCTGCGGCGCCCTCGGCTACGGCGCCTTCGCCCACGCGGCGGGCCGCGGCCTGATGGCCGAAGGCCTGGACCTGGTCCTGCGGTACGCCTTCGGCCCGCTCGGCCTGCACCGCCTCGAAGCCAACATCCAGCCCGGCAACGAGGGCTCGCTCGCCCTCGTCCGCCGGGCCGGTTTCCGTCTCGAAGGGTTCTCGCCGGACTTCCTTCTCATCGACGGAGCCTGGCGCGACCACGAGCGGTGGGCCGTCACGGCCGAGATGGCCGGCGGGCAACTCTGAGCCCGCCCCCAATTACCGGCCGGCCCAAGGGCGACGGGCCCCGGCCGGGCCCCCGCCCACGGTCGTGGACACCACGGCGCCGGCCTCGGGCCCGGCCTGCACGACCGCCGTCCCGTCCGGTGCCCAGATGCCCGAGCCGCCCGACGTCCGGCCGTACACCCCGCTCGGGCCCGCCGAGGTCGCCAGTACCACCCACACACCGTGGGCGAGTGCCGTCCGGCTCATGTGGCCGTCGCGGCGGGCGGCCTGTTCGGGGCCGGGGCCGTAGAGGGTGCTCGCCACATAGGCGTCGATGCCCAGCGCGGCGGTGTCGGCGGCGTGTTCGGGAACCGCGGCGTCGTAACACACCGCGAGCCCCAGCCGATGTCCGTCGACCACCAGGACCTGCGGCTTCTCGCCGGGGGCGAACCGGTCGGACTCCGCGCCGTGCAGCCACGTCTTGCCGTACACGAAGCGGGCGCCGGCTCCCGTGACGGCCAGTGTGCCGAGGTGCTCACGGCCGTCCGGGGCCCGCACCGGAGCACCGGCCAGGGCCGTCGCTCCCGTCTCGCGGCAGGCCGTGACGAGGGGGCGCAGAAGCGGGTCGTCGGGGGAGACGGCCTCGGCGGTGAGGTCGTAGCCGGTGAGCGAGAGTTCCGGGAAGACGACCAGACGGGCCCCCGAACGCCGGACCGCCTCCGCGTGGGCGGCGGAGTTGGCGGCCACGTCGAGCGGAACGCAGACGGGCTGGGCGACGGCGACGGTGAGCGGCGCGGGAACGGACGGGGGAACGGGCGCGGACACGGGTACTCCGGATCAGGTGGGCGGCCGGGCTCCCCGGGGCGGGCCGTCCTGGGAAGACCGCAGGTCATCAGCTTATCGGGCGGCATCGGGGGCGGGGCGGGCGACGGGTCCGGTTGCTCCGGGCACCGTCCCGTCCGCCGTGCCGGGGCGCCGGCCGGCCGAACCGGTCCACCTCACCGGCCCACCGGGGTTGGGCAAGTCTTTGCCGATGGCCGATTCCGATATCCCCGCAGGGCCGACGAGCCGCTCCCGCAAGGGTTCCGGAGCACGGCGCCAGATACACGAACCGGAAAACCGCGGCCGAAAGTATGAGGGGCGCGCCGCCGGCCAGGTAACGACCATGTTGACCGTACGCGATCCCAGGCAGACGCTCGTCATATAGCTGCTAGATACAACTGGTTCTGCCGGGCGGGACCGGATCGGGAGGACGCATATGTGTGGCATCACCGGCTGGGTCTCCTTCGACCGTGATCTACGGGCGGCGGAGGCGGCCACGACGCTGGATGCGATGACGGAGACCATGGCCTGCCGGGGCCCCGACGCCCGGGGGGCCTGGACCGACCGGAACGCCTCGCTCGGACACCGGCGGCTCGCGATCATCGACCTGCCCGGCGGGCGCCAGCCCATGACGGTCGACACCCCCGAGGGGCCGGTCGCCCTCGTCTACTCCGGCGAGGCCTACAACTTCACCGAGCTGCGCGGCGAACTGACCGCCCGTGGGCACCGGTTCACCACCGACTCGGACACCGAGGTCGTGCTGCGCGGATACCTGGAATGGGGCGAGGCCCTCGCCGAGCGGCTCAACGGCATGTACGCCTTCGCGCTCTGGGACGGCCGCCACGGCCGGCTCGTCATGATCCGCGACCGGATGGGCGTCAAGCCCTTCTACTACTGGTCGACGCCCGACGGTGTGCTCTTCGGCTCGGAGCCCAAGGCCATCCTCGCCAACCCGCTGGCCCGGCCCCGGGTGACCCTCGACGGGCTGCGGGAACTCTTCACCATGGTCAAGACCCCGGGCCACGCCGTATGGGACGGCATGCACGAGGTGGAGCCCGGCACCGTCGTCACCGTGGACCGCGGCGGCCTGCGCCGGCACGTCTACTGGCGGCTGGAGACCCGCCCGCACACCGACGACCGGGACACCACGATCGCCACCGTACGGTCACTGCTCGACGACATCGTCCGCCGCCAGCTGGTCTCCGACGTACCCCGCTGCATCCTGCTCTCCGGCGGACTCGACTCCTCGGCCGTCACCGCACTCTCCGCCATGCAGCTCGCCGAGAGCGGCGAGAAGGTCCGCACCTTCGCTGTCGACTTCGTGGGACGCACCGAGCACTTCATCGCCGACGAGCTGCGCACCACCCCCGACACCCCGTTCGTGCACGACGTGGCCCACCGGTCGGGCACCCTGCACCGGGACATCGTGCTCGACCCCGACACCCTCGCCGACCCCGAGGTACGGGCCCGGATGATCCGTGCCCGGGACCTCCCCATGGGCCTCGGGGACATGGACGCCTCGCTCTATCTGCTCTTCCGGGCCATCCGCGAACACTCGACCGTCGCACTGTCCGGCGAGTCCGCCGACGAGGTCTTCGGCGGCTACCTCCAGTTCTTCGACGAGCAGGCCCGCACCGCCGACACCTTCCCCTGGCTGGTCCGGATGGCCGAGCACTTCGGCGAGGAGTCGGGCGTGCTCCGGGAGGACCTCGTCAGCGCCCTCGACCTGGAGGGGTACATCCGCGACAGTTACGAGACCGCCGTCGCCGGCATCGAACGGCTCACCGGCGAGAGCGACTTCGAGTACCGCATGCGCAGGATCTGCCACCTCCACCTGACCCGCTTCGTACGCGTCCTGCTCGACCGCAAGGACCGGGCGAGCATGGCGGTCGGCCTGGAGGTACGGGTGCCGTTCTGCGACCACCGGCTCGTCGAGTACGTCTACAACGCGCCCTGGGCCCTCAAGTCCTTCGACGGCAGGGAGAAGAGCCTGCTGCGCGAGGCCACCGCCGATGTACTGCCCCGGTCGGTGTACGACCGGACCAAGAGCCCCTATCCGTCGACCCAGGACCCCAAGTACGCCATGGCCCTGCAGGGGTACGCCCGCGAGCTGCTCGCCCGTCCGGACCACCGGGTGTTCGAACTCGTCGACCGGGACCGGCTCCGCCGGGCCGCCGACCACCACGCGCCCCAGGTCACCTCGGCCTCCCGCCGCGGCCTGGAACGCACCCTGGACCTCGCCACCTGGCTGGACCTGTACGAACCCGAGCTCATCCTCGGCTGAGCGGCCCGCCCCGGACGCGGCGCCCGCCCCGGGCACGGCGGGCGCCCGGGGCACGGCGGGCGCCCGGGGGATCCGCTATGCGCCGACGCCTCCCCGCCCGCCGTCCAGCCACGTACCGAACTCGTTCTCCCGCACCAGCCGGCCGAGCTTGCGGTACTCCTGGATCACCGCCGAGACGATCTGCTCCATGCCGAGCGGGCGGCCCGATTCCGCTGCCAGATAGGCGGCGGTCACCGCACAGGCGCGGATCGAGCCGCCCGCCAGCTCGAACCGGCCCGCGCAGAACTCCAGATCGAGCCCGGCCTCGCGGGGGATCGCCGTGCCGAGGCAGCGGTCCCACAGGGCCAGCCGCTGCCGGGCGTCCGGCATGGGGAACTCCGCGATCACATCGAGGCGCCGGGTGAACGCCTCGTCGAGATTGCCGCGCAGATTGGTGGTGAGCACCGCGATCCCGTCGAAGGACTCCATCCGCTGGAGCAGATAGGCCGACTCCACATTGGCGTGCCGGTCGTGCGCGTCCTTGACCTGCGAACGCTTCCCGAAGATGGCGTCCGCCTCGTCGAACAGCAGGATGCCGTTGACATCGGACGCCTCGGCGAAGATCCGTTCCAGGTTCTTCTCGGTCTCACCGACGTACTTGTCCACCACCGTCGACAGATCCACGACATAGAGCTCCATGCCGAGCTCCGACGCCACCACCTCGGCGGACATGGTCTTGCCGGTGCCGGACTCGCCCGCGAACAGCGCGATGATGCCGCGCCCCCGGCCGCCGCCCGGCCGCATCCGCCACTGACCGAGCACCTGCTCGCGGTGGCGGGCGCGCAGGGCGAGTTCGGACAGCTCGCGGCGGGTCGCGGGGGGCAGCACGAGGTCGTCCCAGCCGACCGCGGGCTCGATGCGACGGGCGAGCCGTTCGAGCCCCGCGCCGTTCTGCGCCCGGACCGCCGTGCGCAGGTCCCGCACGTCCACCGGGCGGTCCTCCAGGACGGCCAGCCGGGAGGCGACCGCGGCGGCCTTGCGCATCTGCTCGGAGTCGAGCCGGTACGAGGCGGTGGCCTCGATGACTTCCTCGCCGGCCGACCTGCTCCCGGCGGGCAGCCCGGCGGACGCGCCGGCCTCCGCGAGCGCCTGCCGCCACTGCCGCGCCAGGCCGGTCGGGCCGGGGGAGAGGACGTGCACCGGCACCGGACTCTCCCCGGCCCACAGGGGATCCCAGTTCTTCTTCCCGTACGCGAGCAGCGGCGCACCGCCGACCGCCGCGCACAGGCCCCCGAGCAGCCGGGCCCGCTCGGGGCGTTCGGGGGCGAGCGCTTCGAGCGGCCCGAGGACGATCCCGCCGTTGCTCAGCCGGACCTCGGCCGCCAACGTCCGTACGGCCTCCGCCGGTTCGGGAAGGGCGGCCAGCTCCGCGATGTCGACCACCAGCGGACGACGCCCCGCGGCGAGCAGCGCCTCGACCGCCACTCTGCCGGGGTCGCCGCCCCGGTCGAGCAGATGTACCAGACCGCTGCCCGTGCCCAGCGCCGCCGCGACCCGCAGCACCTCCGGCCCGGTGTCCGGGCCCGCCTCCGGCCGCCCGTCGGGACCGGCAGCGCGGACCAGGCCGCGCAGCCTCCCGTCGATCTCGTCGTCGCCGAGAAGAAACGCTCCGATCCGGTCCGGGACCCGCAACACCCTTGAAAGCAACGGGCGTTCGGCGTCACGGACCTCCAGCAGCCCGCCCGTGACCAGCGGGGCGGACGGCGAGAACCGGAAGCGTCCGGAGCTCGCGGCGGGCAGCCCGCAGAGTTCCAGCGCGAGCCCGATGGTGGGTCTGCGCCGGGTCAGATCGTCGTTGAGGTAGCCGTAGAGCAGCTCGAACCGGCTGTCGATGTCCGGGGCCAGCGCGACCAGCAGAAGGTCGACATCCAGCGGCACCAGGCCGAAGCTCTCGGCCAGCCGGTGGATCCGGCTCCCCGGCGGGGACTGCGGCGGGGGCCCGGAGGCATACACCGGTACGGGCGCGAACGCGTCGCGGGCCGCCACGATCCGCCCGGCCGCCTCGGGGGTGAGGTACTGCCCCCGGTACGGATCGTCCGGCTGCGGGTCGGCGGCCCGTCGGACGGCCACGGCGTTCCTGACCCGCTGTTCCACGTGGACCAGCCGCTCCCAGAGGTCCTCGATCACCGCGGACGGGGCGTCGGCCGTTCCGGGAACGGCACGGGCGCCCTGTGTCGTGTTCACCGCGCCGCGCCCCCACGCCTGCGCCGGCCCGGCGGCAACTGCCGTTCGCGCTGTGCCGCGAAGCCCTGCCCGCCGGGGTCGGACGCCCCGTCGTAGCGCAGCCGGCGCCCCGGCTCGGTGCCGTCGCCGTCCGTGCCGTCGCCGTCCGTGCCGGGCGCGCTCCTCACCACCAGCCCCTCGGTGACCGGCGGTCCCGCGGCGGTCCGTTCACCGGCCAGCGGCGCCCACACCCGCAGGTCGATCGCGGCCTTGAGCTCACCGCCGAGCGCCGACCAGACGTCCGAGGCGGACGGCCCGTCGTTACCCGGACCCGCCGCCTCGATCTCCACGGTCAGCCCCAGCTCGGCGAGGCTGCCGGTGTGCATGTGGGCGGGCAGCGCGTCCGACCGCACGAGGCAGCGCAACGCCTCGGAGAGCAGCCGGTGTTCGTCCTGTGGCCGATTGGTCCACGCGGTCACCAGATACGTCAGCTCGTACCAGCGCGGCGGGGTCCGCCGGCCGATCACCACTCCCTCGTCGTCGTGCTCCTCGGCCGCGCCGGTGCGGCGGCGGCCCGCGTCCTCACGGATACGGTGCAGGAACACACTGATCGTGGGGGCGTTGCGCCGGGCGGACCAGTCCTTCGTCGGCGCGTCGAAGACCAGGTCCACCCCGCTCTCCTGGAGCCCGGCGTCGACCAGCAACAGCCGTAGCCCCTCGTCGACTTCGTGGATCATCGGCGCCCCACCTCGTCCGGCGGGACGATGGTTCCGGCCACCACCAGGAAGGGCGTGGTGACGGGGCCGAACCCCGGACCCGAGGCGGTGATCGTGCGCGGCCCCGTCTGGTCCTTCGCCAGGATCAGCAGCTGCGCGATGAACGTTCCGTCCCGGCGCGGGAAGGCGGGCGGCGCGGTCGCCGTGATTCCCGGCTTCCAGGTGAGCTTCACGGGTGCACCGGGCGGGAAGTCCTTGCCGCGCACGGAGGTGACGAACCCCGGTTTGCCGACGGCGGGCACCGCGACGATCCGGGGCTGCAGGATGCGCAGCGGCTTCCTGGCGACGTTGTCGCGGGTGTCGGCGTCGGTGCCGGTCGTGGTCAGCGTCCCGGTGATGGTCGTCCGCAGCGCCTGATCCGGCTTGAGCACCACCCGGACGACCGTGGACGCGCCCGGTGTCAGATCGGGCAGGGTGCACACACCGTCCTTGCAGCCCGGCGGAAGCGGGCCCGCCGGGATCCGTGCGGGCAGCCCGAGCTTCAGCCGCAGGCCGGTGGCGAGCGCGTTGCGGCCGTTGCGCACGGTGTACGTCACGACCACCCGGCCGCCGACATAGCCGGGGCTGGGCTGTGCCCGCACCGAGACGCCGGGCCCCGCCTCGGGCGCGGGCGGCTCGGGAGCCGGCGGCCGGGGCGGTGTGGGCGTCGGGGTGGGTGTCGGTGTCGGAGGCACCTCCTGGACCGGGACGACCGTCTCTGTGGCGTTGTCCGTGGGGTTCGGGTCGACCACGGCTCCGGTGACCGACCAGCCGATCCGCTGGTCGCCGCTCGTCACTCCGGTGAGCCGGGCGGTGACCTCCACACTCGCCCCGGGCCGGAGCACGCCCAGTTCGCACTGGGGCGAGTCGGTGGCACAGGTGCCGGCCGGGGTGGTGAGCTTCTCCAGGCGTACCCCGGGCGGGGCGTCGACGGTCAGTACGGTGCCGGGCGCGACGGCGGGCCCCCGGTTGGTGACGGTGACCGGCACCGTGACGGAGGAACCGACCTCCACCGAGGGGCCGGTGGGCGGTGCGGTCAGGGCCAGGTCGACAGACTGCTGGAAGCTGGGCTCCTTCTGCCGCCCGCCGAGCCGCTCACCGAACGCCGTCAGGCTGCCGGAGGCGAGGTCGAGCATGGAGAGCTGCTCCGGGGAGTTCGGCGCGAGCGCCCTGCGCGAGCTGAACACCAGCCGCTGCGCGTCCGGCGACCAGGCCACGTCGCGGGGCTGGAAGGGCCCGGTCAGCGAGGTGTCGGGGATCTCCTGATGGCACGCGTCGGGGTCGTTCCGCCGGCTGGAAGGCAGTACGACCCGGCAGTCGCCGCCGTCCAGCGAGGTGACGATGATCCCGTTCTGCTCGTTGACCCGGCCGCCGCCGTCCTTGCGGTTGAAGGCGATCGTGCCGCCGTCGGGGGAGAAGGCCGGGCTGTCGTCGATCTTCTTGCACTCACCGGGGCAGACGGTGGCACTGAGGTCATGCTGCTGGTCGAGCGCCGCCACCGGCACCGTCCAGACGTGCTTGATGCCGCCGAGGCCCCGGATCACGTGGTTGCGGGTGAAGGCGAGTGTGGTGCCGTCCGACGACCACGTCGGCTGCGCGTCCCCGCCGGTCAACTGCCCGGCCGGTGGCACGATTCTGCCCAGGATCGCGCCCGATACGGCGTCCGCGATGAGGATGCTGCTCGGCCCCGCGGCCTCGCCGACCCCGCCGGGCGAGGTCCTGGTGAACGCCAGCTTGGTGCCGTCCGGCGAGAACGTGGGGTCGGTGTCCCAGTCGCGCGGACCGCGTCCGGCGAGCGGCACGGCCGCCTCGTGGGTGCCGTCCGCGTCGGCCAGCCAGATCTGTTCGACGCGCTCCTTCGCTTTGCCCTCGAAGCGGGTCACGACGATGCGCCGGCCGTCCGGTGTGTAGTTCTGCCGCTCGGTCCACGGGTCGTAGATGTCTTTCGGGTTGAACAGCGGGTCCTTGGCGGGATCCTTGTTCACGTCGGCGTCCGGGTCCTCCTTCAGGATGGTGAGTCCGAGGTCCCGGGGGTCCGAACCGTCCTGCCGGACGTCCTGGAGCGTCGCCTCGTGCTCCTCCAGGTGGGTCCGCCGTGCCACGATGGCGGTCCCGGTGTCCATGGACCCGGTCCAGGTGGGCGATTCGACCTTGCGGTCCTCGCCGAGCTTCAGGCTCGGCTCGTTCCCGTCGAAGGCGGTCGCCCGGTAGACGTGGTCGTAGTCCTTGCACCCGCAGGTCGTGTCGGGACTCAGGAAGAGCAGGTCGTTCCCGTCCGGCAGCCAGGCGGCCGAGCGGGTGCGCCAGCCGGCCTGGACCCCGGCCAGCAGGGGACGGTCCCTGCCGATCCCCTCGGTCACCCGGAGCCGGGGCCCGGTCTCCGCGTCCGTCGTGAGGGTGTACGCGACCCGGGCGCGGCGGGTGTCGTCGTCCACCGGGTTCCACGCGGGTTCGGTGGCGTCGCCGGGCGGGCCGTCACTGATCACCCTCGCCGCGCCGCCGGCCACGGCCATCTCGAATATCAGCCCGTTCCGCCCGGGACCGGAGTCACAGGAGTACGCGATCCGTGAGCTGTCCGGGGAGAACGTCGGCGAGGTCTCGTTGTTGGGGGTGTCCGTCAGCCGCCGCAGACCGGAGCCGTCGATCCCGACGATCCACAGCTCGCGCTGGACCACATCGCCCGGCCCCCGCTCCGCGGAGTCGAACACCACGGTCCGCCCGTCCGGGGAGAGTTCGGGGTGTCCGGCGTCCCGGCCGGTGGTGAGCTTGCGGACCGCGCCGCCCGCGTCGCGTACGTACACCTGCGGTCGCAGGCTGTCGCGCAGGCTGGTGAAGACCACCGTCTCACCGCGCGCGAAGGGATCCTGGTCGTAGTGGGCCGGTCCGGTGCCGAACAGCGGTGCGCTGGTGGCCGGGTCGGAGACCCGGCCGAGGCTGCGGTGCCCGGTACCGGCGTAGGCGATGCGTCCGGCATCCGCGGGGCTCTCGTCCGCCGCCGCGGCGAGTCTCGGCGCACCCTGCGGTGCGGACGCGGAACCCGCGACCAGCAGCGGTGCCAACAGCACCACAGCGCCTGTCAGTCGGCCCAGCCGGGTCTTCCTCGCCGGGCCAGCGGTGCCGGTCACGGCCCACCTCACAGTTCTGTCGATGACTCTCCACGACAAGCATCCCGCTCGCCCGGGGACAAACACAGGTCCCAAGTACCCGGCCCGGGGGAAGGGGAGGTTGCCCTTTGCGGCGCCCTTCTGCCCCGCCCGGCCGCTCCTTTCCCGAACACCGGCGCGCCCCCGTGCGGCGACGTCGGTACGCCGTCCGCACGGGAGCCCCTCGGCGGGACTCAGATGAGTCCGTGTCGCATGGCGTAGCCGACGGCATGGGCCCGGTTGCGCAGTTCGAGCCGGGTCGCCACCTCGTGCAGCACGTTCTTGACGGTGCGTTCGGAGTACGAGGTCTTCTGCGCGATCTCCGCGGTGCCGTAGCCCTCCGACACCAGCCTGATCATCTCCGCCTCCCGCGTCGTGAGGGTGGAGAGCGAGAGCCCCCGGGGGTCGAGGACCGTGCGCTGGAGGCTGCTGACATGGGTGAGGAGCTTTCCGAGCAGGTCGCCCGGCAGTACGCCTTCGCCGTTCGCCATCGCCGTCACCAGGTGGACGAGGCTGTCCTGATCGGCCTCGCCGCGTCGCAGCACGGCGGCGACGCCGCACTCGATCATGGTCTGGAGCGCGCCCGATTCGAAGAACCCGACGACGAGTCCGGTGCGGGTCGAGGTGTTGCGCTGGAGGCGTTGCAGGAGCTGGACGGTGGGTTCGTTCACCATGTCCACCACCACCAGGGAGACTTGGGCCCGGTCCGCCTCGGACTCGGGTATCAGCTCTATCTCCGGCCGTGGGCGTAATTGCTGGACCACACCGGTCTGCAGTATCAGGTCCTCCGCGTACACCGCCACGGAGACTCTGCCCCGGGGGGCCTCGGGGGCACTGTCCGCGGCGGCGTACGCCGAGGCGGCGGATCCGCGGAACCGTCCGCGATCCATTGCCCGGCTGTTGGATTCTGCTGCTGTCGTCGTCATTCTTCTGCGTGCCTGTCTTCCTCAGGTACTTCCGTCCGATACGCCGGATTCCGATCTCGACCGCGTCCGCCTGCGGCAGGGCGACCGGGCCCGGGGAGGGCTCGCCGGGACATCGTGCCGTTGGGCCGCCGGGGCACCACCCCTGCCCGTTCGTTGCCCTCGCGTCTCTGCTGCGCGGCCGCGCGTTGGGCCTACCGTCGCATCGTGACCACATCTGCCGAACTCGAAACGCCCACGGTGACGGTGTCGCCCGGCACTGAAGCGACGACGACCCTGACGGTGCGCAACGACGGTGACATCGTCGAGGCGTACACGCTCGAAGTGGTCGGCGACTGCGCCCCTTGGAGCACCGTCGAGCCGGCCCGCGTGTCCCTCTACCCGGGCACCTCCGAAGTGGTGACCGTACGGTTCGCGCCGCCCAGATCCCACGAGGTCCGGGCCGGCGAGATACCCCTGGGTGTCCGCGTACTGCCCACGGAGCACCCCGAATCGGTGGCGGTGCCCGAGGCCACGGTGATCGTCGCGCCGTTCCACGAGCTCCGGGCGGAGCTCGACCCGGGCCGGCGCTCCGGCTGGCGGGGCGCCCGCTTCCGGGCCGCGGTGCAGAACCGCGGCAACACCCCGGTCGACATCGCGCTCTCCGGGAAGCAGGCCGGGGAGGAACTCCGCCTCGCCTTCACCCAGGGCCAACGGCGCCTGGAACCGGGCGAGTCCGCCGAGGCCGGCCTGCGGGTACGGGCCCGGAAGCTGATCTGGTTCGGGCAGCCGGTGACCTGGCCGTTCGAGGTCGAGGCCGCCGAGAGCACCGAGGGGAACACCGACGGCGAGCGGTCCGGCAGGTCCGAGACGCTGCCCGGCGAGTTCGCCCAACGTCCCATCCTGCCCCGGTGGTTGCTGATCGTCCTGGCCGCGCTGCTCGCACTGCTGCTCGCGTGGTTCGCACTGGTGAGGCCCGCGGTGCGGAGCACCGCGAAGCAGGCGGCGAACGAGGCCGCTCAGGAGAAGAAGCCCGACGGACAGCAGGGTGCGGCGGACGGCGGCACGGGCGACCCGGCCGGCGGCCAGGGGCAGGACAAGGGTGACGGGAAGGGCAAGCCCGGCACGTCCGGGGGAGCCGGCTCGGGCGGCTCCAGTTCGGGGACGGGCGGCGGGACCGGTGGCACCCAGCAGAGCTCGGCGACGATCGATGTGCAGACCGGGTCCGGGGCCCAGAAGAAGGGGACGTACAAGGTTCCGGAGGGAAAGGTGTTCGGAGTCACGGACATCGTGGTGGCGAACTTCCAGGGTGACGAAGGCGTGCTGACGATCTCCTTCGGGAAACGGAAGATCACCACCATCGCTCTGGAGACCTTCCGCAACCAGGACTATCACTGGGTCACCCCCATCGAGATTCAGGAGAACGACACCGTCACCGCCTCCGTGACCTGCAACAAACCCGGCACCCCGGCAACCGGAACTCAGGCTTCCAAATGCCACCAGGTGCTCAATGTCAGCGGTGAGCTGAGCGACGTCGCACCGTAGTAACAAAGCGCCTGACCTCCTGCTTCCTCCGCAGAAGATGAGAACAGCAGAGATCCCGTTCCAAGGAAACCCGGCTTGCCGGTCTTTGGCGGTTTCCTTCCCCTGCGCACATCAAGAGGTGGGGAAGGGTGGTCAAGGACGGGATCCGGTCGCCAAAGCCCGACAGGGCCGTCGGGGCCCGAGAATTCTGGCTGATTTCCGTTGATGCGGCACCGGCGGCCGGGCACCCGAATTTCCCCCGGGGAACCGGCCGTTGCCCTGGTGGCCGGGTTCCGGAAATCCATTGTTCACACCGTTGTCACATGGCCGGAACAGGAAATGCGCCGGCCGGCGGGCCCGCCCGCGAAGGGGAGCTTTTCCTGCCCTGCGGGGTGCCTGGGAAGGCAGCACCCTTGCCCCGTGCCCAGGACCTTGAGACCTACTGTCCGCCACAGCCGCCGAGGAAGACTCGGCGACGAACGAATGACCACGCGAAGGAGCGAGCATGCCGTCGTACCTCACCCCGGGTGTTTACGTGGAGGAGGTGCAGTCCGGTGCGCGGCCCATCGAGGGAGTCGGCACCGCGGTCGCAGCCTTCGTCGGTTTCGCGGAGTCCGGCCCCTTCCACCAGCCGACGCTGGTGACCAACTGGGACCAGTACGTCCAGACCTTCGGCACCTTCACCGCCGACACCTATCTGGCCCCCGCGGTCTACGGCTACTTTGCCAACGGCGGCGGCGCCGCGTACATCGTGCGCATCGGCGGCCCCGCACAGGACTCGGCGCAGAAGTCCGTGTCCGGGTCGGCGCCGACCGCCGCCCTCGGCGGGTTCCAGGTCTCCGCGCGGCCCGGCGCGAGCGCCGACCTCACCGTCGAGATCACCGACGCCGAGGGCGAGAACCCCCCGGAGGACCGGTTCCGGCTGCTGGTGCGGCAGGCCGGCAAGGTGGTGGAGACGTACGACGCCTCCAGCCGCAAGAACGTCAAGGGCTATCTCGTCACCCAGGCCCGCCAGTCCAAGTTCGTCCAGGTCACCGAGCAGCCCGGCGCGGCCCAGACCCGCCCCGAGAACCAGAGCCTCGCCCTCGCGCCCGCCGCTGCGGCCCCCGGGGCCGGTGTCGCGCGGCTCGACCCGTCCGAGTACGTTGGTGACGCCGCTGCCCGCACCGGGTTCGCCGGCCTCGAAGCGATCGACGAGATCACCATGGTCGCCGTCCCGGACCTGATGAGCGCCTACCAGCGCGGGGACATCGACGCCGACGGCGTCAAGGCCGTCCAGCTGGCCGTGATCTCGCACTGCGAGCAGATGGGCGACCGGGTCGCCATCCTGGACACCCCGCCGGGCATGAACGCCCAGCGCGTCCGTGCCTGGCGCAACGACGACGCCGGATACGACTCGCGCTACGCCACCGTGTACTACCCGTGGGTCAAGGTCTTCGACCCGGCCACCGGCCACAACTCCCTGGTGCCGCCGAGTGGTCACGTCGCCGGCGTCTGGGCGCGCAGCGACGGTGAGCGCGGTGTGCACAAGGCCCCCGCCAACGAGGTCATCCGCGGCGCGCTGGACCTGGAGATCCGCCTCAGCAAGGGCGAGCAGGACCTGCTCAACCCGATCGGCGTCAACTGCGTACGCGCCTTCCCCGGCCGCGGCATCCGGATCTGGGGCGCGCGCACCCTCTCGTCCGACCCGGCCTGGCGCTACCTCAACGTACGCCGACTCTTCAACTACCTGGAGGAGTCGATCCTCCTGGGCACCCAGTGGGTGGTGTTCGAGCCGAACGACGACCGCCTCTGGTCGAGCATCCGGCGCAACGTCACCGCCTTCCTCACCGAGGAGTGGCGCCGCGGGGCCCTCTTCGGACGCACGGCCGAGGAAGCGTTCTACGTCAAGTGCGACCGCGACAACAACCCGCAGGAGTCGATCGACCTCGGCCAGGTCGTGTGCGAGATCGGCGTGGCTCCGGTGAAGCCCGCGGAGTTCGTGATCTTCCGCCTCGCGCAGTTCTCCGACAGCACGAGCCTCGTCAACGAGTGACCCGCCAGGGTCCCCCCGAACGGAACAGGTGACACAGAGTCATGGCAGAGGGCGACGCTCTTTCCACCCACGTCTTCGGCGTGCAGCTGGGCGGCTATCTCGTCGAGTCGATCCAAGAGATCAGCGGATTGACCGTCGAGGAGGAAGTCGTCGAGGTCCGTCAAGTGACCGCCGAGGGCAAGCAGATCATCCGCAAGCAGCCCGGCGCACGCCAGGCGGGCGAGGTGACGATCACCCGCGGGCTCGACAAGAGCAGCGAGTTCACCAAATGGATCAAGGAGACGCTCAACAACGGTGCGGTCGACACCGCGCGCCAGAACCTCACCATCGAGATCAAGGACTCGAAGGGTGAGACGGTCCGGCGCATCCAGCTGATGCAGGGCTGGGCCAGCAAGTGGGAGGGCCCCTCGCTGAAGGCCGGCGAGTCCAGTGCCGCGACCGAGACGGTGACCATCACCTTCGAGGAGATCGTGGTCGAATGAGGCGCAGGACCGTTACGTCGGGTGGGCTCGACGAAGTCCTCGACAGCCTCGCGTCCTCCTCGCCCGCCACGGGTGAGGAGGCTCCCGCACCGGCTGCGGCACGGCCCCGGGAGCGTGACCGGGACCAGCAGGAGCTGCGTACGGAGTTCGAGTTCGAGCTGCCGCGCGGCTACGTCGACGACGAGGGCCAGGTCCATCGGCACGGCTCGATGCGGCTCGCGACGGCACGGGACGAGCTGCGCCCGCAGATCGACCTGCGGGTGAAGGAGAACCCGGCGTACCTGTCGGTGGTGCTGCTGAGCCAGGTGATCACTCAGCTCGGCACCATCACCGATGTGCACGCCGGGGTCGTCGAGCGGATGTACGCCACGGACGTGGCGTTCCTCCAGGACTTCTACCGCCGGATCAACAGCGAGGGCCACACCCATGCCGCGGTGACCTGTCCGCTGTGCCACGGATCGTTCGAGGTGGACCTCTCGGGTGGGCGCCTGGGGGAATCGTGACGTACGCGCTTCCCCGGCTGCGGGAGGAGATCGCGTACGTCGCCTACCACTTCCATTGGCCACGAGAGGACATTCTCGACCTCACCCACGCCGAGCGTCAGGAGTGGGTACGGGAGATAGCGCGGATCAACACCCGCGTCAACGAAGGCGGGTGATCGTGTGGGTCTCGGGAACTGGTTCCGCCGAGGGGGCGGGCAGCAGCCTCCAACACCTTCCCGGGACGGCGTCGGGCCCGAAGCCGGGGCCGGCACCGGCTCCGCCTCCGCCGCCGCGTCCACCCCTGCCGTCGCTCCGGAACCGGAGGCCGGTGGCCGGGACGGCTCCGGCGGGGGCGACGGCGACTGGGACGGTGGCTGGCGGCGGGTCGCGCCGCCGGCGGTGACCGTCGCCCGGTCCTCGATCGGGGTGAGCGACGGCCTGCGGTTCCGGGACGGCCTCGCGTCGTGGCAGAACCTCGCGTTCGCGGGCGAACTCGGCCATGCCGTACTGCCGTCCGCACCGGTGGGCCTGATCCACGGTGTCGCCCGTCCGGGCGGCGCACGGTCCACGGCCCCCGGCGGACCGCTGCTGCTGCGTGCCGCCCCGACCGGGGCGGACGGGGAAGCGGCAGCCGCTGCGGGCCCGGCACCCGCCTCGGCGGGCGGAGCGACCGGCAGCGGCAGGGCGCGCGGGCGGTCGTCGGCCCCCGCGCCGGTCCAGAGGTCGAGCGGTACGAAGTCCACCGGCTCCTCCGGGAGCGGGGCGCCCGGGCGCTCGGACCATGGGGGCGGTGCCACTGCCGGGAAGGCCGCGGGAGCGGCGGCCCCGGTGAGGAGCACGGCGCGGGCGGACAGCACGGCTCCGGGAGCGGCTGCGGCCCGGGGACCGGCCACCGAGTCGGCGTCGCGGCAGGCCACGGACACCGCACCGGCAGCGGTTTCGATCCAGCGGGCCGGGCCCGCCGCCGTACGTCCTCGGCGGACCGCTCCGCCACTGATCGTCGCCCGGCGTCCGGCGATGGCGCTGCGTCGGATGACCGGGGTACTGCCGCCGACAGCCTCCGCATCGGCCACTACTGCCGCCGCCGCAACCGCCTCCGGCGACGCTGAGCAGGGGCGCGGTTCCGGCGGTGCGGCTCCCGCCGTCCCGGACGGTGCCGTCCTGCCGACGGACCGCGCCGTCGGCCGTACCACTGCCGCACCGGTGCGTCCCGCTCTGGGCAAGCCGCTGCGGGAGCTGCCCACCGGGGCCGTGCCCACCGGCCCGGCGGCGTCGGGCGGGGTCGCGCCGTCCGCCCCCGAAGGGCAGGGGGCGGCGGCCATGCCCGTACTGCAACGCCAGGCATCGGACGCGGCAGCCCCGGTGGTGGACACGCCTTCGCCGGGGGCGCTGGGACCGACGGTGCGTCAGCCAACTCCCGATGGCGGCCGGTTGCCGGACTCCCCGGCACCGCAGCCGTCGCAGCGTGATGTGTCCGGCTCACCTGCTCGCGCCCGTGGCGGGATCGGCGTCCCGCTCACCTCGCTTCCGCCGACCGCCAGGCTCCGGAACGACGCACCACTGCTCGGCGACCGGCGTCGGGCGCAGCCGGGAAGTGCGGGCCCTCGGCAGGACCGGACGGCGGCGGGAGAGCATGGGACGATCCCGCTCCAGCTCTCGCCATCGCCCTCGACCTCGCCATCGACCGCCCCCTCGGCAGCCGTCGAGCCGGTGCCGAAGCCGCTGAACGCGCCCGCCGAGATGCCGGTTCGCTCGTCCGCCGCACCCGCTTCGGCCGCCGGGTCCGGTGGGCCCGGTGGGCCCGGTGGGTCCGCACCGGAACCTGCGGCCGTCCAGCGCGTGGTGGACCCGGCGCGTCCGAACACGCCCCTCGCCGGCCCGTCGCCGTCCCCCGCCGGTCCCGTCGCACCGGTACGTATCCGCAGGATCACCCCGGAGCGGGAGAAGGGGCGGGCGACCGGGCCCGGCCCCGGTACCGGGGGACCAGCAGTCGTCGTTCAGCGGTCGCGGGGTCTCCTCGCGGGCAGGGCCCTGGACGTGAGCACCGGCTCAGCCGAGGGGTTTTCGGCGCAGCGGACGGCGGGCAGCACAGCCCGGCCCGTAGTGGCGGCCACCTGGCGTCGTGACGTACGGCAGCCCGGGTCCGAAGCGCCGCCGCCGCCTTCGCAGGGGCGCGGGAACCCGCGTACCGGGGAGGACCGGGGGCAGCAGTACGCCGCACCCCGGCAGCCCATTCCTCCCGCACCCACCCGCCCCGCAGACCCCACTCCGCCCCGCAGCCCGCGTGCCGCCGGCCCCGGGACGACCTCCGGCGGAGCGGCGCCCGGCGGCACCGTCCAACGCCTCGTGTCCGGGAACCCGGCGCCCGGCACCTCCGGAACCAGCGGTGCGCCCTCGGGCCGCACGCCCACCCGTGCCCCCGGCCGTACGCCCGGCAGCGACCCCGGTGCCGGAACCGGGACCGGCACCGAGCCCGACCGGCGATCGGGGCGCGGCCGGGGGCCGGCCCGTTCCCTCCTGCGGCTCGTACAGCGTTCGCCACGTGACGGCGCGGCAGGGGCACCTGCGATGGCACCGTCCCGTTCCGACGCGCACCCGCCGGAGCAGGGCCCCGCAGGGGGACCTGCCGCCCGCCGCCCCGTAGCGCCGCCCCCGGCGGCGCGCCCCGCGCCTGCCGCTCCGGGCGTCCCGCCCGCGAGACCGGCCGACCGGCCCGTCCCGGTGGTTCGTCCGCATCCGCCCGCGACGGACCGGCAGGGCGCGGCCGCCGTGCCCGTACAGCGGATGGCGTTCCCGGTGGTGCCCGAATCCGCCGCGCCCGCGACCGCCGCACCGATGCCCGAGTCCGCCGGGTCCGCGCCCCACGGACCACCGACCCTCGCGGTACGGGTTCCACAACACGCACCGGCCACCACCCGGACCGCGCCGCCGACCTCCGGTCGCACCGCGACACCGGCTGCCGCGCCGGCTGCCGGAGCCCGGAACTCCCGGGCCACGGCCGAGGTGCTTCAGAGGGTGGCGGCCGACGCCGGGATCACCGGAGTCCCGGTGCGGGCGGTCCCGGTGCAGCGGTCCGGTCCGCCGGGCCGGACCGCCCCGGCCGGACCGGACACGCCGGCCACCGGCGACCCGGCGACCGCGAACCGGGTCAGCGCGACGGACATCGAGGAACTGGCCCGTCGGCTGATCGATCCGGTGAGCCGGCTGATCCGCGCGGACCTGCGCAGAGGACGGGAACGTACCGGACGGCTGTACGACGGCCACCGCTGACAACGGTCCGCCCCTCCCGCAACGTACGTGGCAACAGCAGAGAAGAAGAGAAGCACATGACGGACAACATCTTCGCGACGAGTGTGTTCTTCAAGCTCGTCATCGGAGGCAGCGACCTGGGGGCCTTCCACACCTGCTCGGGGCTGGGCGCCGAGGTGGAGATGGAGCAGTACGCCGAGGGCGGCAACAACGGATTCACCTGGCAGCTGCCGGGGCGGATCACCTGGACCAACATCACACTGACCCGCCCCGTCACCGCCGACACGCTCAAGATCGCGCGATGGCTGAACGAGACGATTCAGCGGGTCGAGCCCAAGGACGGCGAGATCGTCGCGCTCCGCCCCGACCTCAGCCGCATCATCAGCTGGCAGGTGCAGGGAATCGTGCCGGTCCGCTGGCAGGGGCCGTCCTTCGACCCCGCCGACTCGCAGGCGGCGATCGAGACGCTGGAGATCGCACACGAGGGCCTGGAACCATCCTGACGCAACGTCATATGCCGTACCAGGAACCGATACCGGAGAAGAACGGGAAGGAGGAACGCAATGTCACCCGCTGTCCGTACGAGCCGTGCTCGCGCCCAGCTGACCATCATGGAACCGCCGGCGACCGTCGGCGCCAAGCCCGGCGGGACCCTCGCCCGGATCACGTTGCAGTTCAACCCCGCGAAGCTGTCGCTGAGCAAGAGCACCGAGTGGCGGCGTACGCCGTCCCGGATGGCCGGGCAGTCCGCACTGCCCGAATTCGTGGGCAGCGGACCCCGGTCGTTGTCCCTGGAGGTCTTCCTGGACGCCACCGCCACCCATGACAACTCGGTGGAGAAAGCGGTGGAACAGCTCATGACGGCCTGTGTGCCCACCCCGAGCAGCCTGGCCCGCAAGACGCCCGCCAGTCCCTGGGTCCGGTTCGACTGGGGCACGTCGAAGACGACCTCGTTCGACGGCGTGATGTCCAACCTCTCCGTCTCGTACACCCTGTTCGACGTCGACGGGAAGCCGCTGCGCGCCACCTGCTCGCTCTCGATCGAGGAGGCGAGCGTCGATCCGGCCGGCCAGAACCCCACCTCGGGCTCGCGGGAGGCGCGCCGCACCCATCGGGTGGTGGCCGGGGATAGTCTGCCGCTGCTGGCCTGGCGGGAGTACGGCGATGCCACCGCCTGGCGCACCATCGCGGAGGCCAACGACGTGGACGACCCGATGCAGTTGACACCCGGCAGGGAGCTGGTCGTGCCCGGACTGGAAGACCGCGCTTCGGAGGCCGGCCGGTGACCGCCGCAGGGCGCTCCTTCGCCGCGGATCCGATCGTCGAGGCCCCCGGCGAGCTGCCGGCCGCCTGGGTGGCCCAGCTGGTGAGCTGTGTGGTGGACGAGAACGTGGGCCTGCCGGACGCCGCCGTGCTGACGTACCGCGACCCCGATCACAAGCTGCTCACCGCCACCGGAATCACCATCGGCACCCCGCTGAAGATCTCCGTGGTCACCGTGCAGGAGCGGGTGCGCGAGCGGCTGTTCACCGGTGAGGTCACGGCGGTCGAGCTGGACAGCGACACCACCGGCTCGTTCACCGTGGTGCGCGCCTTCTCCAAGGCCCACCGGCTCCAGCGCGGCCGGAAGGTGGTGGCCTTCCGCAACATGAAGACCGCGGACATCGTCCGCAAGGTCGCCGCCGGTGCCGGGCTGACCTGCGGAAAGATCGAGGCCGCACCCATCACGTACAAGCAGCTGACCCAGCCCAACGTCTCGGACTGGGAGTTCCTCCAGTACCTCGCGGGCGAGAGCGGCGCGCACGTACGGGTGGACGACCAGGGCCTGTTGCAGTTCGTGAAGCCGAAGCCCGCCTCGTCGGCGCCCTCGCCCGCCACCTCCGCCACCCGCCACCCGATGGTTCTGGAGTACGGGCGCAACCTGCTGGCCCTGCGGGCCGTGCTGACCGGTGCGGACGGGGCGGACAGTGTGGAGGTGCGCGGCTGGAACGTCGACACCAAGACCCGGCTGGTGGCCCGCGAGCAGTCCGTCCGCAGCGACACCGTGTCCCCGGGGATGAGCCCGTCGCTGGCCGCCGGGGCGTTCGGCCCGAGCGCCCGGCTGACGGTCACCGACACCCCGTACCGGACCCAGGCCGAGGCCAGGGCCGTGGCCGGATCGGTGGCCGCGTCGGTGAGCTCGGGATTCGGTGAGATCGAGGCGGTCGCCGAGGGCAACCCCCGGCTGAAGGCGGGCCTGCCGGTCGCTCTCGGCAACGTCGGGCCCGCGTTCGCCGGGCGCTACACGGCGACCGCCGCGCACCACGTGCTCGAACCCAACGGCGGCTACCGCACCACCGTGCAGGTGAGCGCGGCGCCCGACCGTTCGCTGGCGGGGCTGACCAGCGGCTCCAACGCACCCTCGCGGGGCCCGCGGATGCCCGGCCTCGCGATCGGTGTGGTCACCGACATCCGCGAGGGCAAGACCGAACGGGGCTGGGTCAAGCTGAAGTTCCCCTGGCTCGACGACACCTACGTGACCGACTGGGTCCGCACGGTGCAGTGGGGCGGGCAGGGCGGCGGCGGGGTGTTCAGCCCCGAGGTCAACGACGAGGTGCTGGTCGGGTTCGAGCAGGGGATGCTGGACAGCCCCTATGTGCTGGGCGGTCTCTACAACGGGGTGGACAAACCCTCGCCGCACGACGTGCCGCTGGTCGACCCGACCAGCGGAAAGGTCAACCGCCGTTCGCTGGTGTCCCGTTCGGGGAACCGGCTGGAACTGCTGGACGCCCCGCGCGGACCGTCCGGCGTCCGGCTGGCGACCGGGGACAAGCGGCTCGACATCACACTGGACGAGCGGCGGGGCGAGATCGCCCTGACGGTGTTCGCCCGGGGAGGCACCCGCGCGCTGAGCTCCGTGACCCTCTCCTCGTCCGGGATCACCCTCGACGCCGGTACCGGGGACGTCAATGTGAAGGGACGCTCGGTGACCATCAACGGCAAGACGGGGGTCACGGTGGACGGCGGTCTGCTCGCGGTGCTCAAGGCCAAGCTCATCCGGATCAACTGAGGCCTGTATCCGGGCCCGTGCCGTTCGACGGCGACAGAATTCCCATCACAGCAAGGAGAAGAGATCATGCCCCCCGCAGCTCGCACGGGCGACAGCACCGCCCACGGCGGCGTCATCGGCACCCCGCCCCCGGGCGCGGTGGCCGTCGCCACCGTGCTGATCGGCGGTCGGCCCGCGGCCGTCACCGGGAGCCTGCACGTGTGCGTCATCCCGCACCATGCCGCGCTCGGACCGGGGAACGTGATCATGCCCGACCCGGCCGCCGCGGTCACCGGCCCGGTCCTGATCGGCGGGCTGCCCGCCGCCCGGATGCGGGACAGGACCAGCTGCGGCGCAACCATCGTCAGCGGCGCGCTGAACGTACTGATCGGGGGCCCGATGTGAGCGGCAGCGGGTTCATCGGACGCGGCTGGGGCTTCCCGCTGCGGGTCGGCGCCACCGGGGGCATCGGCATGGTCGAGCGGGACCGGGAGATCGAGGAGGCCATCGGGCTGGTGCTCGGCACGGCGCCGGGCGAGCGGCCGATGCGCCCGGAGTTCGGCTGTGGCATCCACGACTACGTCTTCGCACCCGGGGACGGCGCCACCGCCGGGCGCATCGCGCACGAGGTCCGCACCTCGCTGGAGCGGTGGGAGCCGCGCATCGAGGTGACCGACGTGGTGATCGCCTTCGACGCCATCGAGGAGGGCACCTTGTACATCGACGTGCACTACACCGTGCGGGCCACCAACGACCTGCGCAACCTGGTCTTCCCCTTCTACACCATTCCGTCCTCCGAGGGCTCCGAAGAAACGGGAGTGCGCTGATGGCCCTGCCCTCACCCAATCTGGACGACCGGCGATTCCAGCAACTCGTCGACGAGGCCAAGCGGTATGTCCAGCAGCGCTCTCCCGAGTGGACCGATCACAACGTGTCGGACCCGGGTGTCACACTCATCGAGACGTTCGCGTACATGGTCGATCAGCTGCTGTACCGGCTGAACCGGGTCCCGGACAAGAACTACTCCGCCTTCCTCGACCTGTTGGGCGTCACGCTGTTCCCGCCGACGGTGGCCCGCGCCGAGGTCGACTTCTGGCTCTCCGCGCCGCAGCCGGAGACCGTGCGGCTCCCGGCGGGCACCGAGGTCGCCACCTCACGCGGTGAGACCGAGGAAGCGGTGGTGTTCTCCACCTCCGAGGAGCTGCCGATCGTGCCGAGTTCGCTGATCCGGCTGGTCACCGCGCCGGTGTCGGGCGATCAGACCGACCGCACCGCGCCGCTCGGCGCGGGCAAGGACATCCCGTGCTTCCAGCCCCGGCCGGCACCCGGCGACGCCCTGCTGTTCGGGCTGCCCACCGCCGTGCCCCGGTGCATCGTCGCCGTACGCCTGGACAGCCGGGTGGAGGGCGTCGGCGTCGACCCGCGGCAGCCGCCGCTGGTCTGGGAGGCGTGGGACGGTGCCCGCTGGGTCACCTGCCGGACCGGCACCGACAGCACCGGCGGGCTGAACAGGCCCGGTGAGATCATCGTGTTCGTCCCCGCCGGACACACCGCCTCGGTGACCGCGGGAACCCGGGCGGGCTGGCTGCGCTGCCGGGTCACCGCGCCGGAGCCGGGCCAGCCGTTCTACTCCGAGTCGCCGACGATCCGGGAGGCCGAGGTCTTCACCGTCGGCGGCACGGCGGACGTCGAACACGCGGAGACCGTCCTCGACGTGCCGCTCGGTGTCTCCGAGGGCGTCGCCGGGCAGCGGTTCTCCGTGAACCGGGCGCCGCTGCTGCTGGACGGGGAGCCGCCGGTCGTCCAGGTGTCCTCCGCGGAGGGCTGGCAGGTCTGGACGGCCGTGGAGCATTTCGGCGCCTCCGCCCCGCACGACCGGCACGTGCGGATCGACGCCGTCTCGGGGGAGTTCGCCTTCCCGCCCGAGGTGCGCGAACCGGACGGCACGATGCGCTCCTACGGCGCGGTGCCCGAGAAGGGCGCCCAACTGCGCGTCCCCCGCTACCGCACGGGTGGCGGGGCGGCCGGCAACGTCGCGCGCGGCGCCATCAACGTACTGCGCAGCTCGGTGCCGTACGTGGCGGGCGTGGACAACCGCGAGGCGGCCGGCGGCGGGGTCGACGGCGAGACCGTGGAGAACGCGAAGGTCCGGGCGCCCAACATCCTCCGGGTGCAGGAACGCGCGGTCACGGCCGGGGACTACGAGGCCATCGCCCGCGAGGCCGCACCCTCCCTGCGCAGGGTCCGCTGCGTGCCCGCCGTCGCGGGGGAGGCCGGTGCGGTACGGGTACTGGTGGTGCCCGACGCGGTCGTCGACGAGGGCGGCCAACTCCGGTTCGAGCAGCTGATCCCGTCGGACCCGGTGCTCGCCACGGTCACGGCGCGGCTCGACGAGCGGCGCCTGGTCGGCACCCGGCTGCTGGTGGAACCGCCCGCGTACCAGGGCGTCACCGTGGTCGCCAGGCTGGTGACGAACGGCGGCGACGCCGACCGGGTCCGCGCGGACGCGATCGCGGCGCTGTTCGACCACATCGACCCGCTGCGGGGCGGGGCGGACGGGACCGGGTGGCCGTTCGGCAGGCCGGTGCAGTACGGCGAGATCTTCGCCGTGCTCCAGGGCGTGCGGGGGGTGGGCCTGGTGGACGAGGTGCGGCTGTTCCCCGCGGACCCGATCACCGGCCGGCGCGGGGCGGCGGTCGACCGGATCGATGTCGCCCCCGGCGCCCTGGTCTTCTCGCACCAGCACCAGGTCGAGGTCACCGCGAGCACGGCCGGTGACGGCTCATGACCAGAGCTGCCGTACCCGGGCTGGCCAGCCGCTACCCGATCGGCGGGCTGCTGCCCGCGCTGTACGCGGACGACGACCTGGCCCAGCGGTTCACGGCGGGCCTCGACACCGTCCTGGCGCCGGTCCTGTCCACGCTGGACAACCTTCCCGCCTACTTCGACCCGTCGCTGACCCCGGCCGACTTCCTGCCCTGGCTGTCGTCCTGGGTGGCCGCCGAGGCCGATCCGGCGTGGCCCGAGGAGCTGCGACGGGCCGTCGTCGCCCGCGCCGTCGAGCTGCACCGGTGGCGCGGCACCCGCCGCGGAATGGTCGAACAACTGCGGCTCTGCTTCGGTGTGCACGCCGACATCCAGGACGGCGGCGGCGCCGCGTGGTCGTCCCGGCCGGGCACCGAACTGCCCCCGGCCCCGACCGGGGAACTGCTGGTACGGGTCTGGGCACCGCACGGTGGACCGGTGGACGCCGACCGCGTCCGGGACGTCGTCGCCGCCTCGTGCCCCGTACACCTCACATGCCGGGTGGAGATCCTGCCGGGCCCACCGGACGAGACAGGAGACTGACGCGATGCGCTCGTGTCCGGCGTGCGGTTCCGCCAACCGCGAGGACGACGAATTCTGCGGGAACTGCGGCTCCTACCTGGGCTGGTCCTCCCGGACGCCGCGAACCCCTCCCGCCACGGCTGAGCCCGCCGCCCCGGCGACGGAGCCTTCCGGCACCACGACCGAACCCGCCGGTCCCACAACAGAACCGGCCGGTCCCGGAGCCGAGCCCTCCGACCCCGCGACGGAACCGGCCGCCCCGGCGGCGGTTCCTGCCGGACCATCAGCACCGGCGCGCCCGGCAGCCGAGCCCGCGACCGGTACTCCGCCTGTGCCCACGGCCGGTACTCCGCCCGTGCCCGCGACCGGTACTCCGCCTGTGCCCATGGCTGCCCCTCCGCCCGTGCCCGCGACCGGTACTCCATCCATGCCCACGGCCGGTCCCGCCCCGGAGCCCGCGCCGCCCTCGGCCGGTGCCCCGCCCTCCGTACGCCCCGAGCCACCGGCACCGGCACCGGCACCGGCACCGGCACCGGCCCCTGCCGGGCCACCGCTCGCCCCGTCCGCCCCTCCCGTACCGGCACCGCCGCCGCCCACGCGACCACCCCAGCCGCCCGCACCGGCACCCAGGCCGCCCGCGCGACCGCCGCAACCCGCCCCCGTACGCCCGGAACGGCCGGCGCAACCGGCCCCCGTACGGCCGGATTCACCTGCTGCGGACGAGCCGGTGGGCGCGGTGCAGCCGGCTCAGCCGATCGCCCGGCGGCCCGTCGTGCGGGCCGCGGCGGCCGACGAGGAGCCCGAGGGGCCGCCGTGCCCGTCATGCGGCACCCCGAACCTGCCGGGACGCAAGTTCTGCCGCCGCTGCGCAGCACCGCTGCAGACCCGGGAGCAGCCCGCACCGCTGCCCTGGTGGCGCACGGTGTGGCCGTTCCGCCGCCGGGTGCGGAACGGATCGGGCCGGGCGCTGCGGCGGACCGTGCTGGCGCTGGTGGTCGTCGGGCTGCTGTTCGCGGGCTTCCTGCTCGTACCCGCCGGGCGCTATGTCTTCGAGGACGTACGGGACAAACTCGGCGGCACGGCGGAGATCAGCCCGGCCGGGGCCACCGCGAGCGCCCACGCCGCCGGCCACCCGGCATCCGCCGCCATCGACGGGCTGACCAACAGGTACTGGGGCGCACCCACCCTCGGCTCGTCGCTGACGTGCGTCTTCGACAAGCCGTTCCGGCTGGTCGGCGTCGTGGTGTACACCGGCGTGTCGACGAAGCCCGAGGAATTCCGGCAGGGGGCCAGGCCCACCGAGGCCGAACTGGTCATCACCACGCAGGACGGCGAGGTCCGGAAGAAGTCGGTCACGCTCACCGACAAGCCGGGCCGGCAGACGGTACGGACAGGGATCAGCGACGTCGTTTCCGTCCAGCTGGTGCTGAAGGCCGCGGCCGGTCGGGGCGAGGGGCGGCCGATCGCGGTCGGGGAGGTCGAGTTCTTCAAACGCGCCTGAGACCCGCAGGACCACAGCAGAAGGGGGAGGGGAAGGGGAGCGCAGGGACAGGACCATGTGACTCTGTCATGTTCCGTGCTCCACCTCCCTCTTGATCATGATTCCAACTCGGAATCCTTATCTGAGCCATATGGCCCGGAAGCGGCAGGATTTCCGTCTCTAGGATCTCGTGTACTCGGGGTGTCCACATGCCCTTTGAGTCTTCCGCAGGCAACTCCGCATGCATCGACCACGCGGAGTTGCCTGCCCTAGAGGGGAATTTCATGATTTCTGACTTCCGGCGGCGCGTTGCCCGCCTGGCCGCCACGACCCTGGCGTCGGGTCTGGTCGTGACAGGCGCGATAGCCACGGCCGGTTCCGCGGCAGCGGACGAGAACGTCCGGGGTACGGGCGGAGCCACGGCGAAGCTCGGTGGCATCACCGACTCCGGCCAGGTCGACATCAAGGAGGCGGACGGCAGCCGCTGGTCCGTCGGCCGCGCCGGGCTCTTCGAGATGCGCGTCCACGACGGCGGCACGCTCTCGACGTACTGCATCGACCTGCGGACCGGGGCGAAGCAGGGCTACGACTACAAGGAAGTCGGCTGGGGCGAGTCGTCGCTGCACAACAACGCCGACGCGGGCAGGATCCTCTGGATCCTGGAGAACTCCTACCCGAAGGTCGGCGTGAACGACCTGGCCGGCAAGGTGGGGGCCAAGGGGCTCGACAAGGGCGACGCCGCCGCGGCGACGCAGGCAGCGATCTGGCACTTCTCGGACAAGGTCACGGCCACCCCGGCCGATGCCGACGCCAAGCTGCTCACCGAGTACCTCCTCGACAAGGCGGAAGCCCTGCAGGAGCCCGAGGCGTCGCTCAGCCTCTCCCCGTCGTCCGTCGCGGGCAAGTCCGGTGACAAGCTCGGACCGATCACCATCGGCACGAACTCGTCGGCCGCCAAGCTCTCCCTGGCCCCCGGTGCCCCGGCCGGCTCCCGGATCGTCGACAAGGACGGCAAGCCGGTCGAGTCCGCGGGCGACGGCGCCCAGGTCTTCCTGGACGTGCCCGCCGGCACCGCCGACGGCTCCACCGACCTGATCGCCCAGGCCGGCACCGAGGTGCCGCTCGGGCGGGCCTTCGTCAGCACCGACGGCCCCAGCCAGACGCTGATCCTGGCGGGCTCCAGCCGTTCGTCGGTCACCGCCAAGGCCACCGCCGCATGGGCGAAGAAAGGCGCGGTCCCGGCCGTCTCGGTCGCCAACGACTGCGTGAAGGGCGGCGTGAGCGTCCTCGCCACCAACGAGGGCGACGACGACTGGACCTTCGACCTCAAGGGCACGAAGTACACCGTTCCCGCCGGTGGGACCAAGGCGGTGACCGTCCCCGTCGCCGAGGACGCGGCCTACGACTTCACCGTCACCGGCCCGAACGGCTTCGAGAAGAACTTCAAGGGCGTCCTCGACTGCAAGACGGCGACCCCGGGCACCAAGCCGACCACGGCCCCGTCCGAGTCGCCCTCCCCGGTCGCGTCCGAGAGCCCGGCCACCGGTGGTTCGACCGGCTCGGCCACCGGATCCTCCACCGGCGACGGTGACCTCGCCGAGACCGGCGGTTCCTCCGCCACGCCGATGATCGCCGGTGTCGCGGCGGCCCTCGTCGTGATCGGCGGCGGCGCCGTGTTCTTCCTCCGCCGGAAGAAGGCCGCGGGCCAGTAGCCCACGAACTCCGGGGCCCGGCCCCGGCACTGCGCCCCGCCGGTCGTCCGGCGGGGCGCAGTGCTGCCGGACGACCGGCTCCGGGCCGGACGCCGCACCGGCGCCACGGGGGTCCGGCCCGGCCGCGGGTCCGCCTCACCGCCCCGGCGGGCTCAAGGGGTGCGGGGCAGGATCGAGCAGGTCGCCACCTCGGTGGGACGGGCACTCCGGGCGCGTACGACGGACACCCGCCGGCCGGCTCGAACTGTCCGAGTTCCTCCGGCAGCCGGAGCCGGGAATCGGTGAGCGACCTGCCGTCCCCGGTACGGACGGTGACGGTGACGGCCCACCAGTCTCCGTCGTGCGCTCCGGTGACGGTGACGGTGACCGACTCGACAGTCGCCTCCTCGGCCGTCGCGCCGGGCGGGCCGCGACGGTGAGCTTGGCCGGTGGGGGAGTGGTCCGGCGCCGGATACGCATCTGCCGGACCCGGCGCGGGTGCGCGGCCAGCATGAACGCGTCCGGTCCCCCGTGTCCGCCCGGTGCGCGCTCATCTCAGTACGCACGTGGGTCACAGCATCCAACTCCCGTCCGGTGAACGGGCGACGGTACCCGGCCGGTGGCGATCTCCTCGGGCCGCAGGAAGCCACTCACGACCGCCGACTCCCCGTCATCGCCGGTGAACGAGATCACCACCTCCACCTGGCCCGCCCCGACCCGGTCGGCGTGACGACCACACACAGCACGACCACGACGACGGCTTCCGCGGTGCTCACGACCACCCCTTCGCCCACGTCGGCGCACGCGTGTGGCTGCCGGTGAGCCCCGTCGGTCACCCGAGCGACTCGGGAACCACTCACGCGCAGCATGGCAGCCCGCCCGCGCGGAGGTCAGGTCCCGGGGTCCTTCGTTCGGATCGGGCCAGACCCCGTGACCCCGGCCTGATCCAAACGAGAGGAGCTAGCCGCGCCGCCCCTTGTAGTTGATTTTCATGGTGTCCATGTCCGTCACCGTGGACCGCAGCGCGCCATGCCCGTACGCGCGCCCGTCGAGGTGGGTCTCGGCCCGGTCCTCGGCGATCGCGGCCGCCATCTCCTCGCCGTCCTCCGCGTCGCAGACGACCACGTACCGGAAGCTGAAGTGCTTGAGCCCGCGGTCGTACGTGAGCGAGCCCTCCTCGGTGAACTGCATCGCACTCAGGCCGTGATCGTCCACCTCGGACAGCAGCCGGGCACGGGCCTCGTCCGTCAGACCGTCCCAGGTGCCGCGCACGATTACTCGGTAGGTGTGCTGGGTGCTCATCGTGTCCGGCTCCGCGTTCCGTTCGGGCAGGGCGCATCGGCCGCCGCCACTGATCCCCGTCGAGTGATCCCCGTCGGGGGCCAAGGTTACGGCCGTGTGGCCGGGACGCACCCGAATTACCGGGGCCGGGTCCCGGGGACCGTCCCCGGTGGGTCTTTGCTGAAGTCTGAGGCGCCCCCCCTGGCCAGGGCGTTGTCGAGCGTGTTCCATGGTCATCGGGGGGCGCCCGGACCTGTGGCGGCCCGCGCGAGGGAGCGAGGTTGCCTTGGCCACGACCGTGCGACGTACCGTACTGACTCTGCCCGCCGGGCCGCTGGGCCCGGAGAATCCGCTGCCCGCGCTGCGGCCGCTCGACGAGACGCATGCGGTCGACGAACGCGACCGGGCCGCACTGCCACGTGACATGGCACGCCAGATCGGCTTTGAACCACTGTCCACCGTGCTGCCGGCGCGCATCCTCGACGGCTACGGGCGCGAGCGCACCGCCACCGCACTCGACGCGATCGTCATCGAGAACGACCGGCTGCGGGCCACCGTGCTGCCCGGTCTCGGTGGCCGCGTCCACTCCCTCCACCACAAGCCGACCGACCGGGAACTCCTCTACCGCAACCCCGTTCTGCAGCCCGCCGACTTCGCGCTCAACGGCGCCTGGTTCTCCGGCGGCATCGAATGGAACATCGGCGCCACGGGCCACACCGCACTGTCCTGCGCCCCGCTCCACGCGGCCCGGGTCCCCGCGCCCGACGGCGGCGAGATGGTCCGCCTCTGGGAGTGGGAGCGGCTGCGCGACCTGCCGTTCCAGGTGGACCTGTGGCTGCCGGAGGACTCCGACTTCCTGCACGTCGGCGTGCGGATCCGCAATCCGCACGAACACACCGCACCGGTGTACTGGTGGTCCAACATCGCCGTCCCCGAAGGCGAACGAACCCGCGTCCTCGCCCCCGCCGACGAGGCCTGGCACTTCGGGTACGAACGAACCCTGACCCGGGTTCCGGTCCCGGTGTCCGGTTCCGTCGACCGGACGTATCCGCTGCGCGGCGAATTCCCCGCCGACTACTTCTACGAGGTGCCCGACGGCGCCCGCCGCTGGATAGCCTCGCTCGACGAGGACGGCCACGGGCTCGTCCAGACGTCGACCGATCTGCTGCGCGGCCGGAAGCTGTTCCTCTGGGGCAGCGGCGCGGGCGGGCGGCGCTGGCAGGAGTGGCTGACCGAGCCCGGCACCGTCGGATACGCCGAGATCCAGGCCGGGCTCGCCCGCACCCAGCTGGAGCACGTTCCCCTCGGACCGGGTGCCGAGTTCAGCTGGCTGGAGTCGTACGGGCCACTGTCCGCGGACCCGCTCGCCGTGCACGGCGAGGACTGGGCGGCGGCCCGCGCCGAGACCGAGCTGCGGCTTGCCGAGGCGCTGCCGCGGGCCGATGTCGAGGCCGCCCACGCCGCCTGGCGCCCCTTCGCCGACGCAGAACCCGGAGAGTCGCTCGCCACCGGATCGGGCTGGGGTGCGCTGGAGGTCAGGCGGGGCAAGTACGAGCTTCCCGGCACCCCGTTCGCCGACTCCACCCTCGGTGAACAGCAGCAGCCCTGGCTGGAGTTGCTGGACCAGGGCACCTTCCCCGAGCCGCGCCGGGCGGTCCCGCCCGGACCCTCCCTGGTCTCCCCGCACTGGCGCGACATGCTGGAGACGGCCCCCGCCGAACCCCTCACCGAATACCACCTGGGCATCGCCCAGTGGCATGCCGGCGACCGTGCCCAGGCGGTCCGCAGCTGGGAGCGCGGACTGGTGCTCGCGCCGTCCCGCTGGCCGCTGCTGCGGTGCCTCGCCGTCGCCGCCGAGGAGGGCCGGCAGCGGGACCGGGCCGCGGATCTCTACGGCGAGGCGTTCGACGACCTGTGCGCGGAGCGCCGCGACGAGGACGAGGCCTGGACGGCGGCCGCGGCGGCGCTGGGCCGGGAGGCGCTGGGGGCGCTGCTGACGGCCGGGCGCCCCGCGGCGGCCCGGTCCGTCTGGACCGCCCTGCCCCCGGCGATCCGGCAGCGCGGCCGGTTCCGTCTGCTGGAGGCCCGGCTGCTGATCGCCGAGGACGACCGCGCCGCCGCCCGCGCCGTCTTCGACGAGGGCTTCGAGGTCGAGGATCTGCGTGAGGGCGCGCAGATCCTGGACGAGGTATGGGCCGGGATCACGGACGATCCGCTGCCCGGCCGGTACAACTTCCGGATGCGCCCCGGGTGTTGACGAGGCCGCACCGGTGCCGTCCGGTCCTCACCGGCCGGACGGCACCCGGTCGACGTACTCGAAGACCGAGCCGTCCGGGTGCACCGCGATCAGATTGCGGCCGACCGGCGTCGGCACCGGACCCGCGATGATCCGGGCACCGACCCGGCTGAGGGAGGCGTGCGCGTCGTCGACGTCCTTGACCGCGATCGTCGCCGTCACCTTGCGCAGGATCTCCAGCTCCGACTCCGGGCCGCTCATCAGGAGAAAGCAGCTGATCGCGGCGACCGAGACCCCACCGCGCTCGAAACGGAGCGCCGAACTGCCCGTGAGGTCCTCGTAGAAGGCCACCGCGGCCTCCAGGTCGTCGACGCAGATACGCAGTGTGGTTCCCAGAATGTCCATGCGTACAAGGGTAGTTGGCGGCACATGGGCCGGTGATCGATTCGGCGGCGGGGCGGCGTCCCTCAGGCCCGGCAGAGCACCTCGCCGTGCGGCACCATGAACCAGGCGTCGTCCGCCGCGCCCCACTCGCGCCATGCGGCGGCGATTTCCGCCAGTTCCCCGGCGCTCGCACGGCCGCCGTCGACGGCCATCCTCGCGTACGCCGAACCGACCGTGCGGTCCGCCCACATGCCGCTCCACCAGGCCCTGCTCTCCGGGGTGGCGAAACACCAGGTGGCGGCGGTCGGGGTGATGTCGGTGAAACCGGCCGGGCGGGCCCAGGAAAGCAGCCGCCGGCCCGCGTCCGGCTCGCCGCCGTTGGCCCGGGCGACCCGGCGGTACAGGTCCAGCCAGTGGTCCAGGCCGGGCACCTGCGGGTACCAGGCCATCGCCGCGTAGTCGCTGTCGCGGGCCGCGACGACGCCGCCGGGGCGGCAGACGCGTCGCATCTCGCGCAGCGCCTGCACCGGATCGCCCACGTGCTGGAGCACCTGGTGGGCGTGGACGACGTCGAAGGAGTCGTCGGGGAAGTCCAGGGCGTGCACATCCGCGGTGATGAACTCGACGTTGTCCAGGCCGCGTTCGGCCGCGACCGCGGCCGCCGGGGACAGGATCTCCTCCGTGGTGTCGACGGCGGTCACCCGGCCGGGAGCCACCAGCGCGGCCAGGTCCGCGGTGATGGTGCCCGGACCGCAGCCCACGTCCAGCACGGTCAGGCCGGGGCGGAGCTCGTCGATCAGATAGGCCGCGGAGTTGGCGGCGGTGCGCCAGCGGTGCGAGCGCAGCACCGACTCGTGGTGGCCGTGGGTGTAGACGGCGGTCTCCTTCGGCATGGCCGTGGATCCTTTCTCGGAACGCGGCCGCAAGTGTTCCGCGGCGTGCCGGAAACGCGAGCCGCGAAGCGGTGATCGGTACGCTCACCGTACGCCGCGGCGCCGCATTTTGAGATGGACGTCTTGATATATGGGCAACGTGCACTCGCGCCCCGGCTCCGGGCCGGGGAGAGTGGACGCATGGCATCTGCTTCCGTCAGCGAAATCCTCGAACGCCACGGCGAGGTGCTCCGGCTCTTCACCGACCGGGTGCACGCGGTGCGCGAGGACCAGTGGTCCGCAGCCACCCCGTGTACCGAGTGGACCGTCCGTGACCTGGTCGCCCATCTCACCGCGGAACAGCTCTGGGTGCCGCCGCTCGTCACCGGGGGCCGCACCGTCGCCGAGGTCGGCGACGCCTTCGCGGGCGATGTGCTGGGCGAGGACCCCGTGGCCGCGTGGGACCGGGCGGCCGCCGGAGCGCGCGGGGCGTTCGAGACGCCGGGCGCGCTGGAGGGGACGGTGAACCTCTCGTACGGGGACACCGCCACCGACGCCTACTGCGCGCAGATGGTGGCCGACGCCGTGGTGCACGCCTGGGACCTGTCGCGGGCGGTCGGCGCCGACGAGCGGCTGCCCGCCCGGCTGGTCGACTTCACCCGCCGTGAGGTCGGACCGTACGCGAAGGACCTCTCGCGGAGCGGCCTGTTCGACGCCCCCGTGGAGACCGCACCGGACGCCGACCCGCAGACCCGACTGCTCGCGCTCCTCGGCCGGCAGGCCTGAGGCCGGCCGGGGCGGTCGGCATTGCCGGGTCAAAAGCCACACGATTACCCTGTGTTCGATATTCCGGTCATCGTCCGGAGTGCCGTCGGCGCGCCCCGGAACGGGGCCGTGCGGGAGGTGTCCTCGCGCGCTCCCCGGACCGGCCCGGACACCACGAGAGGCAAGAAGTGAACACCCCACACCTGGACGTGGCCGTGCACGAGCAGGCCGAGCTCGGCGAGGGCCCGACCTGGGATCCGGCCACCGGCCGGCTGATCTGGGTCGACATCGTCTCCGCGCGCGTACACACTTACGACCCGCTGAGCGGCCGCCGGACGGTGATGGCCGCCGAACAGCACGTCGGTGCCGCCAAACCGCGCGCCGGCGGCGGACTCGTGGTCAATCTGCGCGACGGCATCGGCCTGTACGACGCCGACGGCGCCTTCCGCTGGCTGGTCCGCGACCCGGTGCCGGGCCGGCGCGGCAACGACGCGGCGGTCGCGCCGGACGGGGCCCTGTGGGCGGGCAGCATGCGCTACGACGGCGCCCCGGACGGCGGCGGCCTCGTCCGCGTCGCGGCCGACGGCGCGGTGACCGCGGTGCTGCCCGTCGTGGCGTGCGGCAACGGCATCGGCTGGAGCCCGGCCGGGTCGCTGATGTACTTCATCGACACACCGACGCGCCGGATCGACGTCTTCGACTTCGACGGGGAACACGCCGTCGACCGGCGCCCGTTCGTCACCGTCGAGGAGGGCGCGGGCTTCCCCGACGGTCTGACGGTCGACGCCGAAGGGGCCGTCTGGGTCGCCCTGTGGGACGGCGCCGCGGTGCGCCGGTACACGCCCGACGGCGCCCTGGACCGGATCGTCCCGGTGCCGGTCAGGCGCCCGACCGCCTGCGCCTTCGGCGGCCGGGACCTCGACGACCTGTACATCTCCACCGCCCGCTCCGGGCTCACCGCCCCGCATCCGCTGTCCGGTTCACTGCTGGTGCTGCCGGACGCGGGGCGCGGACTGCCCGGTACGCCCTTCGCCGGCTGATCCCGCGTCATCGGCGCCCCGCCGCTCCGTCGGCGGGCGCGGCCGGCCGAACCCTCGTATAAAGGGCCCAGGGTCTGTCCGGCCCCGATCCGCCGGACAGGCCCCGAGTGCGAGACGGCGCGACAGGGTGACGGGGCGGCGGCGAAGGAGGCCCGGATGGCGCGGCAGCGGACCGAGCGGCCCGGGGACGGCGCGCGCTCCGTGCGTGAGGACCGCGGCCCCGTCCGGTACGGGCCGCCCGCCCCCGACCCGGGGCTGCCGGTGCTGCCCGAGCTGGCCGAGGTGCTCGCCGCGGCGGCGGGCCGCGGCGAGCCCGAACCGACCGGCGGCGGCGAGCATCTGCGCACCGCGGCGGCCGCCTACTGGGAGCGGCGCGGGCTGCCCGGCAGCCCGGAGCGCGTCGCCGCGGCCCCCGGCGCGTCGCCGCTGCTGCTCGCGCTGATCGCCGCGCACGGCGGCGACGTACTCATGCCGCGCCCCTGCCCCGCCACCTGGATCCCGCAGGCCCGGCTGCTCGGCAGGCCCGCCTACCACGTGCCGACCCCGGCCGAGTGCGGTGGCGTGCCCGACCCGTACGCGCTGCTGGAGACCGTGCGCAGGGTCCGTGCCGAGGGCGGCAGGCCCCGGCTGCTGCTGATCTCCGTCGTCGACGACCCGACCGCCACCGTCGCCCCGCCGGAGCTGGTCCGCGAGGCCTGCGAGGCGGCGATCGCCGAGGGGCTGCACGTCGTCAGCGACGAGACCTGGCGCGACACCCTGCACCGGCCGTACGACACGGTCCTGCTCAGCCCGGCCGAGATGTGCCCCGACGACGTCACGGTCGTCTGCGATCTCGCCGGCGCGCTGACCCCGTCCGCCTGGCCGGTCGCGGTCGCCCGGTTCCCGGACACCGAACGGGCGGCGGTGCGCCACGCCCGTACGCTCGACATCCTCACCGCGCTCGGCGCGCTCGTCGCGGGGCCGGTCGCCCTGGCCGCCGCCCACGCGCTGCGCGAACCGGAGGCCGTGACGGACCGGGCCCGCCGGGCCGCCGCGCTCCAGGCGCGGATCGCCGCCGCGGCCCACCGCGCGGTCCTGGCGGCGGGCGCGCTGGCCAGGCCCCCGCAGGCCGGACGGCACCTCTACGCGGATCTCGGCCCGCTCCGGTCCCGGCTGGCGGGCCGCGGCGTCACGGACTCGCTGGAACTGGAGGAGTACCTGACGGAACGTCTCGGCGCGCCGACGCCGGGCGGGCACCGGTTCGGCGACGAACTGGGGGCGCTGCGGGTGCGGCTGGGAACCGGGACGCTGCTGGGGTCGACCCCGCAGCAGCAGCTGGAGTCCCTCACCGCTGTGGCGCCCCTGGAATTGCCGCATGTGGCCGAGGCCCTGAGCATTTTCGCAACGGCCCTCGACGAACTCCGATGAGGAACTGCGAGACGGGAGTCTCCCGATGACGGAACAGACCGGGCGCTGCCGCGCCGGGACCGCACAGCCGCAGCCGCACCACGTCCCGCACGGCCGGATCGTCGCACCGCGTCCGCTCGGTGAGGTCCGGAGCTGGCCCAGGAGCTTCGCGGACCGGCTCACCGCCCCCCTCCCGGGTGTCATGGGCATGTCCCGACTGGCCCGTGAGCGCGCCCTGCGGCCCAACGCGGAGGGCCTGCGTGGCATCGACCGCCTCCCGTACGCCCCCGGACCCCTGCCGGTCACCTCCGAGGGCACCACGTCCGTCACCTGGGCCGGGCACGCCAGCTGGATCATCCGCACCGGCGGACTGACCGTCCTCGCCGACCCCGTCTGGTCCCGGCGCATCCTCGGGACCCCCGCCAGGATCACCCCGGTCGGCGTCCGCTGGGAGGACCTGCCGCCCGTGGACGCCGTCGTCATCAGCCACAACCACTACGACCACCTCGACGCCCCCACCCTGCGCAGACTGCCCCGGGACACCCCGCTCCTCGTCCCCGCCGGACTCGGCCGCTGGTGCCGTCGTCGCGGCTTCACCTGCGTCACCGAACTCGACTGGTGGGAATCGGCCGAGCTCGACGGGGTCCGCTTCGACTTCGTACCGGCCCATCACTGGTCCAAACGGACCCTCACCGACACCTGCCACTCCCTCTGGGGCGGCTGGATCATCACCGCCCCCGGCCCCGGGGCGCAGCGGATCCACTTCGCCGGGGACACCGGCTACGGGCACTGGTTCGGCGAGATCGGCAGCCGGTACCCCGGGATCGACCTGACCCTCCTGCCGATCGGCGCGTACGAACCGCGCTGGTGGCTCGGCGACGTACACACCGACCCCGAGGAGGCCGTGCAGGCGTACGAGGACCTCGGCGCCCGGGCGATGGCGCCGATGCACTGGGCCACCTTCCTGCTCTCCGCGGAACCCGTACTCGAACCGCTGACCCGGCTGCGTACCGCCTGGCAGCGGGCCGGACACCCACGCGACCGGCTCTGGGACCTGCCGATCGGCGCCTCGCGGGTACTGGAACCGGCACCCCGCACGATCAGTGGCTGAACCGTGCCCGCGTCCTGCGCCACACCGTGGGCACCCCGCTGACCAGCAGCGTCAGACCCACCGCCGCGACCACCCCCTGCCACGGCTCGGGGAAGAGCGAACCGCCCAGGATTCCGATCAACTGGTACGTCGCCGCCCACGCCAGACACGCCGGCACATCGCCACGGGCGAACCGCCGCAGCGGCATCCGGCCCAGCAGACACGCCAGCATCACCGGAATCCGCCCGGCGGGCACCAGCCTGGACAGCACCAGCACCATGGCGCCGTGCTCGTCCAGCTTCCGCTGCGCCTGCGCCAGCCGCTCCGGAGCCGCCCGGTCCCGGATCGTCCGCAGCCACTTCGAGCCGTTCTTCGACCGCACCCCGCGCTGACCGAGCCAGTACAGACAGACATCACCGAGGAACGCCGCGGCCGAGGCCACCGCGAAGACGATCAGCAGCGAGAACGGCGACGACTGATGCAGCGCCACCACCGCGGCCGAACTCACCAGGGCGCCCGTAGGCACCACCGGCACCAGCGCCCCCAGTGCCACCAGCAGGAACAGCGACGGATAGCCGACCGCCTGCTGCGTCGACTCCGGGGGCAGCTGCCCCACGACCTGATGGATCACCCGGCGGCCTCCGGCCGCACATGCTCGCCGTGGGACAGCCGGTGCACGGACACCTCGGGCGCCAGCAGCGCCGCCTTGCGGACGAACTCGTCACCCGGCGAGTGGAACTCGTGCGGCCTGACCCCGTCCATGCCGATCGGCCAGTACGTGCCGTAGTGCACCGGCACGGCCGACCGCGGTGCCAGCCGGGCCAGCGCCTGCGCCGCCCGGCCCGCGTCCAGATGACCGTGGCCCAGATACGGGCCCCAGCCGCCGACCGGCAGCAGCGCCACGTCCACCGGGCCGACGGCCTCGGCCATCGAGTCGAAGAGCCCGGTGTCCCCGGCGAAGTACGTCCGCGCCTCGCCCTCGACCACGAAGCCGAGCGCGGGGGAGCGGTGCGGGCCCATCGGCAGCCGCCTGCCGTCGTGCATCGCCGGAACCACCCGCACCCGCACCTCGCCGACCCGGACCTCGTCACCCGCGGCGACCTCGGTGATCCGCAGCCCGCGCATCGAGCGCAGCACCCGCAGCCCCGGCACCGCGCGCACCGCACCCACCGGCACGATCAGTCTGCTGCCGGGGGCGAGCCTGGCCAGGGACGGCAGATGCAGATGGTCGGAGTGCAGATGCGAGACGAGCACGACGTCCGCGACCGCGGCCTCGGGACCGGGCAGCTCCCCGCGGCGGCGCCGCAGATGCGCCATCCGCCGCACGAAGAGCGGATCGGTCAGCACCCGGACCCCGGAGTCCTCGATCGTGCAGGTGGCATGACCCCACCAGGTGACTTCCACCGGCACGCGATCCCTCCTCGTTTCCCGGACTCCTCGAATCCTGTCCCCGGCATCGAGCCTAAGGGCTGGGGCGCACAGGTGTTCCGGGCTCGCGCCCCGCGCTCCTCCCAACCCCTCCCGTCCCGGCACGCGCCTTTTTGCGCGGGAGGACTGAGGGTAGGGTCGCCGATACGCCTAGCACCGGGGGAACGGCCATGGGGACGTGACGGACGTACGGGTGGCGGCCATCGCCAGCCTCACACCGCTGGAACAGCTCGACGACGACCCGTTCCTCGTGGACACCCGCGGCCAGCAGGACATGTGCGCCCGCTGGGCCGCGGACAAGGGCTACGTCGTCACCCGGCAGCTGCGGCTCTACGGACTGCGTCCCGACCACCACGCCCTGTGGTCCGACGTCGAGAGCGGCGAGGTCGAAGTCTTCGTCGCCGCCAACGACCGCGTACTGGCACGGGCCCTCACCTCGGTGCCGGAGTTCGCCGCGGAGTGCGAGCGGCGCGGCGTGCGCCTGGAGCTCGCCGGGCTGGACGAGCCGCCGTACAACGCCCGTACCAAGGCGAGCGTGCACCGCAGACTCTCCATGCCGACCGCGGGCTACGACGGCTGCTGACCGTCCGGCCCCGGAGGTCCACGGCCCCGCTGTGAAAAGCTGGGGGCCGAGGCCCGGAACGGCGGGGGCCGGACGTGAGGTGGAAAAGGCGTGAGTGACGGGCGATGGCGAGCAGCCGGCAGCGCCCTGATGCGAGTGGTCGTGGTCTGGGCGGTCTCGACGCTCACGATGCTGGCGCTCGCCGGGATTCTGCCGGACTTCCAGCTCCAGTCGGACGACGGCGACAGCATAACCAAGATCGCGTTCACCGCCGCCTGGGGCGCCGGCGCGTTCGGTCTGCTCTCCGCACTGGTCTGGCCCGTCGTGGTGCGGGCGCTGCTCATCGTGCCCGCGCTGGTCCTCGGGCTGCTCGTCTTCTTCCTCAACGGCTCGCTGCTGCTGCTCGCCCTGCGGCTCATCCCGGACGGGCGCGGCGCCGCCAACCCGGAGACGGCCGTCGTCGTCGCGGCCGTGATGTCCGCCGTCGCCTCGGCCACCTCCACCGCGCTCGCCGTCCGCGACGACAACGCCTACCGGCGCAGGCTCTCCCGGCTGGCCGTCCGCCGCCGGCGTCGCACCGGCACGGACAGCGGCCGCAGCGGACCGCCGGGCACCGTCTTCATCCAGCTCGACGGCGTCGGCCACGACGTCCTCGCCCGCGCCGCCGACGAAGGGCTGATGCCGACCGTCGCACAGTGGCTGGCCGACAAGGAGGGGCACCGGCTCACCCCGTGGCGCACCGACTGGTCCAGCCAGACCGGGGCCAGCCAGCTCGGCATCCTGCACGGCAGCAACCACGACGTCCCCGCCTTCCGCTGGTACGAGAAGGAGACCGGCGACGTCATGGTCTCCAGCAGACCCGCCAGTGCCCTCGAACTCCAGCGCAGGGCCGTCGCGCGCACCCACGACGGCGGACTGCTCACCGTGGACGGCGCCAGCCGGGGCAACCTCTTCAGCGGCGGCGCCGACCAGCTGGCGCTCGTCCTGTCCATGGCGGCCCGGTTCGGCAAGGGCCGCCGCTCCCGGGCCGGGTACTTCGCGTACTTCTCCGACCCGGCCAACGCCGTACGCACCGCGCTGTCGTTCGTCGCCGAGGTCTGCCGCGAGATCGGCCAGTCGACCCGGGCCCGGATGCGGAAGGTCACACCCCGGATCAAGCGCGGCGGTCTGTACCCCTTCATCCGGGCCTTCGCGACCGTCGTCGAACGCGATGTGGTGGTCTCCGCCGTCATCGGGGACATGTTCGCCGGCCGGACCGCCGTCTACGCCGACCTGGTCGCCTACGACGAGGTGGCGCACCACTCCGGACCCGGCAGCCGCGACGCGGAGAAGGTGCTCGCCCGCCTGGACCGCTCGCTCGCCCTGATCGTCAAGGTCGCCGAACACACCCCGCGCACCTACCGGATCGTGCTGCTCTCCGACCACGGGCAGAGCCCCGGGGAGACCTTCGCGGGGGCGTACGGGCTGACCCTCAAGGACCTGGTCCGGGCCGGCTGCGGGCTGCCGGTGTCCCGCCGGGCGCAGCACACCCGCAGCGGCTCGGAGGCGCGTGACGCGGTACGGATCGCCCTGCACCGGCCGGTCGGCGAGGGCGCTGCGGAGCCCCTGGCGAAACCGTCCGGCCCGGTGGTCCTCGCCTCCGGGAACCTCGGTCTGATCTCCTTCCCCGACATCGCGGGACGCGCCTCGCGCGAACAGCTCGACCGCAGCCACCCCGCCCTGCTCGGCACCCTCGCCAACCACCCCGGCATCGGCTTCCTGCTGGTCCGCAGCGAGCGGCACGGATCGGTGGTGCTGGGCCGCGGCGGGGCGGAGATCCCGGTGCCGGAGCTGGTGGACGCGGAGGGGCCGCTGGCCCCGTTCGGCCCCGGGGCTGCCGCGGCGGTGCGGCGGACCGACACCTTCCCGCACGTCGCCGACATCATGGTCAACTCGATGTACGACGGCGCCACGGGCTGTGTGCACGCCTTCGAGGAACAGATCGGCTCGCACGGCGGCCTGGGCGGCGAGCAGTCCAGACCGTTCCTGCTGTGGCCGTCCGAGCTGTCCGCGCCGGTGGCCCCGGACACGGAGCTGGTCGGCGCCGAACAGGTGCACGACGTGCTGCGGCGCTGGCTGCGGGAGTGCTCGGGCCCGCAGATTCCGCTGCCACCACCGGGCGCGGCACGCGGCACCGACGAGCCGGACGGAACGGTCCGGGCGGCCGGCTGAGGGCCGTTGTCAGTGGTGGGCGGCAGGATGGGGGCCATGACGAACTCAGCTGTTGTGCTCGCCGACACCGCCGCCTACGCCGCCGCTGTCGAAGAGGCGTCGCGGGCCGCGGCCGCGTACTACGCCACGGGCGAGAGCACGCTCGACGACGACGCCTACGACCGGCTGGTGCGGGGGATCGCCGCGTACGAACAGGAGCACCCGGAGGAGATTCTGGACGCCTCCCCGACGGGCAAGGTGGCGGGCGGCGCCGCGACCGGGGACGTGCCGCACACCGTTGCGATGCTGTCCCTGGACAACGTCTTCTCAGCCGAACAGTTCGTCACCTGGACGGCGTCGCTGGAGCGCCGGATAGGCCGCCCCGTCGCCGCCTGGAGCGTGGAGCCGAAGCTCGACGGGCTCGCCGTCGCGGCGCGCTACCGGGCGGGCCGCCTGGAGCAGCTGATCACCCGGGGCGACGGCACCGCGGGCGAGGACGTCTCGCATGCGATCGGCACCGTGGTCGGCCTGCCCGAGCAGCTCGCCGAGCCGGTGACGATCGAGATGCGCGGCGAGATCCTCATGACCACCGAGCAGTTCGAGCAGGCCAACGCCGTACGGACCGAACACGGCGGCGCCCCCTTCGCCAACCCGAGGAACGGCGCGGCGGGCACGCTGCGCGCCAAGGACCGCGCCTACACGGTGGAGATGACGTTCTTCGCCTACGGCGCCCTGCCGCTGCCCGACTCCGCCGAGCTGACCGACCGGCTCGCCGAACTCCCGCACAGCGAGGTCCTCTCCTACGCCGCCCGGCTCGGCGTGCACACCGCGGCGGACACGGACGTCGCGCCGCGCACCGTCGCCACCGTCGAGGAGGTGCAGAGCCGGGTCGAGGAAGTCGCGGCCCAGCGCGCCTCGTTGCCCTTCGGCATCGACGGCATCGTGATCAAGGCCGACCTCGCCGCCGACCGGCGCGAGGCCGGATCCGGGACCAGGGCGCCGCGCTGGGCCATCGCGTACAAGCTCCCGGCCGTCGAGAAGGTCACCCGGCTCCTGGCCGTCGAATGGAACGTGGGCCGGACCGGGATTATCGCGCCGCGCGCCGTGCTGGAGCCGGTCGAGATCGACGGCTCGATCGTCACCTACGCCACGCTGCACAACCCCGCCGACATCACCCGCCGCGATCTGCGCCTGGGCGACCGGGTGATGGTCTACAAGGCGGGCGACATCATCCCCCGGATCGAGGCCCCCGTCGCCCATCTGCGCACCGGCGACGAGAAGCCCATCGACTTCCCCGAGGCGTGCCCGCAGTGCGGCTCCGAGATAGACACCAGCGAGCAGCGCTGGCGCTGTGTCCGGGGCCGCGACTGCCGGCTCGTCGCCTCCGTCTCGTACGCGGCGGGCCGCGACCAGCTCGACATCGAGGGCCTCGGCGCGACCCGCGTCGTCCAGCTCGTCGACGCGGGTCTGGTGGCCGACTTCGCCGACCTGTTCACCCTCGACCGTGAACAACTGCTGGGCCTGGAACGGATGGGCGAGACCAGCACCGACAACCTCCTGGCCGCCATCGCGACGGCCCGGACGCAGCCGCTGTCCCGGGTCTTCTGCGCGCTCGGCGTACGCGGTACCGGGCGCTCCATGTCACGGCGCATCGCCCGGTATTTCGCGGACATGGACCGGATCAGGGCGGCCGACGCCGAGGAGCTCCAGCGGGTCGACGGCATCGGCAAGGAGAAGGCCGCCGGCGTCGTCGCGGAGCTGGTGGAGCTGGCCCCGCTGATCGCGAAGCTGGTGGCCGCCGGGGTGAACATGACGGAGCCCGGCGCGACGCCGCCGCCCGAGCCGGGGGAGGAGAGCACACAAGCCGCCGACGGGGACGGGGACGGGGACGGGGAGGGTAGCGGTCTGCCGCTGGAGGGGATGACCGTGGTGGTCACCGGAGCCATGACCGGCGCACTGGAGAAGCTCTCCAGGAACGAGATGAACGAGCTGATCGAGCGGGCCGGCGGGAAGTCCTCGTCCAGCGTCTCCAAGCGCACCTCGCTCCTGGTCGCCGGGGAGAAGGCCGGATCCAAGCGCACCAAGGCCGAGGACCTCGGCGTCCGGATCGCCGCACCGGACGAGTTCGCCGAACTGGTCGCCGTCTTCCTGCCGTCGGAGGTGTGACACACAACAGGCCCCGGCCCTTGGATTTTGCCTGGGAGTGGCTTTCTTTGCCTCCCTATTGCATAGTGAGGGCTCGGCCATGCCTCGCGATCAGCGGGTCCATGGGTGGCATGCGTGGCTGCGGCAGCAGGGCGGGGAGGGACGGATGCGTTCTCTGCACGAGGGACGACGCCTCGGCCCGTCCGCCCGCCGGGGCCACCGGGGCGTCACCCGTGGCCTCGCCCTCGATCTCGGCAGCTCCCGCACCCGCGTCTGGGTGCCCGGACACGGTGTCCTGGCCGACACCGACGTCCGCGACGACCCCGGTACGGAGTCCGGGCCCGGTCGCCCGGTCCGGCGGGGACGCATCGTCGACCCCGAGTCCTGCGGCCGGCTGCTCGGCCGTATCGCCGACACAGCACTGGGTACGGACCGCACCGACACCGTGATCGTGGTCAGCCACCCCGTCCTCGCCGGGGCCCGGCACCGCGCCGAGGCGGCGGAACTGATCGCCGGTCTGGGGCCGACGACCGTCATCGCCCTCGACAGCGCCAGGGCCGCCGCCGCATGCGCCGGGCCGCGGACCGGCGGGCCGCTGCTCGTCGTCGACATCGGTGCCGGGCTGACCGAGGCGACCGTGCTCGTCGACGGGCAGATCCGCGACGCCCGCCAGACCGAGACCGGGCTCGACGACCTCGACCCGGCCCGGCCCCCCACCGCCGTCGTCCGCACCGTGCTCGACATGATCACGGAGATGTGGAAGCAGGACCGGCACGGCGCCGTCCTCGGGGCCCTGCGCAAGGGCCCGTTGCTGACCGGCGGCGGCGCCGCCCGCACCGACATCACCGACAGGATCGCGGTCCGCCTCGGCGTCCCGGTCCGTCCCGCCGACGACCCGGCGACCGCGGTCGTACGCGGCGCCGGCCTGGTCCTCAGCTCCGTACTCCGCCGGGCCGGCACGGCACCGGCCCCGACCGGCGAAACCGGGTGACCCCCCTCCCGGGGCCGCCCCCGGGGAATGTGCCCCCGAGGGCACGGCCGGGCGCCCCGGCACACCCCGGCACCGCGCGGGCGGCCCGGCTGCTGCTCGCCGCCCTTCTGCTCGCCGCCCTCACCGTCGTCGGCGCCGCCCCCGCAGCCGCCGGATCAGTGCCCACGGCCCGGCCGGCCGCCGGGGTGCCGCCCTCCGCCGCGTACCCGCCCGGCACCCATCAGCCCACCCAGCACACCGAGCGGACCGCCCGCACCGGCACCTTCCACGACTCCCGTCGCAGCCGCACCGCCACGGCCACCGACCACCACCGCTCCCAGCCGCCGCCCGCACCCCGTCCCCAGCCCCGGGCCGGCAGCGACCAGGCCCGTACCGCGCACCACCTCCCGCCGCCCGGCCCGGACCTCCTCCTGCCGCCCGGCGCGCCCGGCGTCCACGCGCCCCGCCGAGCCCACCACCCGGCCCCCGCCGCGCCCCCTCGTGCCACCGCCCGCTCCCGCGTCACGCTCCCCGGCGTACGCGGGCCTCCGTGGACGGCCGTTCACCGGCCACCGGTCCTGCCACCGGGCCCGTCCCGCTGAACCGCCGTCCCGTCCTCGCCGAGGTGAGGGCGCCCGGCGCCCCCTCGGAGGAAACCCATGACTCGCGCCACCACGGTGCGAGCGGTTCTGGCTGCCGCCGTACTGCTCGTCTCCGTGCTCATCACGCTGACCATGTCACCCAGACTCGGCCTCGATCTTCAGGGCGGCACCAGAATGGTGCTCCAGGCCAAGGACTCGGACACCGCGAAGGCGGACCGGGACAGCACCGACCGCACCCTGGAGGTGCTCCGCCAGCGCATCGACTCCCTCGGCGTCGCCGAACCCACGCTGACCCGCTCCGGCGAGGACCGGATCATCGTCGAACTCCCGGACGTCCAGGACCCGCGCAAGGCCGCCGAGGTCATCGGCAGAACCGCCCAGCTCAGCTTCCACGCGGTCCAGGGGCAGGGCACACGGACCGACGAAGAGCCCGGCGCGTCCGGCCCGCGGACCGAGGACAAGCCCGGCGCGTCCGGGAAGCAGGGCGGCGAGAAGTCCGGCGACGGGCCGACGCTCCCCGACGAACAGGGCCGCGCCCTCGACCTCGGCCCGGCCAGGCTCTCCGGCGCCGGGGTCAAGGACGCCACCGCCGCGTTCGACGCCCAGCAGGGCGCCGGCTGGACCGTCTCCCTCGACTTCCACAAGGCGGCGGGCCGGGACTGGACCCGGCTGACCGGCGAAGCCGCCTGCCACCCGGTCCAGGACGACCGGCGCCGTGTCGCCATCGTCCTCGACCAGCAGATCATCTCCTCGCCGCAGGTCTCGCCCTCCGTCGGCTGCAACGCCGGCCTGCCCTCCGGCTCCACCCAGATCACCGGATCCTTCAGCGCGGACGAGGCCCGCGAACTGGCCCTGCTGATCAAGGGCGGCGCCCTGCCGCTCCCCGTCGAGATCGTCGAGCAGCGGACCGTCGGCCCGACGCTCGGCGCCGCCGCCATCGACGCCAGCGCGCGGGCCGCCCTCATCGGCGCCGCCGCCACCGCGCTCTTCATCACCGTCGTGTACCGGCTCTTCGGCGCACTGGCCGCCGCCGCGCTCGCCGCCTACGGACTGATCTCCTACGCGGCCCTGGTGGCCCTCGGTGTCACCCTCACCCTGCCGGGCCTCGCCGGGTTCGTCCTGGCCATCGGGATGGCGGTCGACGCCAACGTGCTGGTCTTCGAGCGGGCCAGGGAGGAACACACCCAGCATCCGGGCCGGTCGCTGCGCTCCTCGCTGACCGCCGGATTCCGCGGCGCCTGGAGCGCTGTCGCCGACTCCAACGTGACGACGCTGATCGCGGCCGGACTGCTCTTCTTCCTCGGCTCGGGACCGGTGAAGGGCTTCGGCGTCACCCTCGCCATCGGCGTGCTGGCCTCCATGTTCTCCGCGCTCGTCATCGCCCGCGCACTCACCGAGATCGCCGCGGGCTCCCGGTTCGTCGGCGACTACCGGGGCGTCAACGGCATCTCCGGCCCCGGCCGGGTGCGCGCCTGGCTGACCCGCCGCGGCCCCCAGCTGATGCGGTCCCCGCGCCGCTGGCTGCTGATCTCCTCGGCCCTGGTCGCCGTCGCCGTCCTCGGCATCCTCGTACGCGGCGTCAACCTGGGAGTCGAATTCACCGGCGGCCGGCTCGTCGAGTACTCGACCAGCCGGCCCGTCGACGTGGAGCAGGCCCGAACGGCCCTGGCCGGTGCGGGCTTCGGCGACGCGGAGGTCACCACCGCGGGCGCGGGCGACCTCTCCGTACGGACCGGGAAGCTCGACAACGACGGCGAACACGCCCTGCGCGCCGCCCTCGCGGAGGAGGGCGGCAAGACCACCAAGGTCCGCGACGAACTCATCGGCCCCAGCCTCGGCGACGAACTCCGGCGCAACGCCCTGATCGCGCTCGGCATCGCCGTCCTCGTCCAGCTGGCGTATCTGGCGATCAGGTTCCGCTGGACCTTCGCGGTGGGCTCGGTCGCGGCGCTGGTCCACGACGTCATCGTCCTGGTCGGCGCCTTCGCCTGGCTGGGGCGCACCGTCGACGGCATCTTCCTGGCCGCACTCCTCACCGTCATCGGATACTCCGTCAACGACTCGGTGGTGGTCTTCGACCGGGTGCGGGAACTGTGGGCGAAGGCCCGCCGCCGGCCCGTCGCCGAGGTCGCCAACCAGGCGGTCATCCAGACCGTCCCGAGAACGCTCAACACCGGAATGGGCGCCCTCTTCATCCTCACCGCACTCGCCGTACTGGGCGGTGACTCGCTCGCCGACTTCGCGCTCGCCCTGCTCATCGGCATCTGCGTCGGCACGTACTCCTCGGTGATGACCGCCGTCCCGGCCGCCCTCGTCCTGGAACGGAGCAGCAAGGCACCGCCGCCCGCCAGGAAGCGGGCCCCCGGCCGTCGCTCCGGTACGAGAACGGCGCGCCGCGACCCGCTCGACAACGGAGCACGCGTGTAGCGGCCGGTGCTCCTTCCGGCTCGGCGGGCCGGGAGGAGCACCGTGGGTCGGTCATGGTGATCCACGGGTCCGGGGCGCACAATTCCGAGCAGTCGCCCCCGTGATCGGAGTGTGCCCGTGCCCATGCCCGTCCTGCTGCGTGAGGCCTGGACCACCGTCGTTCCGGACCCGGAGGACCGTCATGGACCGCTGCCGCCCGTGATGCTCGCCCTGACCGTCGTCACCGGGCTGGTGGACGCCGTCAGCTATCTGGAGCTGGGCCGGGTGTTCGTGGCGAACATGACCGGCAACGTGGTCTTCTCCGGCTTCGCCATCGCCGGAGCCCCGGGCTTCTCGCTCGCCGCGTCACTCGTCGCGCTCGCCGCGTTCGCGGTCGGGGCGCTGCTCGGCGGCCTGATCGTGCACCGCACCCTGACCCACCGCGGCCGGATGCTGCTGTACGCGCTCCTCGTCGAGACCGCCTGCGTCCTGGCCGCGCTGATCGTCACCGCGGCCTCCGGCCACCCGTTCACCGGCGGGGTCCGCTTCGCGCTCGTCGTGCTCCTCGGCCTGGGGCTCGGTGCGCAGAACGCCGTGTCCCGGGCGCTGGCGGTTCCCGACCTCACCACCACCGTGCTGACCCTGACCATCACCGGCATCCTCTCCGACAGCCGGTTCGCCGGCGGAGGCGGCAGCCGGGCCGGACGGCGGGTGCTCTCGGCCGCCGCGATGATGCTCGGCGCGGTCGCCGGCGCCACGGCCGTACTGCACGGGCATCCGAGGCTTCCGCTGCTGATCGCCGTGGCCGTACTGGCCGGTGCGACCGTCGCGGCGGCCGTCCTGGCGCGCTCCCGGGCGCCGTGGGTCGCTCCGGTCGTCAGGAAGTGAGCGAGCGCAGATGGTCGGCGGTGGCCCGGTCGGCGGGCAGGAACGTCTCGATCGCCAGCTCGGCCACCGTCACATCCATCGGTGTGTTGAACGTCGCGATGGAGCAGACGAAGGAGAGCACCGCTCCGTCGTGCTCGATCAGCAGCGGCAGCGCGAACGGCAGCGACGGAGCGGGCCCGGCACCGCCGCGGCCGGTGCTCTCCGGTACGGGATAGGCCGCGACCTCCTCGTACACCTCACGCAGCTCCGCCGAACGGGCCAGCGCGATCTGACGTTCCATCTGGGCCAGCAGATCGGCCCGCCATTCCCGCAGATTGCGGATGCGCGGGGCGAGGCCGTCCGGGTGCAGAGTGAGCCGCATGGCGTTCAGCGGCGGGACGAGCAGGTGCTCGGCCACCTTGTCCGTCAGCAGCGCCATGCCCCGATTGGCCGCCACCACGTTGTACGTACCGTCGACGACGATCGCCGGATACGGGTCGTACGCCTGGAGCAGCCGCTCCATGCCCTCCCGCAGTGTGTCCAGCGCGGGGTCGTCGAGCGCCGTCTGCGCGTAGTGCGGGGCGTAACCCGCCACCACCAGAAGGGCGTTGCGCTCCCTGACCGGGACCTCCAGGTGCTCGGCCAGCCGCAGGACCATCTCCTCGCTGGGCCGGGAACGGCCCGTCTCGATGAAGGAGATGTGCCGGGCCGAGGAATCGGCACGCAGCGCCAGCTCCAGTTGGCTGATCCGGCGCTGCTCCCGCCAGCTGCGCAGCAGCGGCCCTACCCCCGTGTCAATCGCGACAGTCGTCATACCCAGACCGTAACGTCACCGGCACCGCCGACCGGCACCGTTCGCCGATGAGGGAGACGCCGTATGCCCGCCGCACCGCTGTCGCAGCAGGAGATCGAGGACCGTCTGGGCGACCTGCCCGGCTGGTCACTGGAAGGGGACCGGATCACCTGCGTCTACCGGCTCCACAGCCACTTCGCCGCCCTCGGGCTGACCGCGCACGTCGCCGCGATCCAGGACGAGCTGAACCACCACTCCGACCTGACCCTCGGCTACAACACCGTCTCCCTCTCCGTGAACACGCACGACGCGGGCGGTGTGGTCACCGAGAACGACCTGAAGCTGGCCGCGCGAGTGGCGGCGATCGCCGACGGGCACGGGGTGCGGTAGCCGGGGCGCCACACGGTACGTGGCCCGTGGCGCGTCACATGTCACGCGGCCCATGACACGTCGTACGTCACGTGGCCCGTGACACGTCACACGCCACGCGGCCCATGGTGCGTCACATGTCACAGCCCACATGTCACATCGCCGCTCCGAACCGCGGATGCGCGGCGAGCCAGCGCGTATAGCTCTCGCTGCGCTCCGCCGCCTCCGCGTACGCCGCCCTGGTGTGTCCGCTCACCGCGCTCGCCGCGGCATCGGCCGCCGCCGACCGCGGGTGCCAGCCCAGCAGATGGCGCCAGCTGAGCGGCGAGCCGGTGATCGGCCGTGTCACCACCCCGGGCGTCGGCGGGAACGTGGCCCGGCACAGCCCGACCGCCCGGCCCACCTGTACGAGATGGACGACCGACGCCGTGTCCGTCTCGTACACCGAGACCGGGCTGAATCCGGCCCGTGCGCAGGCGCCGACGAAACAGTCGGCGAAGCAGCCCTCGCCCGGCACGTCCGCCCAGCACTCGTCCGCCAGGGCGGAGAGGCTGAGCTCCTGCGCACCGGCCAGCGGATGGGAGTCCGGCAGCATCACGAAGACCGGGTCGATGCCGATCACCTGCCAGGTCAACCGGTCGTGCGCGGGCGGCGGGCTCTGGCCACATGCCCCGATGAGCGCGAAGTCGAGCCTCCCGTCGATCAGTTGGGCGGCGATCTCACCGACCGACCAGGAGGTGTACGTCGACACGGGAGCGGCCGGGTGCGCGGCGACCAGCCGGTCCACCAGGCCGCCCAGCAGCGGTCCGTGCGTGCCGCCCAGCCGGAAGCGCTCCATGGTCCCCCAGGCATTGGCGAACCGCACCGCCTCCTCCTGGAGTTCGCTCACGGCGGGCAGCACCACCCGGGCCCGCTCCAGCACCAGCTCGCCGAGGAGCGTGGGCCGGGCGCCGGTGTGGTCCCGGTCGAACAGCGGGCCGCCGAGTGCCTTCTCGATCCTCCGCAACTGTGCGCTCAGGGCGGGCTGGGCGAGCCCGAGGGCCGCGGCCGCCTTGGTCAGGCTCCCGGCGTCGGCGATGGCACGTACGGTTCGCAGATGGCGCAACTCCAGCTCCATAAACGCAAGTTATGGGTCCGGAGGCCTACCGGCAATATGCCGGTGTCCAATCGGTGGCGGAGTGTCCGGAACGACGGCGTACGCCTGAGCGCCCCGGACCCCTCCGCGCCCGCTCACCCGTCGGTGAGCTTGACCAACTCGACGCCGCTGTACGCCGGTACCCCGTCCCGGGTGACGACGGCGCGGACCGTGACCCAGCCGGTGGCACCGCCGGGGTTCGGGGCGAGCCACACACTGCCGTCGGCGTCGGTGACCAGATGGGCGATCGGCCGGCCCTCGATCTCCCACTCGATGTCCGCGCCGCTCAGGTCGACCGGTGCGCCGTCCCAGGCGGCGAGGGCCAGCGCCGCCCGGGTGGTGCCGGCGGCGGGGAGCTCGGCGGGTGTGGCGGTGAGCCGGAGGTCGGCGTGGATCGTGTCGGACCGGTAGCCCGCCAGGTCCGCCGGGTACCACGCGAGTTCGGGAACGAACCGGCCGCCCGTCCAGCGCGCGAGATGGCCGGGCCGGTGGTGCGCGTCGTCGATCAGCGCGTACGTCGGGGTTCCGTGCTCGGAGGCGACGAAGCCGTGCGGCGCGACGGTCACCGTGCCCAGGTTGCCGGGCAGTGACAGCGCGCGCGGCTGGATGTCGTGGCTGGCGACGATCTCCACGCCTCCGTCGAACACCGTCCGTGACACCTTCAGGTCCTCCGTGAGGTACCGGAACGCGGTCATCTTCCGCCCGAAGTACCGGCCGGCGACCCGCCGCTGGACCAGCGAGAGGCCCTTGAGCATCTCGAATCCGCGCCCCGCCCTGAAGTCCCGCTCCATGTGCTGCGCCTGGTAGTGCAGATTGAGGCCGAAGGCCAGTGCCCAGCTCAGGTTCTCGGTGGTGTCGACGCCCCGGTCGAGGTTGTGCGGGTAGAACGCGACCTTGTCGTGCATGACGCCGGTCCCCAGCGGCCACTGCTGGACCACGACACCGTTGCGGTTGGGGCCGTCGTACGTGTTGGCCCGGTCGCCCTGCATGGTGTTGAGGAAGAAGCCGAGGCTCGACGCCAGGGTCTGGAAGAGCCGGTCCCCGCCGACCCCCTCGGTGCCGATCGGCAGGATCGCGGCCGACTGCGCGGTCTGCTCCACCAGCTTCTCGCAGTACGCGTACGGCGGTGCGCAGAAGTCGGCCGAGTAGTCGTACTCCCGGCGCGCGATCTCGTCCTGGAACATCATGTCCAGTCCGTAGGTGTCGCGGAACGTGCGGAGCTGGTCGAGGATCAGCGCCCGGGGCGCCTTGCGCCAGCCGCCGATGAGATACCCCAGGTTGTCGGTGTGGGTCTTGGTGACCAGCTTGCCGTGCCCGTCGCGGATCCCGATCCGCTCGACGCCGCCGAGCTCCGCCACCGCCCGGCTGTCGGGGTGCCACCACGTCGGGTTGGTGTACGCGCTGGCGTAGTGCCCGCCGTCGTGGATGGTGTCGATGAGCCGCTGGAACTCCGCCGGCCCGCCGAGGTAGTCGAAGGTGAGGAAGTCCGGGTAGTGGTGGTCGTGCTGCCCGTCGGAGTAGTAGCTGGCCAGCTCCACGCTGTACGGCCCACCGGGCACGGCACGCAGGTATTCGAGGGCCGCTTCGGGCCGGCCCGTCGCCCAGGTGCCGCCGGTCGGCTGCCACAGGTCCACCTTGAGGTGCACCGCGTCGGGCAGCCCCGCGCGCAGTCGGGGGCCGAGCTTGTCCGACAGCCCGCGCCAGGAGTCCACCTCGTTGTCCGCCCGGTAGGCCGCGAACAGGTCGAACGCGGTGCCCCCGGCCACCAGCCGGGTCGCGGGCAGGCCCCCGGACCCGCCGGGGGCGATCCAGGCGTCCAGCCGGTGCATCAGCCCGGTCAGGGACTCCTCGCGGGCCCGGGCGCCCACGAAGCCGAACTGCGTCGGGCGGTAGGGCTTCGCGCTCGCTGGCTGTACGGAGTACACGCCGAGCGCGGAGTCGTCCTCCTCGAACAGGATCAGGTCATGGGTCGCGGTGGGCATGCCGTAATTCGCGTAGAAGCCACCGGCGAGCACCGACCGGGTGTGGGCGAGCCCGCCCCACTTCGGCGCGATGCCGAGCATGGTGCCCTCGGCGGGGATCACCCGGTACGCCACCTCGGGACAGGTGATCCGGAGGATGGGCCGGGACCAGAGGTTCCGGATGGCGGTGGGGCGCAGTTCCAGGCGGCCCGCACGGAGTCTTACCGCCAGCTCGGCGGCGAAGAACCCGGGCACGGTGAGGCCGACCCGGGCCTCGTCGGCGGCGACCCGGGTGACGTCGACCGTGGCCTCGTCGGAGAAGACGCCGGTGCCGTTGTCGTAGTACACGGCGAGTGGCAGCACGCCGGGGGACTGGACCCGGCCACCGGACGTCCAGTCGAGCAGCCGGCCGTGACCGTCGACGAGGACCCGGTCCGCGCCGCTGGTCAGTTCCAGCGCGCCGGTCCGGCTCCAGCCGGCCACCGGCCCGCCGTCACCGACCACCTCCACGGAGTCGATGTCGAGCACGAGCGGATCGGCCGACTGCTTGTCGTCGGGGAAGAACACCAGCACCAGCCGGCGCAGCGGGTGGGTGAGCCGGCCGTCGCCCTTCCCGCTCCATGTCATCCGGGCCAGCCGCTGCGGCTCGAACGTGACCCTGGTCCGCCCGTCGAAACCGGCCGGGTCGACCCTGCTGGCCAGCGTCCCCCACTCCTCGCTGTCCCCGTCGAAGAGCTTCAGCCAGAGGTTGCCCTTCTTCGGCGTGACGCCGGTGAGCCACACCGACACCCGGGCGAGGCCGGGCACGTACGGGCTCGGGAACGCCATCGAGAACTCGCTGTACGGGCCGGTCATGGTGACCCGTGCCTGCCCGGCCGTGCCGGTCGCCGCGAGTGTGGTGTTGTGCACCGTGGTCGGCGGCAGATCGTGCGATATGCCGTCGATGACCAGGCGCACGGTCTCGGCGGCGGCCGAGGAGGCGTCGCCGGGGGCGGGTGCGGCCAGGGGTGCGGCGACGGCGGGTGCCGCCGACAGGGCGACGGCCGGTGCGGACACTGCGGCGGTTGTGGCAAGGAAGGTGCGGCGCTTCATGAGTACGCTCCGGCGTCGGCTCGATGGGGGCGGGCGAGTGCACCGTATGGGCTCGGCCATAACGCGTCAACACTGTTGTCGCACAAGCTTGTTGGGCGATGAATTAGCGCGCTAAGGCCGGTGTGGGGGTGATGCTCGCGGTGCCGGCCCTTCGCCTGCCTCGCTCACCAGGGAAAATGTCTTCGGGGTGGTGTGCCGTCCCGCCTCGGGGGTGATCCTGATCCGGCAGGGCTTGATGCGTGAATGGTTCGCCGGGCGGAGGGGCATGACGCGTCAAGTGTGCGAGTTGCCGAACCGGCAACAAAGCTTGCCAGGACGCCGGTGCGGGGTGAGGGTGGTTCCATGAGTCAGCGAACCGACCACGGTCATCACCGGCACACCTCCGGCCGCCACCACGGCGCCCCCCAGGGGCATCACCACGACAACGGCGACCTCGACTGGGACGTCATGGGGCCGATGCTGGAGCAGGAGGCCGAGGTCAGCCGGCCGCAGTACGAGGAGGCCGCCCGCTGGATCGCCGGGCTCCCCACGGCACCGAAGGTGCGCAGGGTCCTCGACATCGGCAGCGGACCGGGAGTGATCTCCTGCCTGCTCGCCGAGGTGTTCCCCGAGGCGGAGGTCGTCGCCGTCGACGGCACCCCGGCCCTTCTGGAGCGCACCCGCGCCCGCGCCGAGAGGCTCGGCCTCGGCGACCGGGTCCGCACCCGGCACGCCGACATCCCCGACGACCTCGAAGGACTGGGGGAGGCGGACCTCATCTGGGCGGGCAACGCCCTGCACCACATGGGCGACCAGCGCGCCGTCCTCGCCGGGTTCGCCGCACTGCTGCGTCCCGGCGGGACGGTCGCCCTGGCCGAGGGCGGTCTGCAGCCCCGCCGCCTGCCGCGCGACATCGGCATGGGACGGCCCGGTCTGGAGGCCAGGCTCGAAGCGATCAACGCGGAACGGTTCGAGAACATGCGGGCCGCGCTGCCCGGCGCCAAGCGGGAGACGGAGGACTGGAGCGCCCTGTTCGCCGCGGTGGGGCTGGAGCCGCAGGGCACCCGCAGCTTCCTGCTCGACCTTCCGGCACCGCTCCCCGGCCCGGCCCGCGACCACGTCGTCGCCGAACTCGGCCGTCGCCGCGAGATGTTCGCGGACGAGCTCCCGGCCGAGGACATCGCCGTACTCGACCGGCTGCTCGACCCCGAGGACCCGGCCGGACTGCGCCGGCGTCCCGATGTCTTCCTGCTCTCGGCGCGTACCGTGCACCTGGGCCGACGGGGCTGACGCCTGCCCCGGCGGCCCATCGACGGATTGGAGTGGTACCGGGTGTCCGGACAGGACATCTCGTCCACTGGCACGGGGTGTGCGGCATGCCCAGGATGAGGCTTCGCGATCGCGGTCATCAGTGGCCCGGCGCCTGAGAAGCCGCATCGAGAGGGAGCCGCATGCAGCACACCCCAGCCACGCCGTCCGCTCAAGAGACCGCGTCAACCTCCCCGCCGCGGCGGCAGATCGCCGGCGGACGCCCGGGGGACACTCAGGTTCCCGGCCCCCTGTCGGGAGTCGTGGTCGCCGACTTCGGGCGGGTGCTCGCCGCTCCGTACGCCACGATGCTCCTCGCGGACCTGGGCGCCGACGTCATCAAGGTGGAACGTCCCGGCGCGGGCGACGACACCCGGGCCTGGGGGCCGCCGCACGCCCATGGGGAGTCGACGTACTTCCTGTCCGTGAACCGCAACAAACGGTCCTTCGCCATCGATCTCGGCACACCGGAAGGGCGCCGCGACGCCCACGAACTGGTGCGCCGGGCCGATGTGCTCTTCGAGAACTTCCGCCCCGGCACGATGGACAGGCACGGCCTCTCCTACGCGCAGGCCGAGGCGCTCAACCCCGGCATCGTCTACTGCTCGGTGACCGGATTCGGATCCGGCGAAGGCGCCGCGCTGCCCGGCTACGACCTGCTGCTGCAAGCGGTCGGCGGACTGATGAGCGTCACCGGGCCCGCACCGGGGCAGCCCGTCAAGACGGGTGTGGCGCTCGTCGATGTGCTCACCGGACTGCACGCGGCCGTGGGCGTCATGGCGGCGCTGCGCCACCGCGACGCGACCGGCGAGGGCCAGCACGTCGAGGTCGATCTGCTGTCCTCGCTGCTGTCGAGCATGGTGAACCAGGCGGGTGGCTACACCCTGGCCGGTCAGGTGCCGGGCATCCTCGGCAACCGCCACCCGTCCATCGCCCCGTACGAGATCTACCGGGCGGCGGACCGGCCGCTGGTCGTCGCCGTCGGCAACGACCGGCAGTTCCGTGCCCTGTGCCGGGGCCTGGGCGCCGAGGAGCTGGCCACCGACCCCCGGTTCGTTTCGAACGCGGACCGGGTCGCACACGTCGACGCGCTGGCCGAGGAGATCTCCACGCGGCTCGCCCCGCGCACCGCGGCCGAGTGGTTCGACCTGCTCACCCCGCTCGGGGTGCCCTGCGGCCCGGTCAACGACCTCGCGGGCGCCTTCGATCTCGCCGAGCGTCTGGGCCTGTCGCCGCGGGTCACACCGGCCGACGCGAACCCCGACGACCCCATGCGCCTGGTGGCCAACCCCATCGGGCTGTCCCGCACCCCGCCGCGGTACGAACGGCGGCCGCCGCGCCTCGGTGAGCACACCGAGGATCTCAGGCGCTGGCTGGACGGCTGACCTGGGCATTTGCGGCACCAGTGTCTTGCCTGGCCCGTGTCAAGGCAAGACACACTGCCGCCGGGGTGAGTGGGCATCAGAAAGTCCCCTGTGCAGCCTAATGGCAAGTCAACCCACCTACGAGCAGGGGCAGTTAGAACTCATCTAATGATGTGAAAATCGCATATCGCGTATTTCATGTAACCCGACTGGCGCTCGGGCGTCGACCTTTGACGTGTCTGAAATGACACGTATTCGGATCGTCAGTAATTTCATCCGCAGATCGACCGCATCGGTCGGTCTCTCTGAGACAGGAGAAGCGACATGATTACGCGTTCCACGATCGTTACGGCTGCCGTCGCGGCCGCCGCGGCCCTCGCCGCTACCGGCATCACCTACGCTTCGGCTGCCACCTCCGAGCCGGCTCAGGCGGCGGCCCCGGCCGTCCAGCAGGCTGCTCCCGTTTCGGCTCTCGGCGGCGGCGACGTCGGCAAGGGCAACGAGGGCAAGGGCGGCGGCAACGAGCGAGGTGGCGGCTACGGCGGGGGCCGGGACCACTACGAGGGTCGCATCCACATCAACGAGCGGACGTACAGTGACGAGCTCGGCGGCTGCGTGACCGTGGTCAGTGGCCTCGGCTCCAAGACCCTCAACATCCGCAACGACAGCCGCCACACTGTCGAGGTCTTCCGCGGGGTCACCTGCGACAACGGCGCCCCCATCGCCACCGTCGGACCGCACAGCGACAGCAACGGGGTACACCCGGGCCACGTCGAGGGCGGTGTGTGGGTCAAGAACGGTGTCGTGGGCAGCTTCCGGGTGATCGAGCGTCACTTCGACGACGACCGCGGTGGCAAGGACTGGTAAATCCGAGTCACTCAGGTGACGTAGAACCCCGGCCCGCCGTAATCGGGCCGGGGCTCCATTCAGGCTATCCGACCGGGTCGCCCCGGTCGGATAGCCTGACCTGAACAACCACAGGTTCGAACACCTGCCAGGCCATATTAAAGCCGGACGGCGAGGCTCTGCCAGCCGACCGGTACGGCCCTTGGCGGGGCCCGGCGACCGGGCGGCAGAACGTGGCGTCGGCGTGGCAGACGCCGCCCATGTGCCGGCCGCCAGGGGGTCGGCGGGTCGTCTTGGCCCAGGCGAGTGACGGCCCGGGGCGGGACGGCCCCGAAGGGCCGCCGGGACGGCGGTGCGCACTACGCACAGCCGCACATGTCCCCGTGCGGGCCTGTATCCGGCCTATGCGCCGGTGGCGTCCCGCGCCGGTTCCAGCCGCCACCACTGGCCGGGGGAGTCGGTGTCCTCCCACTGCTGGACCCGAGCGCCGTCCGCCGTGCTGCCGTCGGCGACTTCGAGGACGAGGCCGCTGATGAAGCTGACCAGGGTCACCACTCCCGGCGTTTCCAGGTGCCGCTCGATCAGCCATTCCTGGGCGCCGAAGTTGTTGGCCCGCCACTGCTGGATCACGGCGCCGTTCTCGGTCGAGGCGTTGGCGACGTCCAGGCGCTTCCCGCTGTGGACATTGACCAGGTAGTGGAGCGCCGCGCCCTCGTGCACAGGCGAGAGCTGCCAGTGCTGGGAGGCCGATCCGGTCTCCGGGCCCTGCTGCACCGGGGCGCCGCCGCCCTTGGCGGAGCCGTACACCTCCAGCAGCAGTCCGCTGGCCACATTGCGCAGCTGATAGCGGCCCGCGGCGACGACGGGTGCGGTGTCCCCGCTCATGGTTCCGGTCCCTTCAGCCCCAGGGCTGTCCAGTGGTGGACCGCCGCCCGGCTCGGCAGCCGGGCGGCGGTCCGTCTCGTCGTGGCTCAGGCGCCGACGTTGAACTCGGCGGGGTCCGGGCCGAGGCGCTTGCCCTCGTCCAGCGCGGCGAGCGCGGCCAGGTCGTCGGCGTCCAGCTCGAAGCCGAACACATCGAGGTTCTCCGCGATCCGGGACGGCGTCACGGACTTCGGGATCACCACATTGCCGAGCTGGAGGTGCCAGCGGAGCACCACCTGGGCGGCCGTGCGGTCGTGCTTGCGGGCGATCGCGACGACCGTCGGGACCTCCAGGAGGCCCTTGCCCTGGCCCAGCGGCGACCACGCCTCGGTCGCGATGCTGTGCTTGGCGTGGAAGGCACGCGACTCGGCCTGCTGGAGCTGCGGGTGGAGCTCGATCTGGTTGACCGCCGGGACCACGGAGGTCTCGCCGAGCAGCCGCTCCAGGTGCCCGGGGAGGAAGTTCGACACACCGATGGCCTTCGCGCGGCCGTCCGCGTGGATCTTCTCGAACGCCTTGTACGTGTCGACGTACGCGCCCTTGGCCGGCACCGGCCAGTGGATCAGGTACAGGTCCACGTAGTCCAGGCCCAGCTTGTCGAGCGAGGCGTCGAAGGCCCGCAGTGTCGAGTCGTAGCCCTGCTCGCTGTTCCACAGCTTCGTGGTGACGAACAGCTCTTCGCGCGGGACACCGCAGGCCGCGATCGCCCGGCCGGTGCCCTGCTCGTTCTCGTATATCGCGGCGGTGTCGATGCTCCGGTAGCCGGACTCGATGGCCGTGGCGACCGCCTTCGCGGCCTCGTCGTCCGGCACCTGCCAGACGCCGAAACCGAGCTGAGGCATCTCGACGCCATTGTTGAGAGTGATGGAGGGGACCTGGCTCACGAGCGGTCGATCCTTACGTCGTTGGTTGGTACTCCCGTAGTCAACGATCACCCGCCGCCAGACATTCCCCCTGCCGCCCGAAGTTCCGAGGGCTCGCGCCGTCGCCCCTCGGCGCACCGTCATCGCTCCGGCCTCTTCCGTCCGGGCCATTGACCGAGACCCGTCAGCACGCAACTCTTGAGCACATCACTGAACAACGGACACTCTTGTGAACGCGCGACGGCGCGAGAACGGCGCGGCAAGGGCGCGAGCAATCCCGTGATACCCCCGTGGTACGGCGCGACAACTCCCGAGATCCCGAACGAACGACTCCCAGCGAGGTCGAAGTGACGAACCCTTCCAGGCGAGCACTGCTCGGCGCGGCCCTCGGCGGCGCCGTCGCCGCAACGGCCGGGCTCCCCGCCACCGCCCACGCGGCGAGCTGGAAACTGCGCTGGTCACCCTCGGCGAGCGGTGACGGACTCGGCGCCTTCGAGACCGTCGAGGACGACCGGGCCGACTCCCATCCGGCGGGACAGCCGCACATCTTCGTGGAGGGCGACAACTTCCGGTTCAACATGCACACCGTGGACCGGGACACCTCGACAGACCGTCAGCGCCAGGAGGTGACCGGGCTGCGCACCGGCAGCGGCTCGTACCTCAAGTGGCTGCCCGGGGAGACCTGGCGGGTCACGTACCGCATGTACATCCCCGACTCGCTGAGGGCGACCACCAGCTTCACCCACATCATGCAGATGAAGCAGCCGGGCACCGGCACCTCCCCGATCGTCGTCCAGTCCCTGCGTCGGGTGAGCGGCGTACAGACCATCGAACTCAAGCTGCCCGTCGCCGACATCCTCGTCGGCCGCACCGACCTCGAACCGCTCCAGAACAAGTGGATCGACGTCGACTTCCGGATCACGATCGGTGACGGTACGTCGGGCTCGGTCCGCTGGATCCTGAAGGACGGGGCGACCACCGTCATCGACAGGTCGAAGTCCGGTGTCGACACGCTCCTCGCCGACCGGGTCCGGCCGAAATGGGGCATCTACCGGTCGCTCGGAGACACCTCGGGATCGTTGCGGGACACCCATCTCCTGCTCACCGGCATGCGCGGCCACCAACTGGTCTGACCGGCCCGGACCGTCCCGTCAGGAGGTGGCTCGAACCGGCGTGCCCGGGGCGGCGGGGTGAATCCCCGCCGCCCCTCAGGGCTGCCCGCACACCGGCCAACCCGATTGCCCTGTCCGGGATTTGGGCCCACGCGGGGCATTGACAGAAAGCTCCGCAGGGAATCCTATGCAGTGTCGGTTAGGAACCTTTCCTAACACCGCAACCGGAAGGGATCATCCGTGCACCCTGCCGCACCCCCACGCCGCTTGGTGGCCGTCCTCGCGGGCCTCAGCTGTCTGCTCCTGCCCCTGCTGGGCCACCTCCCGAAGGCCTCCGCCGTCGAGAACGCGGACCGGGCCCGCTCCGACTCCACCGCCGGCACGGCGAACGGCGGCCCCGGCTCCCCGGCCCCCGGCATCAGGGCCGCGGGCCCCGGCGCCATGGCCGCGGCACCGTACGAGTACCTCGGCTGGGGAAACCCGCAGAAGCCGACCGAGGTGATGGCGGCGACCGGCGTGAAGTGGTTCACGCTCGCGTTCGTCCTCTCGGACGGCACCTGCAACCCGAAGTGGGACGGGGACCGGCCGCTGACCGGCGGCTCGGACCAGAAGGCCATCGACTCCATCCGGGCGGCCGGCGGTGACATCGTCGTCTCGGTGGGCGGCTGGAGCGGCGACAAGCTCGGCGAGAAGTGCACCAGCGCCACCGCGCTGGCCGGGGCCTACCAGAAGGTGATCAACGCCTACCGCCTCAAGGCGCTGGACATCGACATCGAGGACACCGAGTTCTCCAGGGCCACCGTGCGGCAACGGGTGGTCGACGCCCTGAAGATCGTCAAGAACGCCAATCCGGGCATCGTGACGTACGTGACCATGGGGACCACCCCGACCGGCCCCGACGCCACCGGCGAGGACCTCATCGAGCGGGGCGCCGCCGCGGGTCTCGACAACGACGGCTGGGTCGTCATGCCGTTCGACTTCGGCGGGCACAGCGGCACGATGGGCGCCGCCACGGTCGGCGCCCTCGACGGACTGAAGGCCGCCGTGAAGAGCGCCTACGGCTACGACGACGCCACCGCGCACCGGCACATCGGGGTCTCCTCGATGAACGGGAAGACGGACGAGCCCGGCGAGACCGTCACCACCACCGACTTCCGGACGATCCTCGGCTACGCGCAGCAGCACCACATCGCGCGCTTCGCCTTCTGGTCCGTCAACCGGGACCGCAGCTGCGGCTCCGGCAGCGACGGGGACACCTGCAGTGGGGTGTCCCAGTCCCCGTACGACTTCACCAAGATCGTCGTCCAGTACAAGGGCTGAGGAGATCCCATGCGTACCACCAAGAGCAGACTGACCCTCGGCGGAGCGGCACTCGCCGCCGCCGGACTGCTGCTGCCCCTGCTCGGCGCGCCGTCCGCCGCCGCGGCGGACACCCGCTACGAGGCGGAGGGCGCCGTACTCGCCCGGGCGGCGGTGGCGACGAACCACACCGGCTACTCGGGCACCGGCTTCGTCGACTACACCAACGTGGCTGGATCCTATGCGGAGTTCACGGTGAACACCGCCGCGGGCAGCGACTCGATGGCCGTCCGCTACGCCAACGGCACCACCACCGACCGGCCGCTGGACATCAGTGTGAACGGAACGGTCGTCGCCTCCGGTGTCTCCTTCGGCGGGACCGGATCCTGGGACACCTGGAAGACGAAGACCATCGGCGCGAAGCTCGCCGCCGGGACCAACACTGTCCGGGCCACCGCCACCACGGCGAACGGCGGCCCCAACCTCGACTATCTCGACACCGCGGCCCCGGCGGCCGGTGGCCCCGCGGTGCCCTTCGGCAGCCATCAATTCCCCTACGCCGCCGGGATGCTGAAGCCCTCGGGCACACAGTCGGCACTCGACCAGGCCGTGATCAGGGCGTACAACGCCTGGAAGTCCGCGTTCGTCAAGAAGAACTGCGGCAACGGCTGGTACGAGGTCATCTCGCCGGACGCCGACCACCCCTACGTCGCCGAGGCACAGGGCTACGGGATGGTCGTCACCGCGACCATGGCGGGAGCCGACCCCGACGCGAAGACCGTCTTCGACGGCATGGTCAAGTACATGCTCGCGCACCCCTCGGTGAACAACGCCAATCTGCTCGCCGCCGAACAGGACGCCTCCTGCAAGAGCGTGGACGGCTCCGACTCGGCGACCGACGGGGACCTGGACGTCGCCTTCGGACTGCTCCTCGCCGACAAGCAGTGGGGCTCCACCGGCACGTACCACTACAAGGACCTCGCGGTCAAACACATCAACGCCATCAAGAAGAGCGAGGTCAACCCGACCACGCACCTGATGCTGTTCGGCGACTGGTCGGACTCCGGCGAATCCCACTACTGGATGACCCGCTCCTCGGACTGGATGATCGACCACTTCCGCGCCTTCAGGGCCGCCACCGGTGACAGCACCTGGGACACCGTGCGCACCGCACACCAGAACCTGATCACCTCGCAGCAGTCCAAGTACGCCTCCGCGACAGGTCTGTTGGCGGACTTCGTCGTCAACACCAACAGCACCGCCAAGCCCGCCCCGGGCGAGGTGCTGGAGAGCCCCAATGACGGCGACTACTCCTGGAACGCCTGCCGCGACCCGTGGCGCATCGGCGCCGATGCCGTCACCAGCGGGGACAGCGCCTCGCTCGCCTCGGCCCGCAAGCTCAACTCCTGGATCAAGACCAAGGCCGGCGGGAACCCGGACAAGATCGCCAGCGGCTACCACCTGAACGGCTCGGTGTTCGACAACGGCAACGACATGGCGTTCACCGCCCCGTTCGTCGTGACCGCGCTGACCGACTCCGGCTCCCAGGCCTGGCTCGACGCACTCTGGAACAAGCTCGCCACCACGTCGATCGACCCGGATCTCTACTACGGCGGGAGCGTCCAGCTCCAGTCGATGATCGTCGCATCCGGCAACTACTGGGTTCCCTGACGGAGGATCGGATGCAGACCAGAACACTCACCACGGTACGAGGCAGAGTGGCCGCCCTCACGGCCGTACTCCTCTGTACCGCCCTGGTACAGGCGGTCCCGCAGTCGGCCTCCGCGGCCGCCACCCGGTACGAGGCGGAGTCCGCGACGATCGTCGGGGGCGCCGCCGAGTCCAACCACTCCGGCTACTCGGGCACCGGCTTCGTCAACGGCGACAACGTCGTCGGCAGCCATGTGGAGTTCACCGTCGACGCGGCCGCCGCCGGCACCGGGAAGATCGCCATCCGGTACTCCAACGGAACGGCGGACGCCCGGCCCGCCGATGTCGCCGTGGGCGGCACGGTCGTCTCGGCCGCCCGCGCCTTCAAAGCCACCACCGACTGGAACACCTGGGCCACCTCCACCCTGACCACCCCGCTCAAGGCGGGCAGCAACAAGATCCGGCTCACGTCCACGACGGCCAACGGGCTGCCCAACCTCGACTACCTCGACGTCACCGTCACCGCCCCGTCGGACACCCAGGCACCCACCGCGCCCACCGCGCCCAGCTGCTCGGAGATCACCGAGAACAGCCTCACGCTCAGCTGGGGCGCCGCCACCGACGACGTGGGTGTCGTCGCGTACGACATCTACGAACACGGCAACAAGTTCGGCGAGGCACCGGGCACCACCACCACGAAGAACCTGACCGGCCTCACCCCCGGTACCACGTACAACCTCACACTGTTCGCGCGTGACGCGGCCGGCAATGTGTCGTCGGTCAGCCCCATCGTGGACTGCACCACCCTGCGCAGCTCCGACACCACCGCACCCACGGCACCCGGCACCCTGTCCACCTCGAACCTCACCGCGAACAGCGTCGCCCTGAGCTGGGGGGCGTCCACGGACGACAAGGCCGTGACCGCGTACGAGGTACGCAGCGGCAGCACCGTCTACAAGACCGTGACCGGCACCCCGCCCGCCACCACGACCACACTCACCGGGCTCGCCTGCGCCAGCCCGTACACCCTGGACGTCGTCGCCAAGGACGCGGCGGGCAACGCCTCACCGCCCAGCAACGCGGTCACCTTCACCACCCCGGACTGCGCCACCGACGGCGGAGTGCCTTCCGGCATCGCCACCGTCTCCAGCGGCTGGTCCATCCCCTGGGGCACGTACTGGATGCCCGACGGAAAGACCGCGCTGGTGACCGAACGGGACAGCTTCAAGGTGCTCAAGGCCACCCCCGACGGCACCCGCACCCAGGTCGGCACCGTGCCCGACGCCGTCACGACCGACGGCGAGGGCGGCCTGCTCGGCGTCGCCGTCGACCCGAAGTGGTCCAGCAACCACTACGTGTACTTCATGCACACCGCGTCCGAGGGCAACCGGGTCGCCCGGATGACCTACGACGGAAGCTCGCTCAGCGGGTACACGGTTCTGCTCCAGGGAATCAAGAAGAGCCGGTACCACAACGGCGGACGGCTCGCCTTCGGCCCCGACGGCTATCTGTACGCGTCGACCGGCGAGGCGCAGACCCCCGACCTGGCCCAGGACAAGAACTCGCTGAACGGCAAGATCCTGCGGATGACGACGGACGGCAAGGCCGCCCCCGGCAACCCGTTCGGCAACTACGTCTACAGCTACGGACACCGCAACCCGCAGGGCCTCGCCTTCGACCGCAACGGCCGTCTGTGGGAAGCGGAGTTCGGCGACAGCAAGAAGGACGAGCTCAACCTCATCAAGCCGGGCAAGAACTACGGCTGGCCCGTCTGCGAGGGCACCTGCACCACCACCGGCATGACCAACCCGAAGAAGACCTGGAACATCTCCGAGGCCTCGCCCAGCGGGATCGCCATCGTCCGCAACGTCATCTACATGGCCGCCCTGAAGGGCGAACGGCTGTGGCGGGTGCCGATCACCGGTGACACCGAGAACCTGGGCACACCGAGCGCGTACTACGTCGGTACGTACGGCAGGCTGCGCACCGTCACCAAGGTGCCCGGCCAGGACCAGCTCTGGCTCTCCACCACCAACTGCGACAACAAGGGCAACGAACCCGACGGCTCGGACAAGCTGTTCCGCGTCTCGATCACCTAGCAACTGACGTCGTACCCGCTGTACCGCCGGGGCCTGCCGGGTCTCAGCGGTACAGCGCGTCGACCTCCGCCGCGTACGCCGTCTCGATCGCCCTGCGCTTCAGCTTCAGCGACGGGGTGAGCAGACCGTGCTCCTCGCTGAAGGGATGCGCCAGGATCCGGAACGTACGGATCGACTCGGCCTGCGAGACCGCCGTGTTGGCGGCCACCACCGCCCGCCGGACCTCCATCTCCAGGTCCGGATCGCGCACCAGCTCCTCCGGCTTCAGCGGCGCCCGCCCCTGCATCACGAGCCAGTGGTCCACCGACTCCTGGTCGACCGTGACCAGGGCCGCGATGTACGGCCGGTCGTTGCCGACCACGATGCACTGCGCGACCAGCGGATGCGCCCGCACCCGCTCCTCCAGACCGGTCGGCGACACGCTCTTGCCGCCCGACGTCACCAGGATCTCCTTCTTCCGCCCGGTGATCGTCAGATAGCCGTCCTCGTCGAGCGAACCGAGATCCCCGGTGGCCAGCCAGCCCTCGCGCAGCACCGCGTCGGTGGCCTCCGGGGCGCCGAGATAGCCCCCGAACACATTGCCGCCGTGCACCCACACCTCACCGTCCTCGGCGATGTGCACGGTCGTCCCCGGGATCGGCAGCCCGACCGTGCCGTACCTGGTGCGCTCCGGCGGATTGGCCGTGGCCGCGGCGGTCGACTCGGTCAGCCCGTAGCCCTCGTACACCGTGACGCCGGCGCCTCCGAAGAACAGTCCGAGCTGCCGCTCCATCCCCGAACCGCCGGACATGGCGTGCCGGATCCGGCCGCCCATCGCGTCGCGCACCTTCTTGTACACGACCTTGTCGAAGAACTGGTGCTGCATCCGCAGCCCGGCGGACGGCCCCGGACCGGTCCCGAACGCCCGCGCCTCCAGCGCCTCCGCGTACTTCACCGCGATGTCCACGGCCTTGTCGAACGGCCCGACCCGGCCCTCCGCCTCGGCCTTGCGGCGGGCGGCGTCGAAGACCTTCTCGAAGATGTACGGAACCGCCAGGATGAACGTCGGCCGGAACGACATCAGGTCCGGCATCAGCGCCCTGGCCGACAGCTCCGGCTGATGGCCCAGCTTCACCCGGCCCCGGATCGCCGCGATCTCGACCATCCGGCCGAAGACGTGGGCCAGCGGCAGGAAGAGCAGCGTCGCCGCCTCGTCACCGGGCCTGGAATGGAAGACCGACCGCCAGCGGGCGACCATGGTGTCCGTCTCGAACATGAAATTGGCGTGCGTGAGCACACAGCCCTTGGGCCGCCCCGTCGTCCCCGAGGTGTAGATGACCGTCGCCACCGAATCGGGCGTCACCGCGCGGCGGTGGCGGTGCACCACCTCGTCCTCGACGTCCGCACCCGCCTCGACCAGCTCGGACACCGCGCCGGCGTCCAGCTGCCAGAGCCGCTTGAGACCGGGCAGCCGGTCGATCACCGAGGCGATCGTCATGGCGTGGTCCTCGTGCTCGACCATCACCGCCGACACCTCGGCGTCGTGCAGCATCCACAGCACCTGCTCGGCCGAGGACGTCGGATAGACCGGTACGGACTGGGCGCCCACCGCCCACAGCGCGAGGTCGAAGAGCGTCCACTCGTAGCGTGTGCGCGACATCAGGGCCACCCGGTCGCCGAATCTGACGCCGTGCGCGATCAGCCCCCTGGCCAGCGCCAGCACCTCGTCGCGGAACGCCGCAGCAGTGACATCCCGCCATTGTCCGTTCGCGTCTTTCCGACCGAGCGCGACCCTGTCCGGGTCCTCCTCGGCATGGTCGAACACCACATCGGCCAGGCCGCCCACGAGGGGCGCGGCCGCCATGGGTGGGACAGTGAACTCGCGCAATGACCTGCTCCTTGTGGCGCTCCGCACAGCGCCGTGACGCTACCCCACCGGGCGGCGCGGCGGGAGGGCCCCGGGCGGGTGGACAACCGGGCATATGCACAGGTCAGTCACCGAAATCCGGCCAGATGGGCAAGGCTCGGGCGTGGCCTGGACCGTAGAGTGAGCGGTCGGCGCCGGAATCTCCACCGAATCTGTACGCCGCTGCCACTCCCGTTCCGGACGCATGCGCGGTGTTCTGCCCTCGTCCGTCCTGAATCGGGTGGGTCGGTCACCCGACCTCCGCCGTCCGATGCTTCCCGCACGCGCGGGCGGTCATGCGCCGTCCCGGCCGCTGATCGGCGCCATCGGGCCGACGCCCCGGATCAGCCGGTCGCCGCCCGCCAGGATCGCCGACGCCAGGGCGTCCGCCGCCTCGTGCGCCCCGTCACGGCGGCGGCCGTGCGACAGTACGAAGTCCACCCCGCCCAGCTCCGGCAGCCCCGCCCTGGCCGGCACCGGCGCCAGGCCCGGCGGGATCAGCCCCCGGCTGTGGGCCATCACGCCGAGCCCCGCGTGGGCGGCCGCGATCAGCCCGCTCAGGCTGGTGCTCGTACAGGCGATCCGCCAGGACCGGCCGTGCTCCTCCAGGACCTCCAGGGCGCGGGCCCGGGTGATGCCCGGCGGCGGGAAGACGATCAGCGGAACGGGGCCGTCCGGGTCGATCCGCAGCTGCGGGGCGCCGATCCAGGTCAGCGCGTCCTGCCAGACCAGCTCGCCGTGCGTGTCACCGGCGCGCCGCTTGGCGAGCACCAGATCGAGCCGCCCGGCCGCGAGCCGCTGATGGAGTGTCCCGGAGAGTTCCACCGTCAGCTCCAGCTCGACCTCCGGGTGGTCGCGGCGGAACGACTCCAGGATCTCCGGCAGCCGGGTCTGCACGAAGTCCTCGGAGGCCCCGAACCGCAGCCGACCGCGCAGCCGGGTGCCGGTGAAGAAGGCGGCGGCCCGCTCATGGGCCGCGAGTATCGTCCGGGCGAAGCCGAGCATCGCCTCGCCGTCCACGGTGAGATCGACCCGGTGTGTGTCCCGGGTGAACAACTGCCGACCCGCCGCGTCCTCCAGGCGCCGCACGTGCTGGCTCACCGTGGACTGCCGTACCCCCAGCCGGCGGGCGGCCCGGGTGAAGCTCAGCGTCTGGGCGACGGCGAGAAAGGTACGGAGCTGTGCGGGTTCGTACATGAGCCCAAGGATATCGCGCAACGTGATGACAGTGAGAGCGGTGTGCGGGATTCCCGATCGCACCGATCGGGAGCAGCATGGAGAGGGCAGGACCAGAACCAAGAGAACATGTGGAGCACATGAGCCGCCGCACCCTGAAGCCGCCGTCCTGGCTGCCGCTCGACCCGTACATCCTGGCGTTGATCGGCACCGTCGTGCTCGCGGCGATACTGCCCGCGTCGGGGAGCGCCGCGAAGGTGGCGGGCGGTGCCTCGACCGGGGCCGTCGCCTTCCTCTTCTTCCTCTACGGCGCCCGGCTCTCCACCGCGGAGGCATTGGACGGACTCAAGCACTGGCGGCTCCATCTCACCGTGCTGATCTGCACCTTCGTGGCCTTCCCGCTGCTCGGGCTGGCCGGCCGGGGGCTGGTGCCGTACGTCCTGACGCCGCAGCTGTACAGCGGTTTCCTCTTCCTCTGCCTCGTCCCGTCGACCATCCAGTCGTCGATCGCTTTCACCTCGATCGCCCGCGGCAACGTGCCCGCGGCGATCTGCGCGGGCTCCTTCTCCTCGATCGCCGGGATCTTCCTCACCCCGCTGCTCGCGGCAGCCCTGCTCGGCAACGACGGCGGCGGATTCTCGGCGGACGCGCTGCTGAAGATCGGGGTCCAGCTGCTGCTGCCGTTCGTCGCCGGGCAGCTGCTGCGCCGCTGGATCGGCGGCTTCATCACCCGCCACAAGAAGGTCCTCGGTTACGTCGACCGCGGCTCGATCCTGCTCGTCGTCTACACGGCCTTCAGCGAGGGCATGGTCGCGGGCATCTGGCACCAGGTCACCCCGGCCCGGCTCGGGGCGCTGCTCGGCGCGGAGGTGCTGCTGCTCGCGCTGATGCTCGCGCTGACCTGGTACGGGGCGAAGCGGCTCGGCTTCGACCGGGAGGACCGGATCGCGATCCAGTTCGCCGGTTCGAAGAAGAGCCTGGCCTCGGGGCTGCCGATGGCGAGCGTGCTGTTCGGGGCGCAGGCGTCCCTGGCCGTGCTGCCGCTGATGCTCTTCCACCAGATGCAGCTGATGGTGTGCGCGGTGATCGCCAAGCGCCGCTCGCGCGACGCGCGGGAGGAGCAGCCGGTGAACGGGCCGGTGTCGCCCCGGCCCGCTGTCGCGAGCTGAGGACGGGGACGGGCCGGTCGCCTCACTCCCGGGCGGCCGCCGCCTCCAGGGCGATGCGCTGCTCGCCCGCGTACACGTTCATCGACGGGCCCCGCAGGAAGCCGACCAGGGTCAGTCCGGTCTCGGCCGCCAGATCGACGGCCAGCGACGACGGCGCCGAGACCGCCGCGAGCATCGGGATGCCGGCCATCACCGCCTTCTGGGCCAGCTCGAACGAGGCCCGCCCCGACACCAGCAGAATCGCCCGGGACAGCGGCAGCCGGTGGTCGGTCAGGGCCCGGCCGACCAGTTTGTCGACCGCGTTGTGCCGGCCGACGTCCTCCCGGATGTCGAGCAGTTCGCCCGCCTCGGAGAACAGCGCCGCCGCGTGCAGCCCGCCGGTCCGGTCGAAGACCCGCTGTGCGGCGCGCAGCCGGTCGGGAAGGGCGGAGAGGAGGGCGGGCTCGACCCGCAGCGGGGGAGCGTCGGCGACCGGGTGCCGGGTGGTGGTGCGTACCGCGTCCAGGCTCGCCTTGCCGCACAGCCCGCAGGACGAGGTGGTGTACACATTGCGTTCGAGCGTGATGTCGGGGACCGCGACCCCGGGGGCGAGCTTCACGTCCACCACGTTGTACGTGTTGACGCCGTCGGCCGTCGCACCGGCGCAGTAGACGATCGACTGCACCTCGGAGCCGTCACCGATGACGCCCTCGCTCACCAGGAACCCCGCCGCCAGCGCGAAGTCGTCTCCCGGGGTGCGCATCGTGATGGCGAGCGGCCTGCCGTTCAGCCGGATCTCCAGGGGCTCCTCGGCGACGAGGGTGTCGGGGCGGGTGGAGACGGCCCCGTCCCGGATGCGGATGGTGCGGCGACGCTCGGTGACCCGTCCCATGGCGGTTGAACCCGATTCTGTACGTGGTGGAGGCCGCGACGCGCTGGAAGCCGAAGGGGCCCTGGTCCTGCACCTGGAGTGTGACACCGCAGCCGGTGCCGGGGCATGTGCGGAGGGCGCCGGCGCGTGCCCGCGCCGCCACTTGGCAGGATATTGTCTACAATATGCCTTTCGAGGGGCCGGGGCTGTTGTCAAGCCTCCAACGGCCGGGCGCTATTCCTGTGGGAACACGTGCACGTGTACCGGGCGGTAGCGACCAAGACTGGATGGTTCCTGCCATTCGTAGCGAGGGGACCCCGTACATGACCGGCTCACGTGTCGTGGCGCTCGGCCACTATCAGCCCGCCAAGGTGCTCACCAACGACGATCTGGCGGCCCTGGTCGACACCAGCGACGAGTGGATCACCAGTCGCGTCGGCATCAAGACCCGTCACGTCGGTGGCCCGGACGAGCCGGTGGACGAGATGGCCGCGCACGCGGGCGCCAAGGCGCTGGCCGCGGCGGGGCTCCAGCCGGCCGAGGTCGATCTGGTCCTGGTCGCCACCTCGACCGCGATCGACCGCTCACCGAGCATGTCGGCGCGCGTCGCCGCCCGGCTCGGGATGGGCTCGCCCGCGGTGATGGACATCAATGTGGTCTGCTCCGGCTTCACCCACGCCCTCGCCACCGCCGACCACGCGATCCGGGCCGGGGCCGCCGAACGCGTCCTGGTCGTCGGCGCCGACAAGATGGCGGACATCGCCGACTGGACCGACCGCAGCACCTGTGTGCTGCTCGGCGACGGGGCCGGTGCGGCGGTCGTCGTCGCGGAGCCGGGCGGGGACGGCCGGCCCGGGATCGGTCCGGTGCTGTGGGGATCGGTGCCGGAGATGGGGAACGCGGTGCGGATCGAGGGGACCCCGCCGAGGTTCGCCCAGGAGGGGCAGTCCGTCTACCGCTGGGCCACCACGCAACTGCCGCCCATCGCCCGCAAGGTGTGCGAGAAGGCCGGCGTGGCGCCGGAGGAGCTGGCGGCGGTGGTGCTGCACCAGGCCAACCTGAGGATCATCGAACCGGTCGCCAGGAAGATCGGTGCGGTCAACGCGGTCATCGCCAGGGATGTGGTGGACTCCGGAAACACGTCCGCGGCCTCGATCCCGATGGCCCTGTCCAAGCTGGTGGAGCGCGGCGAGGTCCACAGCGGTGCGCCGGTCCTGCTCTTCGGCTTCGGCGGAAATCTCTCGTACGCGGGTCAGGTGATCCGCTGTCCCTGAGGGGCGTTGTGCTCGGTAGACTGTAGACGATAAGCAATGGGTGCTCGTCGGCTGGAGGGGGACCGCGATGTTGTCCACAGGACTGCCGCAGGGGGCTGTGCCGAAGCTGGAACGGCCCGGTCCGCTGCGCGAACGCGTGTATGAGGCGCTGCTCGAACTTATCACGACGCGTGCCCTCCGTCCCGGTCAGCACCTGGTCGAGAGCGAGCTGGCGGGCCATCTCGGGGTGTCCCGCCAGCCGGTGCGCGAGGCCCTGCAGCGGCTGAACACCGAGGGCTGGGTCGATCTCCGGCCCGCCCAGGGCGCGTTCGTGCACGAGCCCACGGAGGAGGAGGCGGACCAGCTGCTCTCGGTCCGCACCCTTCTGGAGGCCGAGGCCGCGCGCCTCGCCGCGGCCAACTCCTCCCCGGCCGGCATCGCGGCCCTGGAGGAGCTCTGCGCCAAGGGCGAGCAGGCCGTCGCCGCCGACGACGTCGACCTCGCGGTCGCCACCAACGCGGACTTCCACGCCAAGGTCATGGAGCTGGCGGGCAACGTCGTCCTCGCCGAACTCGCGGGCCAGGTGGACCGCCGGGTCCGCTGGTACTACACCCCGGTGGCCCGGCAGCGCGGCACCGGGTCCTGGATCGAGCACCGCTCGCTCATCGCGGCGATCTCCTCGCGCGACGAACAGCGGGCCACGGAGATCATGCGCTCCCACACGGAACACACGCGCCGCACGTACCACCAGCGCGACGAGGGCTGAGGGCTGCCGCTCGGGGCGGGTGCAACGGGCGGCAGGCACACTGGCCGGTGTGACGATACTGAGCAAAGGCGCCAACGTGCCGGTCGCGGCCTCCGCGGTCCGGGCCGTACTCGACTGGTCGGCGGGGTCCGGAGTCCCGGACGTGGACGCTTCGGCCCTGCTGCTGACCCGCGGCGGGCGGGTGCGGTCCGACGACGACTTCGTCTTCTACAACCAGCCGCTGCACGCCTCGGGCGCCGTGAGCCACCTCGGCAAACAGCCCGGCAGCGAATCGCTCGACGTCCGGCTGGGCGCGCTGGGGCCGGACGTCGAACGCGTCGCGCTCTGCGCCTCCGCCGACGGCGGCACGTTCGGTCAGGTGCCGGGGCTGTGTCTGCGGCTGCTCGACGCGGCCACCGGTGCCGAGCTGGCACGCTTCGACATCGCCGCCGGTACGGAGACCGCGCTGGTCGGCGGCGAGCTCTACCGCCGCGACGGCGGCTGGAAGTTCCGCGCGGTCGGCCAGGGTTACGCGAGCGGACTGGCCGGACTGGCGACCGACTTCGGGATCAGCGTCGACGAGGAACCGCCCGCGGCCGGGCCCGGCCCGCGGCCCGTGACGGCTCCGGCCCCCGCCCCGGTCCCCGCGCCGTCGTTCCCCCCTCCGGTGCCGCCCGCGCCGCCCGTACCCGAGCACACCGGGGGCGGCGGGCCGGGCCCCCGGCTCACCAAGGGCGAGGAACGGCTGCCGGTGGACATGCGCAAGCGCCTTTCGCTGCGCAAGCAACAGGTCCTGGTCAGCCTGAGCAAACACGGCGTACCGGAACTGCGCGCCCGCGTCGTCCTCGTACTCGACGCCTCGGGTTCGATGAGCACCCTCTACCGGCGCGGCACGGTCGCGGGCGTCGCCGAGCGGATGGTCGCCGTCGCGGCACAGCTCGACGACGACGGCGAGATGCAGGCCTGGACGTTCGCCACCAACCCCGCCCGGCTGCCCGACCTCGCCGTCGGCGACCTGCCCCAGTGGCTCGCCCTGCACGTACGCGTCGGCCAGATCTTCGGCTTCGGTCGCAGGAAGCCGCCCAGAGGGCTGCTCCCCGGTCAGATCGACATGCGCACGGTCGGGATCCAGAACGAGGAGCAGAAGGTCATCGCCGAGGTGCGGGCCTTCGTGCGGGCCCACCCGACGCCCGATCCGACACTGGTCCTGTTCTTCTCGGACGGCGGTGTGCACCGCAACCGGGAGATCGAGCAGGAGCTGCGGGCGGCCGCCGAGGAACCGGTGTTCTGGCAGTTCGTGGGGCTCGGCAGCTCCCAGTACGGCGTGCTGGAACGGTTCGACACCATGCCGGGCCGCCGGGTCGACAACGTCGGCTTCTTCGCGGTCGACGACATCGAGAGGATCTCCGACCAGGAGCTGTACGACAGGGTCCTGTCGGAGTTCCCGTCCTGGGTGCGGGCCGCCCGGCAGGCCGGGATCCTGCGCTGAGCCGGCCGGCCGGCGGGAGCCCGGCCCCGCCGACCGGCTTTGTCCTCGGTGTGGAGAAAGTTGTGGTGGATTCCTGCGCAACTTCTTCCCACTCCCGGCAACCGCTGCTACGTTCCACTCGAAAGCCCGACGTACAGGCCGATGTGGCGGGGAGGGGCACGTGAGACGTATGACTGCACGACCCGCGAATGCGCATCAGGCGCGACTGCTGCGGCTGTTGCGCGACGGCGGGCCCAACTCCCGGGCACAGCTGGGGGATCAGGTGGATCTCTCCCGCTCCAAGCTCGCCGTCGAGGTCGACAGACTGCTGGAGACCGGACTCGTCGTCGCCGACGGACTCGCCGCATCCCGCGGCGGGCGCCGCTCGCACAACATCCGGCTCGCACCGCAACTGCGCTTCCTCGGCGTCGACATCGGAGCCACATCCGTCGATGTGGCCGTCACCAACGCCGAGTTGGAGGTACTTGGCCACCTCAACCACCCGATGGACGTACGCGAGGGGCCCGTCGCCATCTTCGAGCAGGTGCTGGCCATGGCGGCCAAGCTCCGGGCCTCGGGACTCGCCGAGGGCTTCGACGGCGCGGGCATCGGCGTACCCGGCCCGGTGCGCTTCCCCGAGGGCGTACCGGTCGCACCGCCGATCATGCCCGGCTGGGACGGCTTCCCGGTCCGCGAGGCGCTCAGCCAAGAGCTGGGCTGCCCCGTCATGGTCGACAACGATGTGAACCTGATGGCGATGGGGGAGCAGCACGCGGGCGTCGCCCGCTCCGTGGGCGACTTCCTCTGCGTCAAGATAGGCACCGGAATAGGCTGCGGCATAGTCGTCGGCGGCGAGGTCCACCGCGGTACGACGGGCAGCGCCGGGGACATCGGCCACATCCAGGTGGAACCCGAGGGGCGCGCCTGCGCCTGCGGCAACCGGGGCTGCTTGGAGGCCCACTTCAGTGGTGCCGCGCTCGCCCGCGACGCGGAGGACGCGGCCCGCACCGGGCGGTCGGCGGAGCTGGCCGGCCGGCTCGAAGCGGCCGGGAATCTCACCGCCGTCGATGTGGCGGCCGCCGCGGCCGCCGGTGATGCCACCTCGCTCGACCTGATCCGCGAAGGCGGCAACCGGGTCGGCCAGGTCATCGCGGGACTCGTCAGCTTCTTCAACCCCGGTCTGGTGGTGATCGGCGGCGGTGTGACCGGCCTCGGCCACACTCTCCTCGCCAGTGTCCGGACCCAGGTCTACCGGCAGTCGCTGCCGCTGGCCACCGGCAATCTCCCCATCGTGCTGGGCGAGTTGGGACCGGCCGCCGGAGTCATCGGCGCCGCCCGGCTCATCAGCGACCACCTCTTCTCACCGGCCTGATCCCGGGCCGGCAGCACACGGGCGCACCCGGAACACCCGCAACACCGGGAGCGCCGGGAACACCGCACCGCCGCACGCCGCACCACCGCACCTGGTACAGCCCTGCCCGCTCATCGGCCTTCCCCCAGCACTCGGCTGCGTTCGAGCAGGGGAGACCCCATTCGCCGAGGGGATTCGTCATGGCACCAGAACCACCCCTGCTCACCATGTCCGGCATCACCAAGTCGTTCCCCGGAGTCCGCGCCCTCGACGGCGTGGACCTGGAGGTCCAGGCCGGCGAAGTCCACTGTCTCCTCGGGCAGAACGGCGCCGGCAAATCCACCCTCATCAAAGTGCTCGCCGGGGCCCACCAGCCCGACGGCGGCGAGATCACCTGGCGCGGCGAACCGGTCGCGCTGAAGTCGCCCATCGCCGCCATGCGACTGGGCATCGCCACCATCTACCAGGAACTCGACCTGGTCGAGGGCCTGTCCGTGGCCGAGAACGTCTTTCTCGGCCACGAACCCACCACCGCCCGCTTCGTCGTCCGCACCCGCGAGGGCCGCACGGCCGCCGCCGCGCTGCTGAAGCGGCTCGGCCACCCCGAGATCGACCCGGCCCGCCCGGTCGGCGAACTGTCCGCCGCCCAGCAGCAGATCGTCTCCATGGCGAGGGCGCTCTCGCACGACGTACGGCTCATCGTCATGGACGAGCCGTCCGCCGCACTCGACCCGGACGAGGTCGACAACCTCTTCCGCACCGTCGCCTCGCTCACCGCCGACGGCGTCGCCGTCGTCTACATCTCGCACCGCCTGGAGGAGATCCGCCGGATCGGCGACCGGGTGACCGTGCTCAAGGACGGCCGCGCCGTGGCCGTCGGGCTGCCCGCCGAGTCCACCCCGACACGCGACATCGTTGCCATGATGACCGGCCGCAACGTCGAGTACGTCTTCCCGCCGCGTACCGCGGACCGTGCGGGCACGGCGGGGGCGGAGCCCGTCCTGAAGGTCGAGGGACTGGCCAGGGCGGGCGAATTCGCCCCGGTGGACCTGGAGTTGAGGCCAGGCGAGATCGTGGGACTGGCCGGACTCGTCGGCTCGGGACGCTCCGAGATCCTGGAGACCGTCTACGGCGCCCGCAGGCCGAGCGCCGGACGGGTGACCGTGGCCGGGAAGCCACTGCGGCCCGGCAGCGTCCGCGCGGCCGTCGCCGCCGGAATCGGCCTCGCCCCCGAGGAACGCAAGGCACAGGCCCTGCTGATGCTCGAATCCGTCACCCGCAATGTCTCCGTCTCCTCGATGTCCCGCTTCGCCAGGGCGGGCTGGATCGACCGCGGGGCCGAACGCCGGGCGGCCCGTGAGGCCACCCGCGAACTCTCGCTGCGCCCCGACAACCCGGACACCCCCGTCCGTACGCTCTCCGGCGGCAATCAGCAGAAGGCGGTCCTGGCCCGCTGGCTGCTGCGCGGCTGCCGGGTCCTGCTGCTCGACGAACCGACCCGCGGCGTCGACGTCGGCGCCCGCGCCGAGCTGTACGCCGTGATCCGCCGGCTGGCCGACGAAGGCCTCGCCGTCCTGCTCGTCTCCAGCGAGGTGCCCGAAGTGCTGGGCCTCGCCGACCGGGTGCTGGTGCTCCGCGAGGGCCGCGTCGTGCACACGGCCGACGCCCGGGAGCTCGACGAGCACCGCGTACTCGACCTAGTGATGGAAGGGAGCCCGACGTCATGACGCAGCCCGTTTCCCCGACGCAGCAGGGCAGGCCGGACAAGGGGGCCGCCGACGCCGTCCCGGTCTCCGGACTCCGGAAGAAGGACGGACCCGCACGCGGCAGCGGCCTGCGCCTGGACGTCCGTAACCTGTCGCTCCTCGGCGTCCTCGCCGCACTGGTCGTCGTCGGCGGATTCACCGAGCCCGACGCCTTCCTGGACACCGGGAACCTTCAGCTGATCCTGACCCAGTCGTCCGTCATCGGGGTCGTCACCGTCGGGATGACCTTCGTCATCACCAGCGGCGGCATCGATCTGTCGGTCGGTGCGATGGTCGCGCTCGCCTCGGTATGGGCGACCACGGTCGCCACCCAGGAGTACGGCTTCGCGGGAATCCTGTTCACCGCGGTGATCGTCGGACTCGGTGCCGGGCTGGTGAACGGGCTGCTCATCGCGTACGGGCGGATGGTGCCGTTCATCGCGACGCTGGCCATGCTCGCCTCGGCCCGCGGGCTCGCTCTCCAGATCACCGATGGCAGGACCCAGATCGTCACCGTCAAGTCGGTCCTCGACCTGGGCCTGCCCGACTCCTACTTCCTCGGCATTCCGCCGCTGGTGATGATGTTCGCCGCGGTGACCGTCGTGGGCTGGGTGGTGCTGAACCGTACGACGTTCGGACGGCGCACGGTCGCGGTCGGCGGCAACGCGGAGGCCGCCAGGCTGGCCGGCATCGACGTACGGCGCCAGCGGCTGTACCTCTATCTGCTCTCCGGACTGTGCTGCGGCATCGCCGCCTTCATGCTGATCATCCTGTCCGGCTCGGGACAGAACACCAACGGCAATCTGTACGAGCTGGACGCCATCGCGGCCGCGATCATCGGCGGCACCCTGCTCAGCGGCGGTCGCGGCACCATCGTCGGCTCCATGCTCGGTGTGCTGGTCTTCACCACCATCACCAACATCTTCGCGCTCAACAATCTGCAGAGCGACGTCCAGCAGATCGCCAAGGGCGCGATCATCGTCGCCGCCGTCCTGGTCCAGCGCCGCACATCGGCGCACGGCGAGACCTGATCCACCACCTCACCCCGCCCCTCCCGCCCCACGCGACACGCCACGCACCGGATGAAGGGTTTGACAGCCATGCCAGAAACCAGCCGCAGACGACTGCTCTTCGGCACCGCAGCCGTCTCCGCGGGCGCCCTGCTCACCGCCTGCACCAGCAACGATCCCAAGACCGAGGACACCGCCAAGAGCACCGGCCCGGCCGCCGACGACAAGCCGGGCAAGCCCGTCACCATCGGCTTCGCGGGTCCGCAGGCCGACCACGGCTGGCTCAACGCGATCAACGAGAACGCCAAGTCGCGGGCGGCCAAGTACTCCGAGGTGACACTGGAGTCCACCGAGGGCTCCAACGACACCGCCGCCCAGATCGGCCAGGTCAAGACCCTCATCAACAAGAAGGTCGACGTCCTGGTCATCCTCCCGGCCGACGGCAAGGCGCTCACCCAGGTCGGCCTGGAAGCCATGCGGGCGGGCATCCCCGTCGTCAATCTGGACCGGATCTTTGCCTCCCCGCAGGCCTACCGCTGCTGGGTCGGCGGCGACAACTACGGCATGGGTCTCAACGCCGGCACGTACATCGGCGAACAGCTCAAGGACAAGGCGGACGCCAAGGTCGTCGAGCTGGCGGGGATCGACAACCTGGAGCTCACCAAGCAGCGCAGCCAGGGCTTCGCCGACGCACTGAAGAACTACCCCAACATCAAACTGGTGGCCCGTCAGGCCGCCGACTTCACCGTCGAGTCCGGCCAGGCGAAGATGGCCCAGCTCCTCCAGGCGCAGAAGAAGATCGACGCGCTGTGGAACCACGACGACGACCAGGGCGTGGGCGCGCTGCGCGCCATCCAGCAGGCCGGCCGGGACGAGTTCCTGATGGTCGGCGGCGCTGGGGCCAAGTCCGCGATGGACGCCATCAAGGCCGACAACAGCGTCCTGAAGGCCACCGTGCTCTATCCGCCGACGATGGCCGCGTCCGCGATCGACCTGGCCCGTGCGCTGGCCCAGGGCAAGGGTGTCGGCGGCCTGGCCGAGCTGGAGATCCCGACCAGCCTCACCCTCTACTCGGCGGTGGTAACCAAGGAGAACATCGAGCAGTACCTGCCGACGGGCTTCAGCTGATCCGCCCCGCGGGAGGGTGCTGACCGACCCCTCCTGCCGTATTCATCGAACGACCGACGAGGAGGAAGCCCCGATGGCCCGTAGGGAAGAGACGGATCAGGAGGCCGCAGCGCCGCCGACGCAGCGGCCGGCGACGAGTGTGCCGGTGCTCGGAGTCGGCATGGTCGGATACGCGTTCATGGGAGCCGCCCACTCACAGGGCTGGCGCACCGCGGGACACGTCTTCGACCTGCCGATGAAACCGGCTCTCGCCGCGATCTGCGGCCGCGACCGGGCCGCGGTCGACGCGGCCGCCGTCCGCCTCGGCTGGGCGGCGGCGGAGACCGACTGGCGCGCGCTCATCGCCCGGGACGATGTGCAACTCGTCGACATCTGCACCCCCGGCGACAGCCATGCCGAGATCGCCATCGCCGCACTGGAGGCGGGCAAGCACGTGCTGTGCGAGAAGCCGCTCGCCAACACGGTCGCCGAGGCCGAGGCGATGACCGAGGCCGCGGCGCGCGCGGCGGCCCGCGGCCAGGTCGCCATGGTGGGCTTCAACTACCGCCGGGTGCCCGCGATCACCTACGCCCGGCAGCTGATCGCCGAGGGACGGCTCGGCACCCTGCGGCACGTCCGCGCCGCCTACCTCCAGGACTGGCTCGTCGACCCCGAGTCGCCGCTCACCTGGCGGCTGGAACGCGAACGCGCCGGCTCGGGCGCGCTCGGCGACCTGGGCGCGCACCTCGTCGACCTGGCCCAGTACCTGGCGGGGGAGCCGCTGGTCGGGGTGTCGGCGGTCAGCGAGACCTTCGTACGCGAACGGCCCCGGCTCGCGGGCCCGTCGGCCGGGCTCTCCGGAGCCGCGGACGCCGGTGCGCGAGGGACGGTGACCGTCGACGACGCGGCGCTGTTCACCGGCCGGCTCGCCTCCGGGGCGCTGGCCTCGTTCGAGGCGACCCGGATGGCGGCCGGACGGAAGAACGCACTGCGGCTGGAGATCAACGGGGAGCTCGGCTCGCTCGCCTTCGATCTGGAACGTCTCAACGAACTGTCCTTCCACGACCACACCGAACCCGCCGCCACCGCGGGGTTCCGGCGCGTCCTGGTCACCGAACCCCAACACCCCTACCTGGAGGCGTGGTGGCCGCCCGGCCACGCCCTCGGCTACGAGCACACCTTCGTCCACCAGGCCCGCGACCTGGTGCGGACGATCGCCGAAGGGACCGCCCCCGCACCGTCGTTCGCCGACGGACTCCAGGTGCAGCGGGTGCTCGCAGCGGTGGAGGAGAGCGCCGAGAAGAACTCCGTACACACCCCCGTGGCTCTCTAGGAGGCCCTGCCCATGCCCCGTCCCTTCACACTCTTCACCGGCCAGTGGGCCGACCTGCCGCTGGAGGAGGTCTGCCGGCACGCCCGGGACTTCGGCTACGACGGCCTCGAACTCGCCTGCTGGGGCGACCACTTCGAGGTCGACAAGGCACTCTCCGACCCCGGCTATCTGGAGGGCCGGCGTCAGCTGCTCGACAAGTACGGACTGAAGTGCTGGGCGATCTCCAACCACCTGGTCGGCCAGGCCGTCTGCGACGACCCGGTCGACGAGCGGCACCGAGGGATCCTGCCCGCGCGCATCTGGGGCGACGGCGAGCCCGAAGGGGTCCGGCGCCGGGCCGCCGAGGAGATCAAGGACACCGCACGGGCGGCCGCCGCCTTCGGGGTGCGTACCGTCGTCGGCTTCACCGGCTCGTCGATCTGGCACCTGGTCGCGATGTTCCCGCCCGTCCCGCCGCACATGATCGAGCGGGGGTACCAGGACTTCGCCGAGCGCTGGAACCCGATCCTGGACGTCTTCGACGCGGAGGGCGTGCGGTTCGCCCACGAGGTGCACCCCAGCGAGATCGCGTACGACTACTGGACCACCCACCGTGCCCTGGAGGCCGTCGGTCACCGCACCGCGTTCGGGCTGAACTTCGACCCCAGCCACTTCGTCTGGCAGGACCTGGACCCGGTCAACTTCCTGTACGACTTCCGGGACCGGATCTACCACGTGGACTGCAAGGAGGCACGCAAGCGCCTCGACGGCCGCAACGGCCGGCTCGGCTCGCATCTGCCCTGGGGCGATCCCCGGCGCGGCTGGGACTTCGTCTCGGCCGGGCACGGTGACGTGCCCTGGGAGGACGTCTTCCGGATGCTCCGGTCCATCGACTACGACGGGCCGGTCTCCGTGGAGTGGGAGGACGCCGGGATGGACCGGCTGGCCGGCGCGCCGGAAGCGCTGGCCACGCTGAAGCGGTACGACTTCGACCCGCCGGCGGCGTCGTTCGACGCGGCTTTCGGGGGCGGTGACTGACCGACTCCCGCCGGGGGGGGTGGCACTCGGGACGGGACGGGCCGGAGGGAGCTCCGAGGCCGTCCCGTGCCCACCCCTGCCCCGACCCCGCTTTGTCCTGGCGCAGGAAAAAGTTCAACCGGACCGCTGCGCAAGGCCTTTCCGTCCCGGACGAACAGGTCTACGGTCCACAACGTGTACACGACATGACTCGGGTCGCCGGTGTCCCACGCACCCCGGACGACCCGCGCGGCAGTCCCCGCGCAGCACGGCACGGCAGCACCCCGCCCGTACAACCGGCACACCCCGGAGGACACTCGTGCACCGAACCACCACCCGAAACCGGAGCAGAACACGGCTCCGCGTCCGCAAATCCCTCGCGCTGTTCACCGGCGGCCTGCTCGCCGCGGCCACCCTGGCCCTGGGCGCCACGCCCGGAGTGGCAGCGACGGGACCGTCCTCACCGGCCGCCACCGATGCGGCGGCCGAGGAATTCCAGCAGGTCACCCTCGCCAAGGGAGTCGCCGAGACCGGCGAGCCCATGACGCTGGCGGTGCTCCCCGACCGCAGCGTCCTGCACACCGCGCGCGGCGGCGAGCTCTGGCTCACCGACAGCGGCGGCGACACCACCCTCGCGGGCGTCCTGCCCGTCTACTCCCACGACGAGGAGGGCCTCCAGGGCGTCGGCGTCGACCCGGACTTCAGCAAGAACCGGGCGATCTACCTCTACTACGCGCCCCCGCTGGACACCCCGTCCGGCGACGCCCCGGAGAACGGCACCGCCGCCGACTTCGCCAAGTTCGATGGTGTGAACCGGCTTTCGCGCTTCGTTCTCAAACAGGACGGCACGCTCGACACCGCCAGCGAGAAGAAGGTCCTCGACATCCCGGCCTCGCGCGGCATCTGCTGCCACGTCGGCGGCGACATCGACTTCGACGCGCAGGGCAACCTCTACCTGTCGACCGGCGACGACTCCAACCCGTTCGCCTCCGACGGCTACACCCCGATCGACGACCGGCCGGACCGCAACCCCGTGTTCGACGCCCGCCGCAGCGCCGGGAACACCAACGACCTGCGCGGCAAGATCCTCCGCATCAGGGTCGCCGACGACGGCACGTACACCGTCCCCGACGGCAACCTCTTCGCCCCGGGCACCGACAAGACCCGGCCCGAGATCTACGCGATGGGCTTCCGCAACCCCTTCCGCTTCACCGTCGACAAGCCCACCGGCATCGTGTACGTCGGTGACTACGGGCCCGACGCCGGTGCCGCCGACCCGAAGCGGGGACCGGCCGGGCAGGTCGAGTTCGCCCGGGTCACCAAGGCCGGCAACTTCGGCTGGCCGTTCTGCACCGGGAAGAACGACCCGTTCATCGACTACGACTTCGCGACCAAGACCTCCGGTGCGGCCTTCGACTGCGCGGCGCCCAAGAACACCTCCCGCCACAACACCGGACTGGTCGACCTGCCGCCGGCCCAGCCCGCCTGGATCCCGTACGACGGCGCGTCCGTGCCCGAGTTCGGCACCGGCTCCGAGTCCCCGATGGGCGGACCCGTCTACCACTACGACGCGGCCCTCGACTCGCCGGTGAAATTCCCCGAGGCCTACGACGGCAACTTCTTCGCCGGTGAGTTCGGCCGGCGCTGGATCAAGCGCATCGACCAGGACACCGAGGGCACGGTCAAGTCCATCAACGCCTTCCCGTGGTCGGGAACCCAGGTGATGGACATGACGTTCGGTCCCGACGGCGCGCTGTACGTCCTGGACTACGGCACCGGCTACTTCGGCGGCGACCAGAACTCGGCGCTCTACCGCATCGAGAACGCCACCGGCGGACGATCGCCGATCGCCGAGGCCAGTGCCAACAAGACCTCGGGCACCGCACCCCTCAAGGTCGGCTTCTCCTCGGCCGGAACCACCGACGCCGACGGAGACACGCTCAGCTACAGCTGGGACTTCGGTGACGGCGGCACATCGACCGCAGCCGACCCCACGTACACGTACAAGAAGAACGGCACCTACACCGCCACCGTCACCGCCACGGACCCCACCGGCCGCACCGGCTCGGCAAACGTCCATGTGACGGTCGGCAACACCGCTCCCAAGGTGAACCTGGAACTCCCCGGTGACGGGCAGCTGTTCGCCTTCGGCGACGAGATCCCGTTCAAGGTGACCGTCACCGACCCCGAGGACGGAACCATCGACTGCTCGAAGGTCGAGGTCCGCTTCATCCTCGGCCACGACAGCCACGGCCACCCCATCACCTCGGCGCACGGCTGCTCCGGCACCATCAAGACGGAGATGGACGGCGGACACGACCCCAACGCCAACATCTTCGGCGTCATCGACGCTTCGTACACGGACGGCGGCGGAGGCGGCCAGGCCCCCCTGTCCGGCCATGACCAGTCCGAGCTCCAGCCGCGCCACCGGCAGGCCGAGCACTACGGCGACTCGCACGGCGTCGCCCCGCAGAACAAGGCCACCGCGCACGGCGGCAAGACCGTCGGCGACATCCACAACGACGACTGGATCTCCTTCAAGCCGTACCTCCTGACCGGATCCACCAAGCTGACCGCACGGATCTCCTCCGGCGGCGCCGGCGGCTTCCTCGAAGTCCGGACCGGCTCGCCGACCGGCAAGATCCTCGGCTCCGCAGCCGTCCCGGTGACCGGTGCCTGGGACAACTTCCAGGACATCGACGTACCGCTGCGCGGCGTCCCGAAGAAGTCCACCGAGCTCTTCCTGGTCTTCAAGGGCGGCGCCGGAGCGCTCTACGACATCGACGACTTCGAGCTCTCCAACAGTGCCCCCGACAGAACCGCCAAGCGGATCCTGGTCTTCTCGAAGACGGCCGGTTTCCGGCACGACGCGATTCCCGACGGCATCGCGGCGCTGAAGGAACTCGGCAAGGACAGCAACATCACCGTGGACGCCACGGAGACGGCCGGCCAGTTCACCACCAGCAACCTGGCCCGCTACGACGCGGTCGTCTTCCTCTCCACCACCGGTGACGTGCTCAACGCCGACCAGCAGAAGGCGTTCGAGAACTACGTGGCCACCGGCGGCGGCTACATGGGCGTCCACGCGGCGGCGGACACCGAGTACGACTGGGCGTTCTACGGCGGACTCGTCGGGGCGTACTTCTCCTCGCACCCCGCCATCCAGCCCGCCACCGTCCGCGTCGAGGACCACGACCACCCGGCCACCGCACACCTCGGCGACGAGTGGAACCGCACCGACGAGTGGTACAACTACCGCACCAATCCGCGCAGTCAGGCCAAGGTCCTCGCCACCCTCGACGAGACCACCTACACCGGCGGAACCATGAAGGGCGACCACCCCATCACCTGGTGCCAGACCTACCAGGGCGGCCGCTCCTTCTACACCGGCCTCGGCCACACCAAGGAGTCCTACGCCGAAGCGGACTTCCGCAAGCTGCTCCTCGGCGGCATGCGGTACGCGGCCGGCCAGGTGAAGGCCGACTGCAAGCCCGACACCGGCTACCGGTCGATCTTCAACGGCAAGACGCTCGAAGGCTGGAAGCAGGCCGGCCCCGGAAAGTTCGACGTCGTCGACGGTGAACTCCGCTCCGAGGGCGGCATGGGCCTGCTCACCTACCAGGCCAAGGAGCTGGGGTCGTACTCGCTCAAGCTCGACTGGAAGATGCAGGGCGACGACAACTCCGGTGTCTTCGTCGGCTTCCCGGAGTCCGACGACCCCTGGTCCGCGGTGAACAACGGCTACGAGGTCCAGATCGACGCCTCCGACGCGGCCGACCGCACCACGGGCTCGATCTACACCTTCAAGGCGGCCAACGCCAAGGCCCGTGACCAGGTCCTGCGGCCGCCCGGCCAGTGGAACAGCTACGAGATCAAGGTCAGGGGCGAACGCCTCCAGGTCTTCCTCAACGGAGTGAAGATCAACGACTTCACCAACACCGATCCGGTACGGAGCCTGAAGAGCGGCTACATCGGCATCCAGAACCACGGTGCCGACGACCATGTGTCCTTCCGCAACATCCAGCTGAAGGAACTGCCCTCGGCATAGGGCGCCCAGCACGGGGACGGCGGGCGGGGGAGACCACAACACCCCCGCCCGCCGTCCCCGGCCGGTCCCCACCTCCTCGACGCACAGCGCCACCCGCTCTGCCCAGCCAGCACCCCCAGCCAGGGAGGCAGCCCGTGTCAGCACCCGCCGTTCGTACCGGAGTCTGGTTCATCGGAGCACGCGGCTCCGTCGCCACCACCGCCACCGCGGGGTGCGCGGCGGTCGCGGCAGGGCTCCACCCGGCGGCAGGCATGGTCACCGAGACCCCACCCTTCGCCGACAGCGGGCTGCCCGCACTCACCTCACTCGTCTTCGGCGGCCACGACACGACCGGCTGCCCACTGCCGAAACGGGCCGAGGCACTGGCCGCCGGGGGAGTACTGCCGCACGGACTGCCTTCGGCGGTGCACGCCGAACTCGCCGCGGCGGACGCCGGGATCCGGCCCGGCGGGCCACTGCCCGGCGACCCCCGCAGCGACGAGGAACTCGTCGCCGCCTTCGCCGCCGACCTCACCGACTTCACGCACCGCAACGAGCTGGCCAGGACGGTCGTCATCAACGTGGCGTCCACCGAACCCCTTCCGGACCCCGGCGAACAACGGCTGCCCGCCAGCTCGCTCTACGCGGCGGCGGCACTGCGGGCCGGCTGCCCCTACATCAACTTCACCCCCTCCACCGGGCTGCGCGCCGCCGCCCTCCAGGACACCGTCGCGGACTGCGGACTTCCTCACGCGGGCCGCGACGGCAAGACCGGCCAGACCCTGCTCCGCTCCGTACTCGCCCCGATGTTCGTGCAACGCGCCCTGCCCGTACGGGCCTGGTCCGGCACCAACCTGCTGGGCGGCGGCGACGGAGCGGCGCTGGCCGACCCGGGCGCGGCGGCCGCCAAGAACGCCGGCAAGGAACGCGTACTCGCCGACACCCTGGGCACCGCACCCGAGGGCGAGGTCCACATCGACGACGTACCGGCCCTCGGCGACTGGAAGACCGCCTGGGACCACATCGCCTTCGACGGGTTCCTCGGCGCGCGGATGGTGCTCCAGACCACCTGGCAGGGCTGCGATTCGGCACTGGCCGCGCCCCTGGTCCTGGATCTGGCCAGGCTGGTGGCCCGCGCCCACGAGCGCGGGCTGAGCGGCCCGCTGCCCCAGCTCGGCTTCTACTTCAAGGACCCGGACGGCGGCCCGGCCGCGCTCTTCGAGCAGTACCAGGAACTGCTCGTCTTCGCCGGGACGCTGCGGGGGCAACGATGACGGCACGCGCCTGGGCGGAACTGCTGAGGGTGTCCGCGCTGTTCACCGTCCCCGGCGACGCGCTGGCCGGGGCGGCGGCGAGCGGCCGACGCCCCAACGGCTCGACCGCGCTCGCCGTCGGCGCCTCGCTCTGCCTGTACGAGGCGGGCATGGCGCTCAACGACTGGGCCGACCGCGAGGAGGACGCCGTCGACCGCCCGCACCGGCCGATCCCCTCGGGGCGGATCGCACCCGGAGCGGCCCTGGCCGCGGCGGGCGCGCTGACCGCCGCCGGGCTGGGGCTCGCGGCCCGGGCCGGCCGCCCGGCCCTCGCGGTGGCCACCGGACTGGCGGCCACCGTGTGGGCGTACGACCTGCGGCTGAAGCACACCCCCGCCGGACCCGCGGCGATGGCCGCCGCCCGCGGACTCGACCTGCTCCTCGGGGCCACCGCCACCGGGGCGGCGGGGCGGCCGACGGGGCCCGGGGCGGGACCGGATCCGGCCGCGCGCGGCTCCGTTCTCGGCGCACTTCCGGCCGCCGGCCTGCTCGGCGCGCACACCTACGCCGTCACCGCCGTCTCCCGCCACGAGGCACAGGGCGGATCGACCACCGCCCCCCTCGCCGCCCTCGCGGCCGTCACCGCACTGGGCGCGGCAGCCCTGCACACGCGGCGTGAGCGGTGCGGAGAACCGGGAACGGCCCGGGGGACGACCGCGCGGACGGAGAACGGGCGGGGCGGGGAACGGGAGCCGGCCTCGGCGACGACTGCGCGGACGGAGCGTCGGCGGGGCGGGGAACCGGGCGCAGCCCCGGAGACGACCGCGCAGGCGCGGCGCGCACGGCGTGGGCAACCGGGCGCAGCCCCGCGCACGCGGAGTGGACGGGGCGGAGACCGGTCCGGCCCTCGCCCCGCGCACCGCCCACCCGCGCCCCTCTCCGTCACCGCCCCCGGCCTCGTGCGCACCGCGCTCACCGGCTCCTACGTCCGGACCGCCGCCGTCCCGCTCCTGCACGCCGCCCTCAACCCCTCCCCGCAGCTGACCCAGCGCGCCGTCGGGGGCGGCATCCGGGCGATGATCCCGCTCCAGGCCGCCCTCGCCGCCCGCACCGGAGCGGTCGGCACGGCGCTCGCCGTCATGGGACTCGTCCCGATCGCCCGCAACCTCGTCCGGAAGGTGAGCCCGACATGACGATCCGCCTCGGCTACGGCACCAACGGGCTCACCGACCTCCGCCTGGACGACGCCCTCGGGCTCCTCGCCGACCTCGGGTACGACGGGGTCGGCCTGACCCTCGACCACATGCACCTCGACCCCCTCGCCCCCGACCTCGCCGCCCGCACCGCCCACGCGGCGGCCCGGCTCCAGGAGCTGGGGCTCGGCGTCACCGTGGAGACCGGCGCCCGCTACGTCCTCGACCCGCGCCGCAAGCACGGCCCCTCCCTCCTCGACCCGGACCCGGAGGCCCGCGCCGCCCGCACCCGGCTGCTCGTCCGGGCCGTCGGCATCGCCGCCGACCTCGGCGCCCACGCCGTGCACTGCTTCAGCGGCATCACCCCGCCCGACACCACCCCCGACACCGCCTGGCAACGGCTCACCGGCTCCCTCGCCCCGGTGCTGGAAGCCGCCGACCGCTCCGGCATTCCCCTCGCGATCGAACCCGAGCCCGGACACCTCCTCGCCACACTCGCCGACTTCCACCACCTGCGCGTCCTCAGCGGAGATCCCGCACCGCTCGGACTCACCCTCGACATCGGCCACTGCCAGTGCCTGGAACCCGCCATGCCCGTCGACTGCGTCCGCGAGGCCGCCCCCTGGCTGCGCCACGTCCAGATCGAGGACATGCGCCGCGGCGTCCATGAACACCTCCCCTTCGGAGAGGGCGAGATCGACTTCCCGCCCGTGCTCGAAGCACTCGACACCCTCTCGGACACCGGCTACCAGGGCCTCACCGTCGTCGAGCTGCCCCGCCACTCCCATGCCGGGCCCGAACTCGCCCGCACCTCCATCGAGTTCCTCCGCAAGCACAGTCCGTCGAGCCGCTGAACCGCCGAAGGGAGCGACGCCATGCCGATGTCCCCGACGAACCCCCCGCTGCTGACCCGCAAGGAGCTCGACGCACAGCTCGGCGGAGCCGCGCGCGCCTGGCTCGACGAGGCGCTCGCCGAGGCGGAACACGCCGCCTCCCACCAGGACACCGAACAACCCGGCAGCCCCTACGCCGCCCCACCGTGGGAGCTGCGCTACGCCGCGGCCGGCCGGCACTGCGGACTCGAACACGCCGACTCCGTACGCGCCCTCCTGCTCGTCGAAGCCGGAGCCGCGCTGCCCGCCCTGACCAGGCTCTACGAACAGGGCACCGCCGCCGAACGACGCGCCGTCCTGCTCACCCTGCACCGGCTGGACCTCGGCCCCACCGCCCTTCCGCTTGTCGAGGACGCACTGCGCACCAATGACACCCGGCTCATCGCCGCGGCCGTCGGCCCGTACGCCGCCACCCATCTCGAAGCGCACAGCTGGCGCCACGCCGTTCTCAAGTGCCTCTTCACCGGGGTCGACGTCGAAGCCGTCGACGGACTGGCCCGCCGCGCCCGCGGCGACGCCGAACTCGCCCGCATGCTGGGCGACTTCGCCGCCGAACGCCTCGCGGCGGGCCGCGATGTCCCGGCCGGCCTCACCCACGTCCTCGCACTCACCACCCCCGGTGCCGCCGCCCCCACGGAGGAGTCCTGATGCGCATCTTCGACCCGCACATCCACATGACCTCCCGCACCACGGACGACTACCGGGCGATGTACGACGCGGGAGTCCGCGCCCTCGTGGAACCCTCCTTCTGGCTCGGCCAGCCCCGAACCTCGCCCGCCAGCTTCTTCGACTACTTCGACGCCCTGCTCGGCTGGGAACCCTTCCGCGCCGCCCAGTACGGCATCGCCCACCACTGCACGCTCGCCCTCAACCCCAAGGAGGCGAACGACCCGCGCTGCACCCCCGTCCTGGACGCCCTGCCCCGCTATCTGGTCAAGGACTCCGTCGTCGCCGTCGGCGAGATCGGCTACGACTCCATGACCCCGGCCGAGGACACCGCCCTGGCCACCCAGCTCCAGCTCGCCGCCGACCACGGCCTGCCCGCCCTCGTGCACACCCCCCACCGGGACAAGCTCGCCGGACTGCACCGCACCATCGACGTCGTCCGCGAATCCCACCTCCCCCCGGAGCGCGTGCTGCTCGACCACCTCAACGAGACGACCGTGAAGGACGCCAGGGACAGCGGCTGCTGGGCCGGCTTCTCCATCTACCCCGACACCAAGATGGACGAGGACCGCATGATCGCGATCCTCAGGACCCACGGCACCGAGAAGATCCTGGTCAACTCGGCGGCCGACTGGGGCCGGAGCGATCCGCTCAAGACCCGCAAAGTGGGCGACGCGATGCTCGCCGCCGGGTTCGGCGACGACGACGTCGACAAGGTGCTCTGGCGCAACCCCGTCGAGTTCTACGGGCAGAGCGGCCGGCTCCAGCTCGGCATCGCCACGCCCGAACCACTCCACGAGGGCAACTCCATCCTGCGCGGCGGGGAGTGAGGCGATGCGCTTCCGCCACCCCGACGGCTCCACCGTCCACCTCTCGTACTGCACCAACGTCCACCCCGCCGAAACACTCGACGGCGTCCGCGCCCAACTGCGCGACCACTGCGAACCCGTCCGCAAGCGCCTCGGCCGCGACCGGCTCGGCATCGGCCTCTGGCTCGCCAGGGACGCGGCCCGCACCCTGATCAACGACCCGGCCGAACTGCGGTCCCTGCGCACCGAACTGGACCGCCGCGGCCTGGAGGTCGTCACCCTCAACGGCTTCCCGTACGAGGGATTCGGCGCCGACGAGGTCAAGTACCGGGTGTACAAGCCGGACTGGACGGACCCCGAACGGCTCGCCCACACCACCGACCTCGCCCGGCTCCTGGCGGGCCTGCTCCCCGACGACGCCACCGAAGGAACCATCTCCACCCTCCCGATCGCCTGGCGCACCCCCTTCGACTCGGACCCGGAAGCGGCCCGCACCGCACACACCGCGCTCACCACCCTCGGCGAACGCCTCGACGCCCTCGCCGAACTCACCGGCAAATCCATCCGCGTCGGCCTCGAACCCGAGCCGGGCTGCACCGTCGAGACCACCGCCGACGCCATCGCCCCCCTCACCGCCGTCGCACACCCACGCATCGGCATCTGCGTCGACACCTGCCACCTCGCCACCTCCTTCGAGGACCCCGACACCGCCCTGGACGCACTGCGCGCCGCGGACATCCCGATCGCCAAATCACAGCTCTCCGCCGCACTGCACGCCGAACACCCCCACCTCCCCGAGGTACGCACCGCACTCGCAGCCTTCGCCGAACCCCGCTTCCTGCACCAGACCCGCACCAGCACCGCCGCCGGACTGCGCGGCACCGACGACCTCGACGAGGCCGTCACCGGCCGGGCCCTGCCGGACGGAGCCCCCTGGCGCGCCCACTTCCACGTCCCCCTGCACGCACCACCCGCACCACCGCTCACCTCCACCCTTCCCGTACTCCGATCCACCCTGACCCGCCTGGTGGGCGGCGCACGCCCCCTCACCAGGCACCTGGAGGTCGAGACGTACACCTGGCAGGCGCTCCCGGCCGCGTCGCGCCCCCGTACCCGCACCCAGCTCGCCGACGGAATCGCCGCCGAACTCACCCTCGCCCGCGACCTCCTGGTCGACCTCGGCCTCAAGGAGCTCCCATGACCACTGCCGAGCAGCCCACCGGGACCCTCGCACCCACCCCTCTCCTCGTCATCGACGTCGTCGGCCTCACCCCACAGCTCCTCGACCACATGCCACACCTGAAGGCCCTGGGGCAGTCCGGCACCCACGCCCCGCTCGGCACCGTCCTGCCCGCCGTCACCTGCGCGGCCCAGTCCACCTTCCTCACCGGCACCACCCCTGCCGAGCACGGCATCGTCGCCAACGGCTGGTACTTCCGCGAGCTCGGCGATGTCCTGCTCTGGCGCCAGCACAACGGACTGGTGGCGGGCGACAAACTCTGGGACGCCGCCCGCCGTGCCCACCCCGGCTACACCGTCGCCAACATCTGCTGGTGGTACGCCATGGGCGCCGACACCGACATCACCGTCACCCCGCGCCCCGTCTACTACGCCGACGGCCGTAAGGAACCCGACTGCTACACCCGGCCGCCCGCCCTCCACGACGAACTCACCGAGAAACTCGGCACCTTCCCCCTCTTCCACTTCTGGGGCCCCGGCGCCGACCTCGTCTCCTCGCAGTGGATCATCGACGCGACCCGGCACATCCTCGAAACCCGCCACCCCGACCTGGCCCTGTGCTACCTCCCGCACCTCGACTACGACCTCCAGCGCTACGGCCCCGACGACCCGCGCTCCTACCGGGCCGCGGCCGAACTCGACCGGGCCATGGCCCCCCTCCTCGACGACGCCCGCCGCGAAGGCCGCACCGTCGTCGCCCTCTCCGAATACGGCATCACCCGCGTGGACCGGCCCGTCGACATCAACCGCGCCCTGCGCCGCGCCGGCCTCCTGGAGGTCCACACCCAGGACGGCATGGAGTACCTCGACCCGATGGCCTCGCGCGCCTTCGCCGTCGCCGACCACCAGCTCGCCCACATCTACGTACGCCGCCCCGAGGATCTCGAAGCCACCCGCGAAGCCCTCCGAGACCTCCAGGGCATCGATCAGCTCCTCGACGACGAGGGCAAGAAGGCACACGGCCTGGACCACCCGCGTTCGGGCGAGCTGGTCGCCGTCGCGGACCCGGACGCCTGGTTCACGTACTACTACTGGCTCGACGACGCCCGCGCCCCCGACTTCGCACAGCTCGTCGAGATCCACCGCAAACCCGGCTACGACCCCGTCGAACTCTTCCTGGACCCCCAGGACCCGTACGTCCGGGTCAAGGCGGCCACGGCCGTCGCCCGGAAGAAGCTGGGCATGCGCTACCGCATGGCGGTCGTGCCGCTGGACCCGTCACCTATTCGCGGCAGCCACGGCCGCCTTCCGCAGAGCGACGAAGAAGGTCCGCTCATCCTGTGCTCCACCCCCCACGCGTTCACCGGCCCCGTCCGGGCCACCGAAGTGAAGTCCCTGCTGCTCCGACTCGCCGGACTGCACTGACAACGTCCCGCCCCCCAGAAGGAGTTCCCCATGAGCCGCCGCACCCCCGTCGACGCCGAACTCGCCCGCAAGCTCAGCAGGCGCTCCATGCTCGGCGTCGCCGCCGGAGCCACCGCAGCCGCCCTGCTCGGCGCCGCCGCCCCGGCCGCCTCCGCCCAGGGCCGGCCCAAGGGCGACCCGCTGCTGCCGCCCGGCCGTCTCGGAATCCAGCTCTACACCCTCCGCGACAAGGTCTCGGCCCTCGGCTTTGACAAGGTCTTCGCCGAGCTCTCGGCGTACGGCTACGACGAGGTCGAGTACGCCGGCTACACCCAGGGCTCGGCCGGTGCCATCACCCTCGCCCAGCTCAAGCAGCTCACCCGCGACCACGGTCTCAAGGGCATCGGCAGCCACGTCGGCTACTACGACGACAACAACGCCAACGCCTACACCTTCGCGCAGAACCTCACCAAGGTCCTCGACGACGCCCAGGCCCTCGGCCTCAAGCACGTCGGCACCGCCTCGGGGCCGTTCCGCTACGGATCGACGGTCGACGCCTGGAAGCGCGCCGCCGCGGACTTCAACACCTACGGCGCCGCGGCCAGAGAACGCGGCATGAAGTTCTACCAGCACAACCACGCCGAGGAGTTCTCCTTCGCCACCGACCGGCCCGACGTCCGCCTCTACGACGTACTGCTCGCCGAGACCGACCCCGATCTGGTCTTCCTGGAGATGGACATCTACTGGGCCTACGTCGGTCAGTTCCGGTTCGGCAAGCGGGCCGACGGCACCCCCGCCACCTTCGACCCGCTGCACTACGTACTGAAGCAGCCCGACCGCTACCCGCTCTTCCACGTCAAGGACGGCGAGCACGACATCGCGGCCCGCGACGGCTACCGCATGGTCGATGTCGGGGACGGCGACATCGACTACAAGAAGTTCCTCTCCGCCGTCACCAGGACCCACGGCGGCCGCCGCGACCACCACTGGCAGGTGGAGCACGACCAGCCGATAGTGGACTCCTTCACCACGGCCCGCCGCTCCGCCGCCTACCTGCACACCCTGCGCCGCAAGGGCTGCTAGGGCCGCCCGCCCACGACGGCCCTCCCCGCGACCGGCGAGGAGGGCCGTCGGCGCCCGCGGTCACGGCGTCGGCAGCCGTTCCCGGCCCGGCGGGGACGACGGCACCGCCGGGCTTGGGATCCTGGCTGTCCTCGGGCACGGCGATACCTGGCCCTTCGTGGGCGAGTGCGGAAGCCGGTCCGGTACTGCGGGTTCGAGCGGAAGAAGATCCCATACAGTCGCCCGAATACTGTATGGATTTTGCCCTCCCGCATCCGGTGGGTGGCGTCCAGGGGGTGTGCGGCACTTTCACCAGCCGTGACCTGCTCGGCTCGTGGCCCGAACCGTGCGTACGGTCGCGACCACGGAACGTGGGCGAGCCGGGCCGAGTGTCGCAGGGCGGCGCGGAGTGCACCCGACGCGCCGCACTGACCACCGGAAACGCAGGTGAGAGGCGCGCCGAACCCCTGGTATTGTTTTCCATGTCGCCGCGGGAAACCGGGGCCGACCACCTGGTCCGGGTGGCGGAATGGCAGACGCGCTAGCTTGAGGTGCTAGTGCCCTTTATCGGGCGTGGGGGTTCAAGTCCCCCCTCGGACACCAGTAGGAAAACCAGTCAAGTGCCGGTCGGGATTTTTCCCGGTCGGCATTTTGCGTTCCCGGGCCCGCGCGGCGGTGCGGGATGTCCCATGTGGTGCCGCGCCCCGCTCCCGTACGTCGGCGCCCGCCCTCCCCGGCTCCCGTGCCACTCGCCGCTCGTCACGATCCGGTCTCGGACCGCGGGTGGGGGCTTGTTTCCCGTCGTGTAATCGTTTCCAATCTTCCGTGTAATCGATTCCACGGCTCCGGCCCACTGGTTTCGAGGCTCACGGAAACCACAAGGAGGTGGTCCGGACATGACGAGCATCAAGGACGTCGCGGCTCAGGCAGGGGTCTCTGTCGCCACGGTCTCCCGTGTTCTCAACAGTCATCCCTCCGTCAGCCCGGACGCGCGGACCCGGGTCCTCGCCGCCGTCGACGCCCTCGGCTACCGGCCCAACGCCGTCGCCCGCTCGCTGCGCACCGATCAGACGCGCACTCTCGGCCTGGTCATCAGTGATGTGCTCAACCCGTACTTCACCGAACTGGCCCGCTTCGTCGAGGAGGAGGCCCGCGCCCTCGGCTACAGCGTCATCATCGGCAACGCGGACGAACGGCCGGAGCTCCAGGACCACCATGTCCGCACGCTCCTCGACCGCAGGATCGACGGGCTCCTCGTCTCGCCCGCCGACGGCGACTCCCCGCTCATGGCGGAGGTGTCGCGCGGCGGTACGCCGATGGTCTTCGTGGACCGCTGGATGCCCGGCGTCGACGTCCCCGTCGTACGGGCCGACGGCCGCCACGCGATCCGGGACCTGGTCGCCCATCTGCACGCACTCGGCCACCGCAGACTCGCCATCATCGCCGGCCCCGCGGCCACCACCACGGGCGACGAACGCGTCGAGGCCTTCCGCGAGGCGCTGCGTGCGCGTGAACTCGACCTGCCCGAGGCCTACATCGGCCAGGGCGACTTCCAGGCGGACAGCGGCCGACGTGTCACCGAACGGTTCCTGGCGCTTCCCGAGCCGCCCGAAGTCGTCTTCGCCGCCGACAACCTGATGGCACTCGGCGCGCTGGACGCCATCCGGGCGGCCGGTCTGCGCGTCCCGCAGGACGTGGGGCTCGCCGCCTTCGACGACATCCCGTGGTTCGTCCACACCGATCCGCCGATCACGGCGATCGCCCAGCCGACCGGCGAACTCGGCCGCGCCGCCGTCCGCGCGCTGGTCGACATGGTCGAGGGCCGGTCCCCGCAGTCCGTCACCCTTCCCGCCCGCCTCGTCGTACGCCGTTCCTGCGGCGAGCCCGCTTCGGACCGGAGGAGCAACTTGTGAGCAAGCCGGACGAGTTGCTGCGCATCGAAGGCGTACGCAAGACCTTCCCCGGTGTGGTCGCACTGGACAGCGTGGACTTCGACCTGCGCAGCGGCGAGGTGCACGTCCTGCTCGGTGAGAACGGAGCGGGCAAGAGCACACTCATCAAAATGCTCTCCGGCGCCTACCGACCGGACAGCGGACGGATCTTCGCCAAGGGCCGCGAGGTCCGCATCCACGGCGCGCAGGACGCCGAACGGCTCGGCATCGCCACGATCTACCAGGAATTCAACCTGGTGCCCGATCTGACGGTGGCCGAGAACATCTTCCTCGGCCGGCAGCCACGCCGCTTCGGAATGATCGACCGGCGCCGCATGGAGACGGACGCCGAGGTGCTCCTGCACCGCGTCGGCCTGCACGTCTCGCCGAAGGCCAAGGTCCGTGAACTGGGCATCGCCCGGCTCCAGATGGTGGAGATCGCCAAGTCGCTCAGCCTGGACGCCCGCGTGCTGATCATGGACGAGCCGACCGCCGTTCTCACCTCGGAAGAGGTCGACAGGCTCTTCCGGATCGTGCGGCAGCTGCGCGAGGACGGGGTGGGAGTCGTCTTCATCACCCACCACCTCGAAGAGATCGCGGCACTCGGCGACCGGGTCACGGTGCTGCGCGACGGCCGGTCCATCGACCAGGTTCCCGCCTCGACGCCCGAGGCGGAGCTCGTACAGCTGATGGTGGGACGCAGCATCGACCAGCAGTACCCCCGTGAACGCCCGGAAACCGGCGGCCCGTTGCTCTCGGTGCGCGGCCTGACGCGCAACGGTGTCTTCCACGACATCAGCTTCGAGGTGCGGGCCGGAGAGGTGCTCGGCCTCGCCGGTCTCGTCGGCGCGGGCCGCACCGAGGTCGCCCGCGCGGTCTTCGGCGCCGACCCCTACGACGGGGGCACCGTCGACGTGGTCGGCGAGCGGCTGGCCAAGCACGACGTCACCGCCGCGATGAGCGCCGGAATCGGCCTCGTGCCCGAGGACCGCAAGGGGCAGGGCCTGGTGCTCGACGCCTCGGTGCAGGAGAACCTGGGCCTGGTCACCCTGCGCTCGGCGAGCCGGTCCGGACTCGTGGACCTCAAGGGGCAGCGCGTGGCCGCGGCCCGGATCGCCGAACAGCTCGGCGTACGGATGGCGGGTCTCGGCCAGCACGTCCGTACGCTCTCCGGCGGCAATCAGCAGAAGGTCGTCATCGGGAAGTGGCTGCTGGCCGACACCAGGGTGCTGATCCTCGACGAACCCACCCGCGGGATCGATGTCGGCGCCAAGGTCGAGATCTACCAGCTCATCAACGAGCTGACCGCATCGGGCCACGCGGTTGTGATGATCTCCAGCGACCTGCCCGAGGTCCTCGGCATGAGCGACCGGGTGCTGGTCATGTCCCAGGGCCGGATCGCCGGAGAACTCACCGCCCACGAAGCGACCCAGGACGCGGTGATGGCCCTCGCCGTCGGCGCGGCCCCCACGACAGCGCCCACAACAACTACGGCGGCGGATCCGGCCGTGAACGAAGAGGAGAGCCCCCGTGGCCACTGACACGCTCAAGAGCAGTATGGGCGCCAGTGGCGCCGCAGGGCGCACGGTCCGCCGGCTTCTGCTCGACAACGGCGCCCTGAGCGCCCTGGTCGTACTCCTGGTGGCGATGTCGCTGCTCTCCGGCGACTTCCTGACCACCCAGAACCTGCTGAACGTCGGTGTGCAGGCCGCCGTCACCGCGATCCTCGCGTTCGGCGTCACCTTCGTCATCGTGTCGGCGGGCATCGACCTGTCCGTCGGCTCGGTGGCCGCGCTCTCCGCGACGGTCCTCGCCTGGTCGGCCACCTCGCAGGGGCTGCCGGTCTGGCTGGCCGTCGTCCTGGCCGTCGCCACCGGCATCGCCTGCGGCTTCGTCAACGGGGCCCTCGTCTCGTACGGCAAACTGCCACCGTTCATCGCGACGCTCGCGATGCTGTCCATCGCGCGGGGCCTGTCCCTGGTCATCTCCCAGGGAAAGCCGATCGACTTCCCCGACCCGGTCTCCGTGCTCGGCGACACACTCGGTGGCTGGCTCCCCGTCCCCGTCCTCGTGATGGTCGTGATGGGACTGATCGCGGCGCTGATCCTGGCCCGTACCTACATCGGCCGTTCGATGTACGCGATCGGCGGCAACGAGGAGGCGGCCCGGCTCTCCGGGCTGCGCGTCAAGCGGCAGAAGCTGGCCATCTACGCCCTGTCCGGGCTCTTCGCCGCCGTCGCGGGCATCGTCCTCGCCTCCCGTCTGACCTCCGCGCAGCCGCAGGCCGCGCAGGGGTACGAGCTCGACGCGATCGCCGCGGTCGTCATCGGCGGCGCCAGCCTCGCCGGCGGTGTCGGCAAGGCGTCCGGCACACTGATCGGGGCGCTCATCCTCGCCGTGCTGCGCAACGGGCTGAACCTCCTCTCGGTGTCCGCCTTCTGGCAGCAGGTCGTCATCGGTGTCGTCATCGCCCTCGCGGTGCTGCTGGACACGGTCCGCCGCAGGGCCGGATCAGGCGCCGCCGCCCCGGGCGGTTCGTCCGCCGCGCCGGGGTCGCCGGGATCGGGCCGCAAGGGAGCGGGAGCGCTGAAGTTCGGCATCGCCGCAGTGTGCGTGGCTGTCGTCGTGGGCGGGGTGTCCTACTTCAACTCCGGTTCCTCCGGCGGTAACACCAAGGTGGGCATGTCGCTCTCCACGCTCAACAACCCCTTCTTCGTGCAGATGAAGGCGGGAGCGCAGGCCGAGGCCAGGACGGCCGGGGTCGACCTCACCGTCACCGATGCACAGAACGACGCCTCGCAGCAGGCCAACCAGCTCCAGAACTTCACGAGTTCCGGCGTGAAGTCGATCATCGTGAACCCGGTGGACTCGGATGCGGCGGGCCCTGCCGTCCGGGGCGCCAACAAGGCGGACATCCCGGTGATCGCCGCCGATCGAGGGGTCAACAAGGCGCGGACCGCCACGCTCGTGGCATCCGACAACGTCGCGGGTGGCAGGCTCGCCGCCCAGGCACTGGCCGACCGGCTCGGGGGCAAGGGCAGCATCGTCGTGCTGCAGGGGACGGCCGGTACGTCGGCCAGCCGCGAGAGAGGCGCCGGCTTTGCCGAGGGACTCAAGGCGTATCCGGGCATCAAGGTCGTCGCCAGGCAGCCGGCGGACTTCGACCGCACGAAGGGCCTGGACGTCATGACCAACCTGCTCCAGTCCCACCCCGGGATCACCGGCGTCTTCGCCGAGAACGACGAGATGGCGCTCGGCGCGGTCAGGGCGCTCGGCAGCAAGGCGGGCAAGTCGGTGTCCGTCGTCGGATTCGATGGAACTCCGGATGGCCTGAAGGCGGTTGGCGCAGGCACGCTGTACGCGTCCGTGGCCCAGCAGCCGAAGGAACTCGGCCGGATCGCCGTGCGGAACGCGGTGAAGGCGGCAGAGGGGAAGAAGGTCGACAGCATGGTGATGGTGCCGGTCAAGGTCGTCACCAAGAAGAACGTCGCCGATTTCTCCTGACCGCGAAAGACCGCGAATGATCTGGGCCCCAGCAGTGGCCGGCCACGGAAAGCAGGAACGATGAACGACAGCGACCGCGACAGCGATCAGGACCAGGGCCAGGACCGGTACGACCTGCTGGTCGTGGGCTCCGCCAACGCCGACCTGGTCGTCGGCGTCGAACGCCGGCCCGCCGCCGGTGAGACCGTGCTCGGCTCCGATCTGGCCGTCCACCCGGGCGGAAAGGGTGGGAACCAGGCGGTCGCCGCCGCCCGCCTCGGTGCCCGCACGGCCCTGCTGGCCCGGGTGGGCGACGACGCGCACGGCCGCCTGCTCCTGGAATCACAACGGGTGGCGGGCGTCGTGACCGATGGTGTCCTGGTGGGCGGGGCCCCCACCGGCGTGGCGCTGATCACCGTGGACCCCTCGGGTGACAACAGCATCGTGGTGTCGCCGGGGGCCAACGCCCGCCTCACTCCGCAGGACATCCGGGCGGCCGGCGCGCTCTTCGGTGCCGCCCGGGTCGTCTCCGTACAGCTGGAGATCCCGCTGGAGACGGTCGCCGAGGTGGCCGGTGCGATGTCGCCCGGCAGCAGGCTGGTGCTGAACCCTTCCCCGCCCGCGGCCCTGCCCGGCCATGTGCTGGGTGCCTGCGACCCGTTGGTGGTCAACGAGCACGAAGCGCGCTACATGCTGGGCGAGTCCGCAGGCAGCACACCCCAGGAGTGGGCGCGGGCACTGCTCGGTCTCGGCCCGCGGTCGGTCGTGGTCACACTGGGGGCGGCGGGAGCGCTCGTCGCGGACGGCCGTACCGGCGATGTGGTACCCGTTCCGAGCCTCAAGGTCGAAGCCGTGGACACGACCGGGGCGGGTGACGCCTTCACGGCGGCCCTGGCCTGGCGGCTCGGCCTGGGGGAAGGACTCACGGAGGCCGCCGCGTTCGCCGTGCGGGTGGGGGCGGCGGCCGTCACGAGGCGGGGCGCGCAGGAGTCCTTTCCCACGGCGGACGAAGTCCCGGCCGCGGCGGAAGTCGCGGCCCCGTGAAGAAGGCAGGAATTCTCAACCGTCACCTCGCCGGAGCCCTGGCCGGACTGGGACACGGCGACGGAGTGCTGATCTGCGACGTGGGCATGCCCATTCCGGCCGGCCCCCGCGTCGTCGACCTGGCCTTCCGCGCCGGCGTCCCCTCGTTCGCCGAGGTTCTCGACGGTCTGCTGGACGAACTCGTCGTGGAGGGCGCGACAGCGGCGCACGAGGTCATGGCGGCCAACCCGCAGACCGCCCGTCTCCTGACCGACCGCCTCCCCGGACTCGCCCACGTACCGCACGACGAGCTCAAGCTGCTCTCGGCGGGATCCCGGCTGGTGGTACGGACGGGCGAGGCGCGGCCGTACGCGAATGTGCTGCTGCGGTGCGGGGTCTTCTTCTGACCTCTGCTCTGACGGCCTGGGCGGTCGGTCCGGACCGGCGTCCCGGGTGCTGAGCCGGTCCAGGAACACGGCCGAGGAGGACCGAGACCTCCTCGGCCGGGAATGCCTTCCTGCTCACTGCCTCGGTGGCGGTGATCCGGAAGTGGAGTTCCGCGCCGCTGTCGTTGTGGACAGCGGAGGATGAACGGAGCATCAGTAACCCACGGCCGAGGTCGCTTTGGGGCAGGCGTGACGTAGCGTTGCCCTTTTGGTGGTGTTCGAAGGAGCACCACGAGGCATCGTTGTGCCCCCATCAACCGTGGGGCACCGAGGGGTTCTGGGATGAAGCTCTGCTTCCTCGTCGAAGAGCTGTACCGGCATGACGGCATGCCGCTCGACGTCGTCCGGCAACTGAAGTCGTGGGGACACCAGGTGGACGTGGTGCGCCCCGGCGGCTCGCTCCTGCGGATCTCGGAGGAGGTGCGGGCGGGGACCCATGACGCCTGGGTACTCAAGACCGTGTCCGGCGGCCCCGGGCTCACCCTGTTGGAGGCCGCGGCGGCGGTGGGGCTGACCACGGTGAACGATGCGCGGTCCATCCGCGCGGTCCGGGACAAGGTCCTCACCTCGGTGATCGCGCGACAGTACGGGCTGCCGGTTCCGGTCACCTATTCGGCGCCGAGGGCCACGCTGTTCGCGGATGTGCCCGCGGAGCTCTTCCCCCTGGTGGTCAAGCCCGCCGACGGCAGCTCGGGGCGCGGGGTACGGCTCGTGTCGGACCCCGAGGGGCTGGCTGAGGGGGAGTGGGCGGGCGAGGGCCAGCTCATCGCACAGCCCTACGTGGCCAATGCGGGCTCCGACCTGAAGGTCTACTGTCTCGCGGGCGAGTTCCACGCCACCGTGCGCCGCTCCCCGCTCCACCCGGACGCCCCGGTCGACGAGAGGGCCGTCCCCCTGCCCGCCGAGGTGGCCGCGGCGGCGGCGAAGGTGGGAGCGGTCTTCGGCCTCGATCTGTACGGCATCGACGTGGTGCTCGGCCCGGACGGCCCCGTGATCGTCGACATCAACGACTTCCCGAGCTTCCGTCAGGTCCCGGACGCCGCGTCCCGGTTGGCCGGAGCCGTCCTTGAGCTGGCCAGGACCGGCGGCGCCGACCGGGCGGGCCCGCCCCCTGCCACCCCGCGCGTTCCGGTGCCGGCGCAGGGCCCCCACGCGCGACCCCACCCGTATCCCGTGGCCGGACTCGGTCCCGGCACCGGAGCGGACATGGTGGCAGCGGTGCCCGAAGGCGCGCGGATATGAAGGTGTGTCTGCTGACCGACAAGCCGGATCATCCGCTGCTCGCCGCGGTTTCCGCCGCGCTGGTCGAGGCGGAGCACCAGGTGACGTTCTCGGACCCGGATTCCGGAGCCGTCTCCCCGTCGCAACCGGTGTCCCCGGACGAGCTCGCCGATGTCTACCTCCTGAAGGCACATACGCCCCGGGCACTGGTGCTGGCACGCTCTCTCGCAGCGCTCGGCGCCCGGGTGGTGAACTCCGCTGCCGCGACGGAGCTGTGCCAGGACAGGAGCCGGATCGCCGCCGTGGCGGAAGACGCAGGCCTGCCGATGCCCCGGACATGGACCCTGGACGCGCTGTCCGAAGCCCTCCGCGGAGCGGAGCCGGAAGCGAACGGCTATCCGCTCATGGTCAAGAGCCGTCACAGCCGGCGCGCGGACCTGGTCGCCCGCGTCGACGGCCCGGACGGGCTCAGGGACCTGGCGTCGAAGTGGTCCGACGAGCCCGTCGTCCTGCAGGAGTTCGTCGCGAACAGCGGCTGGGACCACAAGCTGTGGGTGATCGCGGGAGAGGTGTTCACGGGCGTGCGTCCCGCACCGGTGGGCGCACCCCCGGGCGGCGCGCGGCCCGCGCCGCTGGTCCGTGATCTGCCGCAGGACTGGACCCGGCTCGCCCTCCGTACAGGGGAGGTCTTCGGCCTGGATGTCTATGGGGTCGACCTGCTGGACCGCGAGGGGGCGCCCGTCGTCGTCGACATCAACGCCTTCCCGGGCATCCGCGGCCCGGAGGGCGCCCCCGAGGCGCTGGCGGCCCTGGCCCTGCGACGCCCACGGCCCGGCCCTCGCGCCCAAGAGGCCTGAGACACGTCGGCCGCCACCAGGAAGTCGCCGGGCGTGCCCGGCCATTGCACAGGCAGCCCGTCCCGGGCCCGCGTGCACGCGAAGAGCAGCGGCCGGCGTTCCGTCGGCAGGTCCGCTTTGTGCTGGAGCCGGTCGATGCGCACATCGGCCGGCTGCTCGACGCCACCGCGGACGGCTCATGACCGGGGAAGCGGCCGGCGGCTGTTCCAGGGCCCTGCCGTGATCGAGCCCGAGACGTCCTCCGAGCGCCTTCGGAAGACATGAATCGCTATGCGGCCGGCGCGGGGATTCCTCAGCTCCGGTTCGCGTACACGATGAGATTGTCCACCGGGTGGCCCTGGGCGTCGAAGGTGCCGTCGCAGGTGATGAGACGCAGGGTGCGAGCGCCGGTGGATCCGTAGACCTTCTCGGTCGGGAAGGCCTTCTTGCTGACCGTCTCGGTGGCGGTGACCCGGAAGTGGAGTTCCGCGCCGCGGTCGTTGTGGACGGCGATGTCCGCTCCCGCGGTGATCTTCTTCAGATCGTGGAAGACGGCCTTCCCGAAGCGGGTGTCGTTGTGCCCGATGACGACCGCGGCGCCGCGCTCGCCGGGAGCGGCGCCGCCGGTGTACCAGCCGGCGGTCATGCCCTTCTCGGCGGGAGGTACCTCGACGGTGCCGTCCTGGTTGAGGCCGAGGCGCATCAGCTCGCTGTCGATGCCGAGCGACGGGATCCGGATGCGGACGGGGGCGGTTGCCGGGGCGTCGTCGGATTTCCCGGCCCCCGTCGAACCGGCCTGTGCCGGAGTGCCGACCGCGGCGGTCCTGCTGCTGCCGGGTGCTGCGGCGGCCGGGCCGTCCGTGGTGTCGGAGGAGCAGCCGGCGAGGAAGAGACAGGCGAGCAGCGGCAGCGCGGCGCGTCGGAGCGAGAGCGAGATGCGGAACATGAGGGCTCCAGGTCTGGGCGGGAATCGGCAGTGGCGCCGCCCGGGAAGGACGGCGCCACGAGGGGGCGTCAACTGCTGACGGGTGTCAACCGGCCCGCGGAGTCAGTCGACTCGGCGCGGTCGCTGCCGGTCGGTCAGCCGTTGCGCTGCGCGGCGGAGCGGCGGCGCAGCACGATCGTTCCCGCACCGGCGACCAGCAGGGCCGCCGCGGCCGATCCGGCCAGGGCGGTGGTCTGATCGCCGGATGTTCCGGCCGGTCGCTCACCGGCGGCCACGCCACCGCGCGGAGCGGCGGTTCCCGGACGCCTGACAGCGGGCTCGGGCTCGGCCGGTGCCGGGCTGTCGCCCGCGGCGACGCCGCCACGGGGCGCCACCGACGGCTGTGCGCTCCTGGGCTCGGGGGTGGCGCCGCCCTCCGCGCGGGCTGCCGCGGACCGCTTCACGGACGGCGCCGAAGGCGAGGGCGCGGAGTCGGCGAAGGCGGCGGCGGACGGTACGAGCACCGCGCCGGCCGCGACAGCGGCGAGGACAGCAGTGCGCAGGGACAGTCGGTGGGGCATGGACATCGCTCCATTCCAGGTCGGCCTCGTCGGTACCCGGGTACCGGTTCGCACCGGGGCGCGAGGCATGCCGACAGGCTGGCCCGAAGTTATGAAGAAGCTGTCAGAACGTTGTGGTCATCGCATCAGGCCCGGTCAGCGGCGGTCTGGGACTCGTCGGCCGGTTCCTCGGCGTTCCCCGTACCCGGTGTATCCGCCGCATCCGCCGCATCTGCCGCATCCACAGGCAGGCGCAGTGTGAACACCGAACCCTGACCCTCGACGCTCGCCGCGCTCACCGAGCCCCCGTGCGCCTCCACGAGCTTCCGTACGATCGCCAGACCCAGCCCACTGCCCCCGGTACGGCGGTTGCGCGACTTCTCGGCGCGCCAGAAGCGGTCGAAGACATGCGGCAGGTTCTCAGCCGAGATGCCGCTGCCCGTGTCCGCGACCTCGATCACGACCTCTCGGCCGGCCGCGGCCTCGTCCACCGACGTCCCCGCGCCGTACGCGCGCACCGTCACACGTCCGCCCGGCGGAGTGTGACGTACGGCGTTGGAGACCAGGTTGCCGATGGCCTGGCGCAGCCGGACCGGGTCGGCCCACAGCGCGGGGGAGGGCGTGCTGTCCGCAGCGGGCGGCGCCGAGAGTGTCACCCCGGCGGTCTCGGCCCCGGCCTGGTGCGCCGCGGCGACCTGTGCGAGCACGTCCTCGACGCGTAGCTGCTCGGGGTGCAGACGCAAGGCGCCCGCGTCCGCCGCGGCGAGATCCTGGAGGTCGTCGATGATGTGCTGCAACTGCAGGGCCTCCGTGTGCAGCGAGCCGATGAACGCCGGGTCGGGCTCCGCCAGGCCGTCCTGAGCCGCCTCCAGCCAGCCCCGGATATTGCTCAGCGGGGTCCGCAGCTCATGGGCGACGTCGCTGACCATGTCCTTGCGCTGTGTCTCCAGACGCGCGCGGTGGTCGGCCATGTCGTTGAAGGCCGCGGCGAGCCGGCCGATCTCGTTGTCGCCGGTGACCAGCACGGGCTCGGAGTCCTCACCGTCCCGCATCCGCTGGGCCGCGCCCGTCAGCGCGTGCAGCGGCCGCGCCAGCCGGGATCCGGCGAGCATCGTGGCCCCGACGGTGAGTGCCAGGACGAGCGCCGCGGCGCCCGCGATCTTCGCGGTGTTCGCGGGGGAGAGGTCGAAGCCGGGCACGGTCGTGCCGTCCTCGTCGCCGATGAACAGCAGGGCGGGCGAGGCGACATAGGAGCTGAGCTGTTCCCGGCGGGCCGTGTCCACGCACGAGGCGGTGGCGCGGTCGTCCTCGTCGGTGCGGAGGCTCGGCGGCGGTTCGGGTACGGGAGCCGCGGCCTCGGAGGGGGCCTTCCGTATGGAGCCGCCGCCCCAGGACAGGTCCAGGTTGAGCTGGATGCCCGGACGGTCCTGGCGTTTCAGGCAGGCGTCGGCGAGCTGGTTGAGCGCGTCCAGGGCCTTCTGTTCGGTCGCGGTCGGGGAGTCCAGCTCGTCTGTCGTGCACCGGGTGTTCTGCACACGGTCCGGATCATTGCCCACGATCTCCATGCGCGGACGCCCGCTCGGGCCCGTGACCACGTCCGCCGCGATCCCGACCCGGCTCAGGCACGCCGCGTTCCGGTCGGCGGCACGCTGCAACGCCTTACGCTCGGCGGCGGGCAACCGGAACGGTCCGACCGCGCGCGGGTCGACCCGGTCGGCCGCGTCCTCGGACCGGTCGACCGTCCGGGACAGGGCCGTGTCCACGGACAGCGGGTCGACGATCGCCGATGCCTGGGGCGGCAGCGCGGGCGGCGCCGGCCGGGAAGCGGAATCGGCGAGCGGGCGGCGCTGCTCGGTGGTGAGCGCGATCCGCCGGCCGGACTGCCGCGCCAGGTCGCGCACGGTGCCGTCGACGCCCTCCCAGGTGGGGTGGCCGGCCGCGTAGCCGAGCAGGGTGTTGTAGATCCGGGCGTCGGCGGTCAGGTTCTGGCCCTGCTCCTGCTTGATGGCGCCGGAGGTGGTCTGTACGGCCAGCCAGGCCGTGGCGGCCACCGAACAGGCTGCCACCAGCGCGGAGACCGCCAGCAGGCGGCCGAACAGGCTCTTGCGGAGCGGCGGCCGGTTCCGCCGCCGGTCACGACGCACGCGGAGCATTCCTCGCCGGGTCCGTCAGCTTGTAGCCGACACCGAAGACGGTGAGCAGCCTGATAGGCCGACGTGGCGCGGGTTCGATCTTCTTGCGCAGGTTCATGATGTGCACATCGACGGTGCGGAAACTGATGTAGCGGTCGAAGCCGTGCAGCTCCTCCAGGAGCCGCTGCCGGGTGAAGACCCGGTCCGGTTCGGTCGCCATCGCGGCGAGGATGCGGAACTCACCGGGTGTGCAGTCCACCGGCCGGCCCTCCACGGACACCTCGTGCCGGTCCGGGTCGACGACCAGCGCACCGCACCTCAGCGCCTGGTCCGCGGCGGACGCGGTGCCCTCCGTGCCCCGACGGCTGCGCCGCAGCAGGGTCCGTACCCGGGCCATCAGCTCACGCGGGCTGTACGGCTTCGTCATGTAGTCGTCGGCGCCGAGATCCAGACCCAGCAGCAGATCGTCCTCGGTGCTGCGGGCCGTCAGCATCAGCACCGGCAGCTCCCGGTGCTCGGCGCGCAGCACACGTACCACGTCCAGACCGTCGGCGCGCGGCATCATCACATCGAGCACCAGCAGATCGGGCTCCCGGTGCCGGACCTCGGCGAGCGCCGCGAGCCCGTCGCCGACGACCGTGACCGCGTGGCCCTCGTGTTCGAGGTAGCGGCGTACGAGTTCGGCCTGTTTCTCGTCGTCTTCGGCGACCATGACATTTGCGCACACGCGAACGATCGTAGATGACCACGAAGCGACCATTCATGGCGCCGGTTTGTGCCGCTCACGTCGGCCGGACCACCGCGGTGCGGATTCCCCGCACCGCGGCCGAAGCCCTGACCGCTCCGGGCGCTACCGGACCGACGCGACCACCGGGTAGTGGTCGGAGAGATTCGTGTACGTGTAGCCGGTGCCCCAACTCGACACGGTCCAGGGCGCGCTCTGCTCCTCGACCGCCTCGTTCGTCCACCCGGACGGCTGCGCGTGCCCGGTGCGGTGCAGCACGTGGTCGAGGTCCTCGCGGAGGTAGCGGTCGGCGGCGATCGAGTTGTTCCGGGTGTCGAAGGAGTACGGCCTCTGACGGCCGGTGGCGCTCCCGTGCTCCCCGCGCTCTCCTCCGGGTAGAGTGCGGTCGAGCGCCCCGGCCGCACGAACCCTGCCGACTTTCCCTCGTCTCACGTTGGTGGGACACATCTGACGGAGTGTTCGGAGCGCCGATAGGCGGGCGAGAGCAGATGGACCACTTCGTATTCTCCGCCGGGACAGTCGTCGTTCAGCACTCGCGTATCGATGAGCAGGCGATTTACGGTGTGCCCGTCGCGTTCCAGTAGGTCTCTCAAGAACGTTTCGGGAGCTGCCCTAAGTTCGCTCTGCTCGGCCTCGGTCAGCTCAAGTCTGTAGACCTCAAAGGCGGATGCTTCAACTTCCGTCGGGCGGTGGACGGTAGCCATAGCGGGACCTCTCGATGGGACGTCTCCTTCCAGCATGCGCGGATCGGAGCGCCCCGCAACTGCACCCCGACGTTCGGGGGAAGTGTGGGTTCGAACCCCGTCCGCGACGCCTCGTCTTCGACGTGAGGGATCACCTTCAGGGGGCGACCGCAATGCCGCGAACGATCGGCTCCGGGCTGCCGGGGACCGAGTAAGGGGTGGGGTCTGCGATGCATGGGGGGAGCCGCCTGATTTCCTGAGACGTGAATACGATCAGTAAGGATTCCCCCACGACAATCCAGGATCTCGGGTCTACCAACGGCATCGCGGTAGACGTGCACCCCACCGCCCGCGCTACGGTCCACCACGGCTCGCAGAACCGCTGAGAGCGCAAGGGAGGGACAGCCCATGGGCACCGACCACAGGACCCCCGCAGTAGACATCCGAGTTGGCGGATTCCGTATGACTGTTCAGCGTGCACCGGTGCGCCTCTTCACGGCGCTGGTGACCCTTGGAGGGTCGGCGCTCACGGCATGGCTGACAACGCGGTAAAAAAGTGCCTGCGGCTAGGTGTTGTACGTGAGGACGCGCAGCGACGGAGTCCCGGCCGCCGACGCCTGCGGTGCGTTGGCGGCCAGAGTCGCCGCGGCGAGCGCGCCGGCCAGGGTCGCGCCGGAGATACGACGGATCGCGCGATTCGGCACAGGATCTCCTCGTGTGGGGGGGGTGCCTCTATGTCCTTCGTCAAGGCTGCGCCATCGGATTTGTAGCTGTTTGCCTTGGTCATGCGGCGAGGGTGACTGTGCGGGTTCGGG
>NZ_JBEYFB010000015.1:0-184965 GCF_040634135.1 Streptomyces sp. NPDC007164
CGCTTTTCCTATCTCGGGTGGGGCGCCTTCCCCACCGGCCCGCACCGATCGGCCGATCGGTGCGGGCCAGTGGTCCGGGCCGTCAGTCGGTGGAAGAAGCCGGCCAGGCGCCCGGCGGCGCTCCACGGCCGGGTTTCCTCCCGGTGGAGCGGTTGCTGATGAGCGCCTGCCGGATCTGCGCCGCGGTCGCCCGTGCGTGTTCCGAGGTGGAGATCGCCTCGGCCGTGGCGGGGACGAAGCGGTGGGCGGGCCGTCGGCAGTACGGGCAGGGCGCTCCGTCGGCCAGGAGGTAGCCGTCCTCGCACGCCCGGTTCGAGCAGCTGCTGGGGTGTACGAGGGCCTCGGCGATCTCCTGGGGCGCCCAGCGGCGACGGTTCTCCTCGTCGCGTTCGTGGATCGCGTGCGACCAGCGGTTGCTCCAGCGCCTCTCGATACGGTCGAGGAGCTGGGCGGCCGTCCGGTGCTTGAGCTCCTCGAACAGGATGTCGGGCAGGGTGCGCGGAACCCGGTGCCCGAGCGCCTGGAGCAGCGGCTGGGGAAAGCCCTGCATGATGAAGCGGATCGGGTCGTTGCCCGGGCTCTGCTTCCACTGCTGGCAGTGGCAGACTCCCCCGTCGGGCAGCGGGCCGTGGCAGCGGGTGCACAGTCCGCGGCAGTCCACGCAGATCCCGTCGTTGAGCCCGTCCAGGTGTGACGCGGGGGCTCTGCCGCATTCGCGGCAGCAGGCCGCGCACAGCCCGCACAGCCGCTCGTTGCCCTGCTGGGTCGTCCAGTTCCGCTGCTGGCAGCGGCAGCACAGGCTGGTGTTGCAGTAGTCGCTGTGCTCGCCGTTGTGCCGGCCGAGGGGAGCGAAGGACATGGTGCTTCCTCTTTTCGTGCCCGCGCACGGTGTTGCCCCGTACAGACTAAGGGCTGCCCCGCGATGCCCGGTGGACGAGCGCTCAGGCGTGCTCCTCGATGAACCGGCGCAGTTCCTGCGCGAGTGCCGCCGGGTTGTCCATGGGCACCAGCGTTCCGGCCTCGGGGATCTCGACGTACCGCCCGCGCGGCAGCAGTCCGGCGAGGCGCCGTCCGGTCTCGGGCGGCATCATCCGGTCCTCGGCGCCCCAGGCCACCAGTGCCGGCCGGTCGAAATGCCGCAGTCGTTCGGCGGCCCGCAGATAGGTGTCCTTCTGGGTGGAGCGCAGAAAGCGGGCGAGGTCCCGGCGGACGGCCCGGTCGGTGAGCAGCGGCCGGTACCAGCGGCGCACCCGCTCGTACGGGATCCCGTGCGCCGTCATGCCGCCCAGTGAGCTGCGCATCGACACCAGGAAGGGCACCCGGAAGGACTGGAGCAGCAGAAACAGGCCGCCCGGCACCCGGCTCGCCGCCAGCAGGGTGCGGCCCTGGACACCCGGCGGGTAGTTGTCGAGGGCCTCGCAGGAGGTGAGCACCAGCCGGGCGATGCGCTCGTCGCGCACGCCGGGCAGGAGCTGGGCGGTGCCCGCGTCGTTCTGGACCAGCGTGACCGCGCACAGGTCCAGCCGCTCCAGGAATTCGGCGAGCAGGTCCGCGACTCCCTGGGCCGACAGATCCGCCGACGGCCGCATCGGGCGGCGGTGGCTGCCGAGCGGCAGGACGGGGACCACCACGCGGAAGTCTTCGCGCAGCTCCGCCACGAGCGCGTCCCAGACCGATTCGTCGAAGGCGAGGCCGTGGACGAGCACCACGGTCTCCCTCGCTCCGTCCCCGGTGCCCGTATGGATGCCGGTGTCGGTGTCGGTGTACTCGATGGTTCCGGCGCTCAATTCGATCTCCGGCATCGCGTGGCCTCCCCATGCCCATGACTTGATAGACCGATCTAGTGAGAGACTATCCGGCATGAGGACCACGGGCGACACCAGGCAGCGGATCGTCGCCGCCGCCACCGAACTCTTCCGGCGGCAGGGCTACGCGGCGACCGGCATGAAGCAGATCGTCGCGGCGGCCGGGGCCCCGTACGGCTCGGCGTACCACTTCTTCCCGGGGGGCAAGGGCCAGCTCGGCGAGGAGGTGATCCGTACCTCCGGAGCCGCGTATCTGGAGCTGATCGGGAGTCTGTTCGCCGACCCCGAGGCGGATCCGGCAGCCGCCACCTCCGCCGCCTTCACCGGCGCTGCCGAGACCCTCCGGGAGCTGGACTTCACCGACCCGTGCCCGATCGCCCCCGTGGCGCTGGAGGTCGCCAGTACGCATGAGGCGCTGCGTCGCGCGACGGCGGACGTCTTCGCCTCGTGGGTCGAGGCCCTGGCCGGCTTCTACGCCGGGGCGGGCATCGAGGCGGAAACCGCCCGGGACACCGCGGGTTCGGTGATCGCCCTGCTGGAAGGGGCCTTCATGCTCGCCCGCGCGGCCCACGACACGGCTCCGGTCCTCGCCGCGGCCAGGGCATCCGCCGCGATCGTCCGCGATGCTGTGGGCCCGGCCGAGTAGCGCCGCCCGATCGAAGCCATCCGATCGAAGCCATCCGGCCGGCAGCGATCCCGGTACGTGTCGGGCGAAGGTGTCCGGGCCGGCACCCGGCACCACGTACTGGTCAACACCCTGACCGAGCCGCGGGCGTACCTCCGTGGGAGACGATGCACGTACGGCACTCCGCGCGCAGACATGCTGACGTCCGCCACCTGAAGCGGTCGATGCCCGACAGGGCCGCGTCTGATTTCCGCCAGCACCGGGACGGGCGTCTGTGGATGCTGGAGCCATGACCACGACTTACGAGGTGCGGGCCATCGACCCCACCGTACTGAAGCAACTTCGGGAGCGGGACGACGCCGGTCATGCCCGGACGCCCGTCACCGATCCGGAGGGCGGTGCCCCGCTGCGCTGCTGTCTGCGGCACAGCGAGGCGGGTGAGCGGATCGTCCTCGTCTCGTACGCGCCGTTGCGGCGCTGGGCGGCTGAGACGGATGCCGAGCCCGGACCGTACGACGAGTGCGGTCCGGTCTTCGTCCACGCCGAGGAGTGCGAGGGACCGGTTTCCGGCACCGGCTACCCGGTCGAACTTCACGGTGCCCGCCGGGTGTTGCGCGCCTACGACGGCCAGGGGCACATCCTCGGCGGACGGCTGATCGAGATCCCGAAGGAGCGGGCCGCCGAGGTGGACGACGCGCTGCACGAGGTCTTCTCCGATCCGGAAGTGGCCTTCGTGCACGTCCGTGCGGTCGAATTCGGCTGTTTCATGGTCTCGGCGCGTCGCCAGTAGGTGAGGCGGAGGTGGCCGTTCCGCGCAGCCACGCGGCCGGGTGGTGAGTGTCCGACGTCCTTGCGGAGCCGGTGACGGCTGAGGCCACCGCCGTGGTCGCGGGCCGTCCGGTGTGAGCCGTGGTGGCGGGCCGTCCTCCGACCCGGTTCCCCTGGCCGGGCGCCGGCCCCGACGGCCGGAATCATGCGCCTGCGCCGCCGACAGCGCGGGCACATGTTTCCGGTGCCGCTGGGGGTGAGGAGCACTCGGGTCTGCGACAGCGTCATCCGCCAACGCTGCGCAGTAACTCCACCTCCCCAGCGGCAAGCCCAGCCTGCCGCACGACACGGCGCCCGGGCGTACGTCGAACCGCAGGTCGGTACACGTATCTGTGCCGCCGGACCCGTCTCACCCCGATGGCGTCGGCATACGTACCGGCGACGGGACGGGTATACGTACGGCTGTGGGACGCGGCCGTGACTCGTCTTCGGCCGGGTCCGAGCACGCTCGCCACTCATCGGTCTGCCGTGGATATTCGGTGGCAGGCACGACCGCCGGTGGTGATGATCACGGCATGCATGTCTTCCTGGAGACCGAGCAACTGGTGCTGCGCCCGTTCACCGACACCGGCAGCGACGTCGATCGCCTGTTCACGCTGGACAACGACCCCGAGGTCATGCGCTTCATCAACGGCGGCCGGCCGACAAGCCGCGAGGCGATCCGGGCACGGACCCTGCCGCGGCTCCTCCACGACCATCCGTGCTTCGGCACCCGTGGCTACTGGGCCGCCGACGAGAAGACCACCGGGACGTTCCTGGGCTGGTTCGCGTTCCGCCCGCTCGACGAACAGAGTCCGCTCGCGGTTGAGCTCGGCTACCGGCTGAACAAGGCCGCCTGGGGCAAGGGGTACGCCACCCAGGGTTCGCGGGCCCTGATCGACAAGGGGTTCACGGACCTCGGGGTGCGGCGGGTCACCGCGAACACGATGACGGTGAACACGCGGTCCCGACGTGTGATGGAGAAGGCCGGACTGTCGTTCCTCCGGAGCTTCACCGAGGACTGGCCGGAGACAATCCCGGGTTCCGAGCATGGTGACGTCGAGTACGAACTCGTCCGGGCCGACTGGGAGCAGGAGCAGAAGCAGCGCCGGTAGCCGTCGATGTGCCGGGGCGGCCGGCGAACCGAGCAGCCGGGAACCGGCGGCCCGTCAGCGGTTCGCCGCACTCGCCTGTTCGTCGGGATCAGTCCGTGGCCGCGCCGTCAAGGTCCTCGGACTGCTGCCGGGCGCGGCTGAACTCGCCGGTGCCGACCCGGGCGGCGAGGGTGTCGTCGGGGCCGGAGAGCAGGGAGCCGTAACCGGTGGCGGCCCACAGGCTGCGTTCGGCGGGCACCTCGAAGTAGGGGATGGTGCGGCCCCGGTCCCGGACCGCGAGCACCTGCGGCGAGCGGCGGGCGCGCAGGGCCTGGGCGCAGTCCTCGCAGACCGCAACATCCACCCGCTCCCGGCGGCCGAGCGGGCGCCAGGTGGTCCGGCGGACGGCGGCGCCGTGCCGGGGGTCGAAGAAGCAGAGCGGGAGCCCGGGGGCCTGGACCAGAGCGGAGCGTCCTTCGGCGACCAGGGCCAGCACTCCGACCAGGTCGGGGAGGCCCGCCGCCGCGTCCAGCACCCGGCCGGCCGCGTCGTAGGCGTCCAGAGCACGGCTCAGACCCGGGGTGTCGGTGCCGTCGGCCTGTTCCACGGCCTCGCCCAGGGCGAGCAGCTCGGCCGCGGCCCGGCGGCGCAGCCCGGCCTCGTCGGCGGCCTGGTCGGCAGCGAAGACGGCATCGGGGAAGCCGAGGGCGGTGTGCCGGGGCGAGCGGCGGCGGCGCACCACGAAGGCGCCGCCGACGACGGCGAGGACCAGCACCGCGACGACCGTGAACAGGGTTGTCGAGCCGCCGTCGGAGGCGTGCTCCTCGTCCTTCGGCCGGGCCGAGTACTCCTTGTCGATCCTGGCGGTCTCGGCCTTGTAGACCTCGGTGCCGTTGCCGGCCTTGATCAGTTCCACGGCCTTGCCGACCCGGGCGGCAAGGCCGGCGTCGTCGAGTTCCTTGAGGAAGCCGACGGCGGAGACGGCGTCGCGGGTCTGATGGGTGTCGGCAGGCCACTCGGTTCCGTTGAGCCACTTCCCGTACTCGTCGGTGGTGATCAGGATCAGCTTCTGCTCACCGAGCCGTTCCTTGATCACCGCGGCGAGGGTGCGGGCGTCGCCGTCGAAGGCGTCGCCCTTCTTCAGTGGCACCAGCACCACCTTGATCGGCAGGCCGGTCGCAGCGATCTGGTCGACCAGGGCCTGTTCCTGGGTCGGGTTGACTGCGGCCGCATAGGACGGGTCGACGTGGACGGGGTCGGTGGCCAGCGACTCGGCGATCGTCGCGGCGGTCGGTCCGGTACCCGCGGTCTCCGCCCGGGCGGAGACGCCGGTGCCGAGCAGCGAGGTGCAGGCCAGCAGCAGGGCGGTCAGCAGTCCGGCGGCGCGGCCCCGGGAGGCGCCGACCGGGCGGCAACCGCTCGGCCGGTCGCCGGTCCGCCGGTCAGTGCTCAGGGGGTCGCCGGCCGGCCGGTCGCCGGTCAGGGGGTCTCTGGTCCGCCGGTCGCCGGTCAGGAGGTCTCTGGTCCGCCGGTAGCCGGTCGGGCGGTGACTGGTCGGTCGGTCACTGGACACTGGCGGACTCCCTGGCCCTGAGGATGAGTGCTTCGAGCCCTTCGCGGGCGGCCGGCAGGACCTGCCCGGCCTCGTCCCAGGCGGTCCGGGAACGGCTGTCCGCCCCCGGCAGGCCCAGCAGCCGTTCGGTGGCTTCCCGTTCGCGGGCGGCCCGGTCGGCGGTGCTGCGGTTCACGCCACTGCCGCGGAGGGCGTAGTGGCAGGCGGGACACAGCCGCGCGGAACCGGGGCCGATGCCGATGCCGGCGAGCCATCCAGGGACCTTGCCACCGGTGGCCTCGCCGTGCAGCGGGTTGAGCCGGCAGAGGCTGGGGTCGAGTTGCCCCCGGAGGGCGGCGAGCCCGGCCCGGGCGAGCACCGCGACGGCAGCCAGGTTGCCCGCCTCCGTGATTCCGTCCGGGTGCTCGTCACCGGAGTCGGCCAGCAGTTCGGCGGCGTCCAGGCAGTCCCAGGCTCGGGCGCGGCCGGGCGCGTCCTGGTCTGCGGCGGCCAGCCGCCCGGTGAGTTCGCGGATGTCGGCGGTGGCCCAGGAGCGCAGTTGCCGGACGGACGGCAGCGCTGTGGTGTGCCTGGGCCCGGCGTGCTGCGGCGGCGAGGGGTCGGCCGCGCCCGCGCGGCGGGAACGCAGCACGGCCCGGGCGATCGCGATGACCAGCCAGGCGATCAGCAGCAGCGCGCCCAGCAGCATCGTGCCGAGCATGATCCCGGGGCCGAAGTCGCTGCTGAACAGGCCGGGCAGCCGGTTGTCGTGGAGCGGGGGCAGCTCGGTGTCCTGGGTCGGCGAGTCGTACCCCTTCTCCGGCCGGGCGGCGGCGACGGCGTCCAAGGTCTGGTCCAGGCGCGGCACCACCCGCAGGTCACCGTTCCTGCGGTACTCCGGGTAGCGGACGGTGGACGGCAGACGCCTGAAGCGGCGCGAGGCATCCTGGTCGGTGCCGAAGGTCTCCAGGTCGATCCGGCCGGACACCGGATCGATCAGCACGTAGACGCCGTTCTGGCCGGTGCGTTGGTGGACCCGGGCGAGCAGGGTGCTGCTGTCGCCGCCGCTCTCGTCGTCGCTGCCGGTCGTCGTGGCCAGCATGTACACCGGGCTCTTGGGGGCGAGTTCGGCGATCCGCTGCCGGATCGTGGGGAGGTCGGCGGCGGTCAGCGCGTACGTGGTGGACGGGTCCTGGTAGATCGGTCCGGCGGCGAGCCCGGTGGCGACTTCCTCCACCCGGGCGTTCAGGTCGTCCTGGGTGACGTCGAGATACGGGCTGTCGACGGTCTGCGGGAAGACGGTGGGCGCGGCCGTCACCACGGCGACCGCGGCGGCCACCGTGGCCAAGACCGTCACGGGAAGCACACCGCGTCGGCGGGAGGCGGGCCAAGTGGCGCGGGCCGGAGCCTGCGACTTCGATTCCGACCCCGGCTTCGGCTTCGGCTTCGCAGCGGCCTTGCCGGAGCTCGTGACCGATCCCGTACCAGCGCCCTTGACCGATCCCTTGCCGGAACCCTTGCTCAATCCATTGCCGGAACCTTTTTCCAGGCGGACGGCCGGGGCCTGCGCACCGGTTTCCTTCTTCGTGCCGGCCGGCTGCGGCCGGTCGGAGCGGCGGCGGGAGAGCCGAATGCCGAGGGCCAGGACCAGACCGGGGATCACCACCACGGCCAGGCCGAGCAGCAGGTTCTGGTTCTGCCGGTCGGTGGAGCTGATGTACAGGTCGGGCGTGCCGTCCTCGTGGTGGCGGTCGTACAGCTCGTCGGCCCTGGCGGCGGCCCGGTCGTGACCGGAGGCGATCGCGTCGGCGAAGGACTCGAACGCGGTGAGCGGGCCGGCCCGGTACGGGGTGCCGTACAGCGCGATGCGGCGGGCATCCTCGACCGGGACGTCGACGCCGAACGCGGAGGCGGTGATGCTGCTGTGGTCGCTGATCAGCACATACAGCCCGTCCTCGCCGAGCCGGTCGTGCACCAGGCCGAGCAGCGTGGCGTCCCCCGCGGGCAGCGCCAGCACATAGGTGGGCACGCCCGTGCGCTCGGCGAGGGCGGCGATGTCCGGGGCGAGCGAGCGGGGCAGTCGGCGTGGACGGTCGGCCGAGACGTAGACCGGGTTCCGGCGCAGTTCCGCGGCCAGGCGCTCGGACTGGGTCGTGCGGTCGGCGGCCCGGTCGTCGGGCGTGGTGGTGGCGGTCGCCGTGGGCGTTGCCGTGGCGCTCGGCACGGTGCCCGGCTCGGCCGCAACAGCCGTTCCGGCGCTGCCGAGCAGCACGAGCGCCGCGAGTGCGGTGCCCGCCCGGGCCCCGAACGCCCCGCTCCGTCTCCGTATCCCTGACCGCGTCCGCATCGGCGCCTCCCCGTGGTTCGGCCGGTCACTCTACCGGCGCCCGGTTCCGATGCGTACGGATACCTCCTGGTCCGGGCAGCACGGGGCGGTCGGACCGGCGGCGGGAGGGAGCGGCCGGGGGACGACGGGCCGGGGCCCGGCCTCGGCCCTCGCCTCTCGCCGCCTCTTCGCCCCGGTCCGTCATAGGAGCCCGGCGCCTGGCGACGGTGCCGTCGCCGACCGCCTCAACGAAGGGTGTCGGACGGCACCGAAGGCAGGTACCGCGGTGCCCTCCACGCGTCCAGCCGCTGTTCCACCGCCGCCCCCAGCGACAGCAGTTCGGCGTCCTGGTGATCGCCGGCCATCAGGAGCAGGCCGACCGGCAGCTCGCCGACGAACCCGGCGGGCACCGACAGCGAGGGGTACCCCGCGACGGCGGCCGGGGTGGAGGACGGGATCACGTCGTTGTCGCCCCGGCCGCAGTCGGTCGTCCAGGCCGGCGGGTTTGCCGGGGAGGCGATGGCGTCCAGGTCGTGGGCGGCCATCGTCTCGTCGATGGACCGCCGGGACAGGTCCTTCAGCTCGGCGCGCGCGGCCCGGTGGCCCGGGTCCGTGGTCGGCGGCGCGACGAGGGCCTGTTCGAACAGCTCCTGACCGGCGAAGCAGGTCCGTTCGGCCGGGTGCGTACGGTTGAACTCGACCAGCCGGGCGAGGTCGCGAGGCCCGTTGCGGGTGGCCAGATAGGCGTCGATGTCCCGGTGGAACTCGCTCAGCAGCGCCGGGAACTCAAGCTCCGCGAGCCTGTCCTGGTACGGCGGGGTCACCTCGACGACCTCGGCCCCGGCGGCACGCAGCCGTGCCGCGGTCCGGGTCATCAGCGCGTCCGTCCCGGTGCCGAGCGAGGGGAGCCGCCACAGTCCGATCCGCTTGCCGCGCAGGCCGCCGGGGCGCGTGGCCGCGTCCGTGAGACCGAGGGCGCGCGCGGCATCGTCGCCGCTGAGCACCGAGAGGGTGATCGCGGTGTCGACGACGTTGCGCGCCATGGGCCCGGCCGTGTCCTGCTCGGCGGAGATCGGCACGACGCCCGACCGGCTGACCAGTCCGAGGCTGGGCTTGTGGCCGACGACCCCGTTCATCCCGGCCGGGCACACGATGGAGCCGTCCGTCTCGGTGCCGACCGCCACCTGCGCCAACGACGCGGCGAGCGCGGCGGCCGAACCGGAGGACGATCCGCACGGATTCCGGTCCAGGACGTACGGATTGTTCGTCTGCCCGCCCACCGCCGACCAGCCCGACGTCGGCTTCGCCGCGCGGAAGTTGGCCCATTCGGACAGGTTGGTCTTGCCGAGGATCACCGCGCCTGCCGCGCGCAGCTTCACGACCAGATCCGCGTCCGTGTCCGGCGGACTCCCGGCCAGCGCCGTCGACCCGGCCGTCGTCGGCATGTCACGGGTGTTCACGTTGTCCTTCAGCAGGACGGGGATGCCGTCGAGCGGACCGCGGACCCTCCCGAGGCGGTGCCTGACGTCGCTGGCGGCCGCCTGGCGCAGGGCCGTCGGGCTGGTGCGCAGCACCGCGTGGATCCTCGGATCGACGGCCTTGATCCGCCGGAGGTACGACCGGGTCAGCTCCGACGAGGTCAGGGCCCCGTGGCTCATGCGTTCCTGCAGCTCGGGGATCGTCACCGTGTCCAGGTCCACTCCGCGCGGGAACGTCGGCCCGGAGCCGGCGGCCACCGCGGGCTGCCCCGGCACACCCGTCGCCAGCAGGGGTGCCACGGCCAGGGCCGCGGTCAGTGCCGCAATGCTTCGCTTCTTCATGGGAACAGCCCATTCCAGGAGGATCCGCGGGCGCAAGAGACTTCTGCGCCTCCTTTCGCCCCGCACCCGCGCCCCTCCCGCGATGTCCTCAGACCAGGCCGCCGAGCCATCCGTGGACGGCGAGTGCGGTGGTACGGGCGTGCTCCTCCAGCATGGTGAAGTGGTCCCCGGGCACGGTGATCCCGGCATGCGGCAGGAGCCAGTCCGGGGCGGTTTCGGTGCCCGGCAGCGGGTCCTGGGCCCTTACGTACAGGGTGGGGCAGGCGAGTGGCGCGGGTTCCCAGCCCTTGAAGAGCTCGAAGTATCCGGCCATGGCGGTGAGCCGGCCGGGGTCGTCCGAGGTGAACTCCGCCGCCCGGCGCAACATGTCGGACGTCATCGCGGAGAGCGCCTCGTCCCGGTCGTCGTGACCGGGTGGATAGGTGTCCACCAGGACGACGGCCACCGGGGCGGCGCCCTCGGCCTCCAGACGCTCGGCCACGGCATGGGCCACCCAGCCACCGGCCGACCGCCCCAGCAGTACCGGAGGGCCTTCGCCCGCGGCTGCGCGTACGGCCGCGGCCTGGGCGGTGACGAGGGCGTCCAGCGAGGCGGGCAGAGCCTCGCGGGGTTCGAACCCCGGGTGCCGCACCGCGGAGACCGGCCGCAGTCCTCGAAGCCCGGCAGCGAAGCGTGCGTACTCCTGCGGTCCGGACAGTGCGCTGAGCGCGGGGGTGCAGACGAGCCGGGCCCCCGCGCCGCCCGGCGCGAGCACGACGGGTTCGTGCGCGGCGCCGGACGCCCCGGCCCTGTCGAAGGCCGGGCGGAGGCGAGCGGCGACGGTGAGGAGCACCATGCCGTCCCAGCTCCGTCCACGGGCGCAGGCGGTACGGAAGAGCGCGCCCAGGGAGTCCGGGGCTCCCCCGGCGTGCGGTGCGTCGACGGCCTGCGCCCGGGCGTTCGGCGGTGCGCCTCCCTCCGGACCGGCGGTGTCGGGCCGTGCCGGGGCGTCGGGCGCGGCGCCTGCAGGGGGCGCGTCGGCGGCATGGCGGCGGGTCAGTTCGGTGGCGAGCGCGCGCGGTGTCGGGAAGTCGAACAGCAGCGTGGACGGCAGTGCCAGCCCCGTCCGTGCCGCGAGTTCGTTGCGCAGATCGACCGCGGCCAGGGAGTCCAGTCCCAGGTCCGCGAGCAGGGCGTCCTCGTCGATCTCGCTCGCCTCGTCCCCGTGGCCCAGGACGCGGGCCGCCAGGGTCCGGATGCCGGTGAGCAGCGCCTCGCCCCGCTCGCCGGGGGCGGCAGCGGCCGGGGCCCGGCCGGGCCGGTCCCCGCTCCCGTCACCCGCGTCGGCGGCAGGCGTCGGGCGCCGGTCCGCCGCCGGGTCTCCGGCGCGGAGAGCTGCCGGGGCGAGGCGGGCCGCCACCACCGCGGGTTCGTCACCGGCCACGGCGGCGTCGAAGAGGGCCAGGCCCTCCTCGGGCCCGAGCGGGCCGAACCCGGCGCGGGCCATCCGCCGCCGGTCCGCGTCGCCCAGGTGCGCCATCATGCCGTCGTCCTGCTGCCAGGGGCCCCAGGCGATCGACGTACCGGGCAGTCCGAGCCGGGCGCGGTGTCGTGCCAGGGCGTCCAGTACGCAGTTGGCAGCGGCGTAGTTGGCCTGGCCGGCGGAGCCGAAGGTACCCGCGATCGAGGAGAACAGCGCGAACACGGCCAGGTCGTGTCCCCTGGTCAGTTCGTGCAGGGCGAGAGCGGCGTCCGCCTTGGGGCGCAGCACCCGCCTCAGACGGTCGGGGGTGAGTGCCGCGACGACACCGTCGTCCAGCACCCCCGCGCTGTGCACCACACCGGTCAGCGGGTGGGCGGCCGGTACGGCGTCGAGCAGGGCGGCGAGCGCGGTCCGGTCCGCGACGTCGCAGGCGTGAACGGCTGCCTCGGCGCCCGCCGCACGCAGTTCCGCGACGAATTCCCGGGCCCCCGGAGCGTCCGGCCCGCGCCGGCCGACGAGCAGCAGATGCCGGACGCCGTGGGCGGTGACCAGGTGCCGTGCCACCAGCATGCCCAGGGAACCGGTGCCTCCGGTGACCAGGACGGTGCCCTCCGGGTCGAGCGGACGCCGCTTCCGCGGCTCCGGTGCCGTCCCGGCCAGTGGCGTCAGCTTCGGCACGTAGGCCGTCCCCCGGCGTACGGCTGTCTCCGGCACCGGGGCGGCCAGCAAAGCGGGCAGGGCGTTCCAGGAGTCCGGGTGGTCGTCCATGTCGATCAGGGCGAAGCGGCCGGGGTTCTCGCGCAGGGCCGAGCGGACCAGGCCCCACACCGGTGCGTGCGACGGTACGGACGGCGCTTCGCCGGACCGGCCGTCAGTCCCGTGACCGTCGTCGGCCGGAGTGACTGCGCCGGACGTCACGAGAACGAGACGGGAGCGGGACAGGTGTGGTTGGGCGAGCCACTCCTGCACGAGCCCCAGCGCCCAGTCCGCTGCCCGCAGCGACTCGGCGGCCTGGTCCTGCGCGTCGCCGGTCGCGGCGGGCGGCGTCGGGCACGGGGCCACGACGACGGTCGACGACGCGTCGCACGCCACCGGTCCGGCGTACACCGGGACGCCGGACCCCAGGGGCGCGAGGGCATCCACCAGCCGTGTGCCCGCCGTGCCCAGAACTCCCCAGCGGGGCATCGCCACGGGGACGGGCGGTCCGGTCGGCGCCACCCAGTCCGTCCGGTGGAGAGCACCGGCGAGGGCGTCGGTCGCCGATCCGGTACGCGGCAGGGGCCGGAGCGTCAGCGAACGGACCGTCGCCACCGGTGAGCCCGTCTCGTCGGTCAGCTCCACTCCGGCCCGCCCGTCGGTCCCGGGGGTCATCCGTACCCGCAAGCGCTGTACGCGGGCGCTGTGCACGCGAACCCCGCTGAAGGCGAACGGCAGGGACAACCCGCCGGCTTCCGGATCGGCCGTCCCGGAACCGTTCGCGACGAGGCTGTCCAAGGCCAGGGCGTGCAGCGCCGCATCGAGCAGCGCGGGATGCAGGACGAATCCCGGGCCGTCCGCCTGCTGCCCCGGGGTGCGGGCCGCGTCGGGCAGTACGACCTCGGCGTACAGCTCCTCGCCGTGGCTCCAGGCGGCGCGCATGCCCTGGAAGGCGGGGCCGTAACGCAGCCCGTCGGCGGCCAGCCGCTCGTACGGTCCGGTGCCCGGATCGTCGGCACTCAGCGGCGTCGCCGCCTCCGGCGGCCAGGACGTGTGCCGCCGGGGCCCGCCGCCGGTCCCGGTGGTGGCCGCTTCCCGGTCCGTGGGCGGCTGGGCCGGTGAGAGGGTGCCGCCGGCGTGCCGTTGCCAGGGCCGGTCGCCCGCGGGGGTGTGCGGCCGGGAGTGGAAGAGCACGGTCCGCCGTCCCGCGCCGTCCGGTCCCGCCACCTTCACCTGCAATTCGACGGTGCCGTCCGGGGGCAGGGGCAGCGGCGCGGTCAGGACGAGCTCGTCCAGTTCGGCCGCGCCCGCCAACTCGCCGGCGTGCAGGGCCATTTCGACGAAAGCGGTGGCCGGAAGCAGAATCTCCCCCGCCACCACGTGGTCGGCGAGCCACGGCTGGTCGTACACCGAGAGCAGCCCGCTCAGCAGCACCCCGCCGTCGTCGGCCGTGCGGGTGACCGACCGCAGGAACGGGTGGGTGGCCCCGGCCGCAGGGGAAACGGGCGGGTGGCCCGGTTCGGGTTCCAGCCAGAACCGGCGGCGCTGGAAGGGGTACGTGGGCAGCGCGACGCGCCGCCCGCCGCGCCCGGCGAAGACTTCCTGCCAGTCGACGGGCGCGCCGTGGGCATGCAGTGCGGCCAGTGTGTCGAGCAGGGCGTCCGCCTCCGGCCGCGTACGGCGCAGGGTCGGCAGGACCAGCGGTGCCGGGCCCCGCCTGCCGCCGCCCGCTCCGCCCGTGTCCGTTTCGTCCGCGTCCGGGTCGGCCGGGGCCGGTCCGGACGGGGCGAGGCAGTCCCGTACCAGGCCGGTGAGCACTCCGTCCGGCCCCAGTTCGACGTAGTGCGCCGCTCCTCGGTCGCCCAGGTACGCCACGGAATCGGCGAAGCGGACCGGCCGGCGGACATGGTCCACCCAGAACTCCGGTGTGCACAGCTCCTCGTCGGTGGCCGCCCGGCCCCGTACGGCGGTGATCAGGGGCAGCCGCGGCGCGGCGAAGGACAGGCTCCGGACCACGTCCGCGAAGTCGGCCAGCGCGGGTTCCATCCGAGCGGAGTGGAAGGCATGGCCGACCCGCAGACGCGTCGCCGGACGGCCCCGCTCCCTGAAGTACGCGGCGACCTCTTCCACCGCGGCCTCGTCGCCGGAGACGACCACCGAGGCGGGGCCGTTGACCGCGGCAATCTCGACCGCGCACCCGGACTCGGACTCGGACTCGGACTCGGCGAGGTGCGCGGCCACCTCGTCCGCGCCGGCGGCCACGGCCGCCATCGCGCCGCCCGGCGGCAGTGCGTCCATGAGCCGGCCCCGGGCGGCCACCAGGGTGCCCGCGTCCGCGAGGGACAGCACCCCGGCGACGTGCGCCGCCGTCACCTCGCCCACCGAGTGCCCGGCCACCAGGCCGGGACGTACCCCCCAGGCCTCGAACTGCCGGAACAGGGCAGTCTCCAGGGCGAAGAGAGCCGGTTGCGCGAACCGGGTCGTGTGCAGCAGCGCGCCCGTCTCCGTACCGGGCGCGGCGAACACGACGTCCCGCAGGGGCACCGGCAGCAGTGTGTCGAGCAGGGCGCAGCACTCGTCCCACGAGTCGGCGAAGACCGGATGCAGTTCCCGCGACTCGTAGAGTTCCCGGCCCATGCCGACGCGCTGGCTGCCCTGGCCGGTGAACAGCACGGCCGTCGGGCCGTGGTGGCGGGACGTGCCCGTGTGCACGCCGGGCCGGTCGTCGCCCTCGGCCACGGCCCGCAGGGAGCCGAGCAGTCCGGCCCGGTCCCGGGCCACCAGCACGGCCCGGTGGTCGAAGGCCGCGCGCGTGGTGGCGAGCGCATACCCGATGTCCGCCGGGGCCGCATCGGGGGAGGCGGCCACGTGGTCGTGCAGCCGTCGTGCCTGGGCCCGCAGCCCCGGCAGGCTCCTGGCAGACACCGGAACGGCCACCGCGGCCGGTCCAGGACGTGCCGTGACGTCCGGCGCCGCCACGGCATGCGGAGGCTCTTCGAGCACCACATGGGCGTTGGTGCCGCTGATGCCGAACGAGGACACCCCCGCCCGGCGGGGACGGTCCGTGGCGGGCCACTCCACCGCCCGGCTCAGCAACTCGATCCGTCCTGTCGACCAGTCGACACGGGGGGTCGGTTCCTCGGCGTGCAACGTGCGCGGCAGCACTCCGTGGTGCATCGCCTGCACCATTTTGATCAGGCCGGCCACTCCGGCTGCGGCCTGGGTGTGGCCGATGTTCGACTTCACCGAGCCCAGCCGGAGAGGGTGTTGCCGTTCGTGGCGCCCGTACGTCGCGAAGAAGGCCTCCGCCTCGATGACGTCCCCCAGCCGGGTGCCGGTGCCGTGCGCCTCTACGGCGTCGATGTCGCCGGGATTCAGCCCCGCGTCCACGAGAGCCTGCCGGATCACCCGCTGCTGCGCCGGTCCGTGCGGTGCGGTCAGCCCGTTGCTCGCCCCGTCCTGGTTGACCGCCGAGCCACGCACCACGGCCAGTACCGGAAGTCCCGCGCGGCACGCCTCGGACAGCCGGCTGAGCAGCAGCATGCCGGCGCCCTCGGCCCATCCCGTGCCGTCGGCGGACGCGCCGAACGCCTTGCAGCGGCCGTCCGGGGACAGCGCCCGCTGGCGGCTGAACTCGACGAACGACGAGGGCCCCGACATCACCGTGGCACCGCCGGCCAACGCGAAGGCGCACTCGCCCCGGCGCAGCGCCTGGGCCGCCAGGTGCAGGGCCACCAGGGACGAGGAACACGCGGTGTCCACGGTGAGGGCCGGGCCTTCGAGGCCGAAGGTGTAGGCGATACGCCCCGAGGCGACGCTGCCGGCGTTGCCGAGGCCGAGGTAGCCCTCGACGTGTTCGGGCGTGCTCGTCAGGTGGCGGGCGTAGTCGCTGTACATCAGCCCGACGTACACCCCGGTCGGCGAGCCGCGCAGAGTGGCGGGGACGAGACCGGCGTGCTCGAAGGCCTCCCACGCCACTTCGAGCAGCAGTCGGTGCTGCGGGTCCATGGCCAGGGCCTCGCGGGGCGAGATGCCGAAGAAGCCGGGGTCGAAGCGGTCCACGCCGGTGAGGAAGCCGCCCTCGCGCACATACGTCCGTCCCGGGCGCCCGGGGTCCGGGTCGTACAGCTCCCGGGTGTCCCAGCCCCGATCGGTGGGGAAGGGGCCGATGGCGTCCCTCCCGTCGGCCACCAGCTGCCACAGTTCTTCGGGAGAGGTCACGCCTCCGGGGTAGCGGCAGGCCATTCCCACGATCACCACGGGGTCGTCGTCCGAGCGGGCCGAACTCCGGTTCAGGGGCGCGGCGTCGGCCTGCGCGGCGGCGTCCCGTTCTCCGAGGTGGGCGGCGAGCGCGGCGACGGTGGGGAAGTCGAAGGCGACGGCCTCGGAGAGCGGCAGGCCGGTCACCGCCGACAGTCGTTCCCGCAGCACCGTCGCCGTCAGGGAGTCCATGCCCAGGTCCCGCAGTGCCGTGCGCGGTTCCACCTCGCGGGCCGGGCAGCCGAGCACGGCCGCCGCCTCGTTCCGCACCAGGGCCAGCAGATCTTCCGACGGCTGTCCGGCGGCCTCCGCACCCAGCGCCCGCGCCGGCAAGTCGGCGAGGTCGCGCCGCAGGATCTTCCCGGAGGCGGTACGGGGAATCTCCGCCACCTCGAAGAGTTCGGCGGGCACCTTGTGGCCGGAGAGTTCGGCACGGCAGGCGGCGAGGACGCGCCCCCTGTCCAGCGCGCCGTCACCGGGCCCGGGGACCAGATAGGCGACCGGCACCTCACCGAAGGAGGGGTGCGGGCGTCCGGCCACGGCGGCGTCCGCCACCCCCGGCAGCCGCCGCAGCACGGCTTCCACCGCCGAAGGGTGGATGTTCACCCCGCCCCGGATGATGAGGTCACTCGCCCTGCCTGTGATCGTCAGTTCGCCGGAGGCGTCGATCCTGGCCAGGTCCCCCGTGCGGAACCAACCGTCGCACAGGACTTCCGCGGTGGCTTCCGGCCTGCCGTGATAACCGGTCATGATCCCGGGCCCGCTGACCCACAGCTCGCCCTCCCCCGTGTCCCGGCCGTCGGTGCCCCCGCCGACCCGGACCCGGGTGCCGGGCAGCACCCGGCCGCACGATGTCGCCTCGCCCGGCGCCGGCATGGTGACCGGGCCCGCCTCCGTGCTGCCGTAGTGCTCCAGGTAGGAGGCACCGCAGATCGCTTCGAAGGACTCGCGGAACCCGGCCCCCGCCGCGGCGCCCGCGCTGACGCAGCCCCGCAGCGCGGGCGCGCCGAGACCGCCGCCGCTCTCGCCGCGTTCCTCGCCCCGCACCGCGTCGAGCAGTGCCGAGTACGTGGTCGGGACACCTCCCAGCAGCGTGAACGAGACATCGCCGCCCCGTAGTTCGCCGAGCACTCCCGCCACCGAGAACCGGGGCAGCAGCACCGCGCTCGCCCCGACCGCGGTCACCCCGAGGAAACACACGATCTGGCTCATCGCGTGATGGAGGGGCAACGGCCACAGCACGTGGTCCTGTTCGGACAGGCCCAGGATGCCGGCAAGGCCCGTCCCGACCGGGGCCAGGCGGTTGCGCTGGGTGGACAGGACGCCCTTGGCCGCGCCGGAGGAGCCCGAGGTGTAGAGCAGCCAGGCCACTTCGTCCAGTGCGAGATCGTCCCGGGCGGGCGTGCTCGGCTCCGTACCTGCCAGTTCCTCGTACCGCAGAACGCCACCCGCGACCGCGACGGGCCCGCCCCCGGTGCCGCCGCCCCCGTCCGCCGGTCCCTCGGAGCCCGTGCACGAGGACGGGGTCCCCGCTTCCCCCTCGTCGCCTCCCCCGACCGCCACCACGGTCAGCCCCGGCCGGGACGGCAACGCGGGGTGGCGTGCCAGGCCCGCGTCATCGGTGATGAGCACCCGGGCCCCGCTGTCGTCCAGCAGACGGGTCAGTTCCTCGTCCGGGTTCCCGGGGTCCAGAGGCACGCCCACACCACTCGCCCGGGTGACGGCGAGCAGACTCTCGACCGCCTCGACCCGATTGCCGAGCAGAACGGCCACCCGTTCACCGCGCGCCAGGCCGAGTCCGGCCAGGTGGCCGGCCAGCCGTGCGGTCCTCCGTTCCAGCTCCCGGTAGGTCACACGCGTGAACACGTCCTGGAAACAGACCTTGTCCCCGAGGCGCCGGGCGTGGTCCCCGAGCAGTTCCGGCAGTGTTCTGACGATGTCGACGTGCGTACCCACCGCATGACCTCCCTGAGACGACCCGCCGTTGAGGACGACGGCATGGTTCACCGGGTTGCCTCCCGGCGACGGGTGGACCGCGCGGGCAGCGGCGGCCGGACAAACACCCGCTCGGCGCCCGTCAGTTCATGGCGTCGTGTCACCCGTCCATGATCCACCACGCGAGATCATTTCCAGGACAGCGCCTTGGCAGGCCCTGCACCGTGGCCCGTCCGCCGGTTCACACCGACTCGCGGCCGGTGGCGGAGGCGAAGCCCAGCCAGGTGTGGCGGTTGCCCCACCAGCACCAGCCGACCTTCGGGGCATTGCGCCGCTCGCGGCCGTCCCGCCCGGTGCCGTTGCTGATCCAGATCGCCGGGGTGCGGGCGTCGAAGCCGCCGTTCGCCTTGCGCAGCCGGGATCCGATGGTCATGAAGCAACGGTTGCGCTCCAGGACCTCCGGCTGCTGGAGCACCCAGTGGATGCCCTCGGTGAGCAGCAGCGGAGAGCGGCCCTCCTCGGTGAGGGCGGGCAGCGCCTCCTCCGGGCTCCAGTCGGCCTTGTCGTCGCCGCGGTCGATGCCGGTCACCAGGTAGAGGGGGGCCTCGGGCAACCCGATGTCCACCGGGGCGAACCGATCGACGTCGGGCATGTCGACGACGACGAACCCGGGCTTGCCGTCACGTCCGAGCAGCGGCGCGAGAGCGGAGGCGGGGGCGCGGTCGGGGTGGACGGCGAGCAGAGCATCGGTACGGTCGCCGCCGGCGCCTTCGGCGAAGGCGCGCACCTCGTCTGCGGGTATGCCCGCGAGTTCGGGCACTCCGAGCCCGCTCAGGCGCTCGGCCTGAGCGGTGAGCGACGGGAGAGGACCGACCGTGGTGCTGGTGGAAGCGGTGCCGGGCACAGTACTCCTCGGTTCGTGATGCAGGGCGAGTGGATCAACGGTGCGGCCGGCCTGGTTGTTCCCGCCGAACACGGCTGGTCCAGAGGACCGACAGGACCGACGGCCTCCTGGCAGACCGTCGTCGCCCCGGCCCGGAGGATCGCCGAACGGATCGTCAGCCTCTGGTGGTTGGCGATCAGTTCGGGTGGAGCGTCAGGGTCTGTCCGACTCTGATGCGCCGGACAGACCCTAGGGGCTCAGCACCGACGCGATCTCGGTGCGTGAGTCGATCGCGAGCTTGGTGAGAATGCGCTCGACATGTGTGTCCGCGGTCCGTTTGGAGATAACGAGTTGCTCGGCGACCTCCCGGTTGGACAGTCCCCGTGCGACCAGCGTGGCGACTTCCCGTTCCCGCGGGGTGAGTACGTCGGTCGCCGGGGACCCCGGCCGGCTGCGGGGCAGTCGCTGCCCGGCCAGTGGGCTGTCGGTGTCCGCGCGGACCGCGTCCAGGATCTCGGTCCCCGACAGCCGGGCCCCCACGCCGTACCAGCGTTCGTACTCCGTGTTTCCCAGCGTTTCCCGCACGGTGTTCCGGGTCGCCTCCTGCTGTTCCAGCACGGACGGCAGCATGGCCACGGGGTCACCGCCGAGCCGCCGCGCGCCTTCCGCGTATCCCAGCAGCCATGCCGCCCTGACGTGGCGTTCCTGCTGTGCGGCGTGCCAGGCCAGACCCAGGCAGCAGAGCGCGGCGACCAACACGTCTCCGATCTCGCTCATGGCGTCCAGGGCCTGCCGCAGCGCGTCGGCGCCCTCCTCGTGGCGTCCGGCGAGCCAGAGGATGAGGCCCTCCGCCATGAGTGTGGACCCGTAGAACTGACGATCGCCCGTGCTGTGCAGATGGGCCAGCCCCACCTCGCACAGTTCGAGGGCCCCGTCGGTGTCCCCGAGCACCGCCCGCAGCAGCGCGCCTTCGTAATGGACCATGCTGATGCCGAGTGAGTCGCCCACGGCGACGATCCGCCGACGCCCCTGTTCCAGCTCGGCCAGCCCCTCCTCGATCTCGCCGCAGAGCGCTCGCATCGCCCCGATGTACGGCTCGGTGAACATGGCCACGCGCTGTTCGTCGCAGTTCAGCGCCGCCTCCCGCGCGTCCCGGAAGAAGGTCGGTGCCTCCGCGAGGTCGGCGGTCCAGGTGGCGAACACACCGGACATGAACAGGCCCCAGGCCCGCTCCGCGCAGTCCTCGGGCACCAGACGGAGCCCCTTGTCGATCCAGTACCGCCCCTCCGACAGGGTGCCGGTCGCCCGCCAGTGCGGGGCGAGCTGCACGGCGAGGCTCAGCCCTTCCGCCGCGCGGCCCGGGGCGGTGAAGGCGTACTTCATCGCGGCCCGGATGTCGGCGATCTGGCCGCGTACCGCCTGATGAAGCTGGGCCTGGGCCGGGGTGATGAGTTCGGCCCACAGGCGACCGGCCGTGTCGCGGTGGTGCTCGAAGTGCCGCCCGCGCACGTCGGCCGCGTCGCTCTCCTCGTCGAGGCGCTCGGCACCGTATTCACGGATCGTGTCCAGGAGCCGGTAGCGCGCCCCGTCCTCGCCGACGCGTTGCACGACCGACTTGTCCACCAGGCCGAACAGCGCCTCCAGGACGGCGTCGGACGGGAGCCCGTCGCCCCCGCCCACCCGTTCCGCGGCCGACAGTCCGAAGGGTCCGGCGAAGACGGACAGGCGTGCCCACAGCAGGCGCTCCGCCGGGGTGCAGAGCTCGTGGGACCAGCCGATGGTCGTACGCAGCGTCTGGTGCCGGGCGCAGGCCGCGCGCTGCCCGCCGGTGAACACCTCGAACCGGCGGTCCAACCGGGACACCAGTTCGGCGAGTGGTGCGACCCGCAGACGGACGGCGGCCAGTTCGAGGGCCAGCGGGATTCTGTCGAGCCGTTCGACGAGCGCCAGCGTCTGTGTCCGGTTGGCCTCGGTGACGGTCCAGCCGGGCAGCACGCGGGCGGCCCGCTAACAGTTCCACGGCATCGTCCACTCCGAGCGGCGCGAACGGCATCGTCCGCTCGTCGGCCACGTCCAGGGGCTGCCGGCTGGTGGCCAGTACGCACACCTCGGCGGCCTCGCGCAGCAGGACGTCGCAGAGTACGGCGCAGGCGTCGATCATGTGCTCGCAGGTGTCGAGCACGATGAGCAGTTGCTGCCCCTTGAGATGGTCGACGACCGCGTCCAGTGGCTCCATCCCGGCCTGATCCGGGACTCCCAGCACGGTGGCCAGCGTCGCGGGTACCAGTTCCGGGTCGGATAGAGCCGACAACTCTGCCAGCCACACTCCGTCCGGAAACCGTTCCCGCAGGCCCTCCGCCGCGCGCAGCGCGGTGCGGCTCTTGCCGACACCCCCGGGGCCCACCAGCGTGACCAGCCGCACTTCGCCGAAGGCCGCCTGGATCAGCGCGATCTCCTCGGCGCGTCCGACGAAGCTGGTCCGCTCGGCGGGAGGTTGCCCGCTGCGCCGCTGCCCGAAGCCGAATCCCATGGGGCCCCCGTGGTGATCACGTCCTCGCGCCATTGCGAGAAGTCAGCACAGTGTAGATGCGCGACTCCGGAGCGTCGCCGGCGTTCGAATGGACGGGCTGGTACGGGCGGGTGCGGGCGGGGAGCAGAGAACCCGGCAGCCGCCCCGCCCCGCCGCACTCAGCCGGCGTTCCGGCCCTGGCCTCAGTGCGCCGGAGGCGGCCAGGTCGGCGACGGCTCGGCGTGCGCGCCGACGCCGTACGGGTGGGGCAGCATGCCGAAGACCTCGTCGCCCGGTCGGAAGATGGTGATGCCAAGACCGGCCGACTCGACGACTCCGGAGACGTCCCGTCCCAGGGTCAGGGGGCCCTTCGGGAAGAGGCCGCGGGCGCGGCGCCGGCAGTCCGTGGGGTTGACTCCCGCCGCGCGTACGGCGATGCGGATCTCTCCGGACCTCCGGTGCGCCGAATTCGTGCTGTCGGACGGCGCGCATGGTCTGCGCGTCGGTGTTCGTGCCGTTGTCGTTCATGGTTGTGGCGGCCGCGCCGGCCGTGGTGCGGCCCGACGCGCGTATGGTGTCCATCCGCACCGGTGCGTTCGTGCCGACGGCCGCCGGGCCACCGCGCACTGGGATGTGAGTGGTTGCCTCCGCGAGTGGATCCCGCGTGTCGACCTGGATCCGAAGGTCCTGTTCGTGGACGACGGCGATGTACTGACCGCTACGGGCGCCGCCGCGGGTGTCGACGTGTGCCTGCGCATCGTGCGTAGGGACCACGGCAGCGCGGTCGCCAACCAGGTGGCCAGGCACTGCGTGGTGCCGCCTTGGCGGGAGGGCGGACAGGACGTTCCGCGGAACGTCCACGGCCGGGGCCAAGGCCTGACGGCCGGAACGGAACGGCCGGAACGGACAGGACGAAAACGAAACCAGACGGCCGGAACCGGCGTCGGAACAGAGGCTCTCGTCACAGGGCGAACCTCTCGGTGTGGATCCGCCTCGGCGGAACCCCGGCCTGGACGAGTGCCGCCTCTGCCGCGACGGTCATGCCGTGCGGCCCGCACAGGTAGACGTCGCGCCTGGCCAGGTCGGGGACCAGACTGCGCAGCGTCTGCGGGGCGAGCGGATTGAACGAGGCGTCGGACGGGCCGAGCAGATAGTGCAGTCCCGCCTGACGGAACGCGGCTATGGCCTCCAGTTCCTCCCGCAGTACCAACTGCTCCTCACTGCCGGCCCGGTAGAGCAGGGTGATGTCGCCGGGCCCGCCCGGCAACGCCTCGAAGAGTGCCCGCATCGGTGTGATTCCCACGCCGCCCGCGAGCAGCAACACCTTTCGCCGCTTGCGTCTTTGGGCCGTCATGGCACCGAAGGGGCCCGTGGCCAGCACTCGCGTACCGGGCTTGCGCCTTCGGATCCGCCGGGTGTGGTTCCCGACCGCCTTGACGGTGATCCTCAGCTTGTTGTCCCGCACGGGCGCGGAGAGCGAGAACGGCAGCGCGGAGTGCCAGACCCGGCGCTGCAGGAACCGCCAGCGGAAGAACTGCCCGGCCTCCGCCCGGAGTTCGTCGAGGCCGTCCCCCGCCATCACGACCGAGAACACATCGGGCCCCTCGGCCTTGACCTCCACGACCCGCAGGTTGTGCCTCAGCGCCTGGCGTACGGGGACGACGAGCCGGTACCGGACCAGCAGCACGACGACCGTGGCGTGCAGCAGCGCCCACAGCCAGAAGGCACAGGTGTTGTCGGCGAGGTCCGGACCCGTCATCTGATGCGCGACCCCGAGCGCGGCTCCGAGGTAGGTGAGCAGGTGCACCGCCCGCCAGGTCTCGTGCGGGATCCGGCCGCGTATCGACCGCGCCGACACAGCTCCGGCAGCACACAGCAGCACCAGTCCGAGTGTGGCGAGCGCCAGTTGCGTACGGCTGAGCATCTGCGAGGCGGAGGTCAGCAGGTCGTTCCCATGGCGTGCGGCGGATCCGCACAGTGCGAGCAGCGCATGCCCCAGACACAACAGCAGCACCCAGCGCCCGCTCCATGAATGCCAGCGCGCGAGCCGGTCGGCGCCGACGCCGTGCTCAAGGGCGGGCACCCGTGCCATCAGGAAGAACATGCCCAGAGCTCCATAGCCGGCAAGCAGGCCGGTGAGATGGGCGAACGTCGCGAACAACTCGTCGAGCCGGAGCGTCGGCCGCATGCCCACGGCCCAAGGGCCAGGACCCAGAGGACACCCGCAATCAGCCCTCCCCGCAGGGACTTCGGAGAGATCCGGAAGGGCACCGGGAGTCGGGGCCCGGCAGGGAAGGCCTGTTTCGCGACTCGTGCCAGACACTCGCGGCGCGACCGCGCGGGCTGCCCGCGGTGCCTCGTCCGCGCGGACGCCGCGGACGCCGGCCGGCTCGCGGCATGCCGCGGGCCGGGAGCCGGACCGGGGGACGTCGGTCCGGTGCGTGCGGCGCGCCGCCGGCCCACCGGAGTAACCGTCGGCCAAAACGCGGAGGGGTTCATATTCACTTCAGGATGGTCCCGGGTTTCCACAGGGCTGAACCTAGCTGCCGGAATCTCACGAAAACGCCGGAAGCGGATTCCTTGAAGATCCTTAAGGTTTTCTTGAGTCCGGCTTTCGAACCGAATAAGAACGGTGCTACGGCGACCGGTTCGCACGATTCGTGCACGGCGAATTCACGGTCCTTGCCACATCTTCCGGAATCCAATGGTGCCGGGTGTGGATTTCGGATCGGATGCGCGGCCGCCTGCAGTCAGCATTCATTCGGCGTGACGGTGAAGGTCATGCGCCGGCCGGAGTTCGGGCGGGAAATGCGGGGCCCTGCCGGAACTCCGTGACCGATGCGTCCAGCACGTCCGGTGCGGGGTACAGGGTCACCCCGCCGGGCAGTGACTGTGCAGGGGCGGGGAGCGGCGGTTCGGGCCACTCCGGGGGCGCCGGCATCAGCTCGGGGACGCCTTCCACCCGGTCCGGTGCCGTCCCGAACCGGACCCAGGGCACGGCCTCGGCCGTGCCGGGCCACTCCTGCGCGGCCACCGCCGTGGCAGGCCACTCCTGCGCGGCCACCAGCACGTGTCGCCCGTTCCCGGCGGACAGCGGTACGGAAAACACGTCGTCGTCCGCTTCGACGGTCGGTATGCCGGCGTGCACGGGGGCCGGGGCTCCCTCTCGCACCCGGTGCAGATGCACGGCGTCTCCGGGCGCGGCGTGTTTCTTCGCGCCCTCGGACGCGGTCACCACGATGCCTTCGGCGGGGCGCCCCCGGCGACGGCCGGTCGGTGCGGGCCCGTTGCGGGAAGGAGCCGTTGAGCTGCGCGGGACCATGTCCATGGCAGTGCGCCGGGCACGTCGACGGCCGCTGCCACCGGTGTCCGGGGCCTCCGCGGAAGACCTCGGAACGGGCAGGGTGTGCGGGGTATCCGGGGAAGGCGGCGAGGTGGTGGTTCTTCTGCCCGCCACGACGGGCACTTCGAGGGCGTACGCGGTCCCGCCCGTCTCCCGCACCTCGCGCGTCCGCACCACACCGCCGTGCGCGGCGACGATCCCCCGCACGATGGGCTGATGCACGGGATCGCCGCCGATGTGCGGCCCGCGGACCTCGATCCGTACGGTGTCGGCCCGCCGTGCTGCCACGACGACGATCGTCGGGTCGACATCCGCGGCACCCATGACATCGTCGCTGCCCGCCACGTCCGCGACGAGGTGGGCGAGCGCGGTCGCGAGCCGTTCCGGGTCGATCTCCGCCTCGATCGGCGGTGTGTCCACGGAGAACCGGAGCCGGCCCGGGCCGATCAGATCGACGGCTTCGTCGATGCCGTCGTCCACCACCTGGTCGAGCAGCACGACCTTCTTGCGCAGCCCGTCCGTGCCCGCGTCGAGCCGCTGATATCCCAGCACGTTGTTCACGAGGGCGGTCATCCGGGCGTATCCGGCCGACAGGTGCTGCAGGAGCTGGTTGGCCTCCGGCCACAGGTGAAAGGCGTCGTCGGCCGCCAGGGTCCCGAGTTCGGTACACAGGCGCTCAAGAGACCCGTGCAGGGCCCCGTCCAGGACGGCCTTCAGCTGCGCGTGCCGGGCGCCCAGGGCCGCGTAGCGCTCCTCGTGCCGGTCCAGTTCGGTGTTGTGCCGCTCGGTGAGGTCGGCGAGTTGCGCCTCGTGCTTCCGGGCGAGCTGTTCGTAGGGGCGCCGGTCGGTGAACGTCATGACCGCGCCGACGAGTTGGCTCCCGTCGCGTACCGGTGCGGTGGTGATGTCGACGGGGATCCGTTCGCCTTCCTGCGCCCACAGGACCTGCTCGCGGACCCGGTGCTTGCGGCCGGATCCGAGGGTGTCGCAGAGCGGTGATTCCTCGTACGGGAAGGGCTCGCCGTCGGCCCGGGAGTGCAGGACCAGCGGGTGGAGCTGCCGTCCGCCGAGCCGGCTGGCCCGGTAGCCGAGGATCTGTGCCGCGGCAGGGTTGACCAGTACGACGCGGCCCTCGGTGTCCGTACCGACGACCCCCTCTGATGCGGCCCGCAGGATCATCTCCAACTGCCTTTCCCAGCACCCGAGTTCGACCTCGGCATCGAGGGTTCCGGCGAGGTCCCGCACCACCAGCAGGAGAAGTCGGTCATCGCTGTAGCCGTGGTATGGGTCGAGTGTCTCGCGCCGGTCGTCCAGGTGGACGCCGGTGACCTCGGCGGCGAACTCATTGCCGTCGGCACGCCGGGCGGCCATGCGTGCGGGCGGGGTGCGGCCCTGACCGTCGGCGTCCCCGGGCAGTGGCATCGAGCCCGGGAGGAGGCGTGGGTCGAAGTCCGGCAGCAGGTCGAACAGCCCACAACCGACCAGCACGGTGCCGGGCATTTCGAACATGCCGAGGGCCATGGTGTTGGCATTGACGATCGTGCCGTTGCTGTTCACGAGCACGAGGCCGTCGGGGAGTGCGTCAAATATGGCCGCAAGGTGGTCGGCACCTCGGGATGGTCTGTTGTTCACGACGACGCTTCCTTCCTGAACCACCGCGTCTTGCCTGCCGGAGCACCCGCGGGTGAGGGGTGTGGGGTACGGTCCGCCCGCGCCAGTGCGCCGTCGCGGTGTGGGCTGCGACAACAGCGCCCTGCACGAGCACGCGGCATCGGGACGATTCGACTCGCCGCATTGCCACTTGATGTGCCGCGGCGAGAGGCCGCTGCGGCACGGGGCGAGGGGAGGTCAGCGGCCGCCTGCCGCCGAGCGACGGCGACCGAGGGCGAACACCGCCGTGGCGCCGATCGCCAGTACTGCGGTTCCGGCGATGGCGATGTACGGGGTGCTGCTGTTGCCGCCGGTCTCGGCGAGTTCGGTGTCCGGGGCCTGTCCGGTGGGGCCGTCGACGCCACCGTTGACGCCGTTGACCTCGGGTTCGGCGGCCGGACCGGCGGCCCTCGGCGCGGCGGAGGCGCCCGAGCCGGTCTGTGCGCCGTGCCCCTGGTGCTGGACCGAGGACTTCGCCGCGCCGTCCGCGATCTTCTGCTCCGTGGGCGCGGACGCCGCCGGCGCGGCGGCAGTGGAACCGCCGCTTTTCCCGTTCTTGCCGAAGACGACGTCGGAGCAGGTGTAGAAGGCCTCGGGAGAGTCCGAGCGCTGCCAGATCGAATAGATGAGGTGGCGCCCGGACCGGGCGGGAACGTGGCCCTGGAAGACGTAGTCGCCGTTCTCCATCTTCGGGTCGGCGACCTCCACGAAGGGCTGCGCCTCCAGGTCCGACCACTTCAGCGGCTTCGCCGGGTCGTAGGACGCCTTGGTGATGTACAGCTCGAACGAACCCTTGTGCGGGGCCGTGCCCTTGTAACGGAAGGTGTGACTGCCCGCGGACATCTTCGTCGACGGCCAGTCCGCCCGCGGCAGATCCAGGCCCCGGTACTTGTCGTTCGCCGCACTGCACAGCTTCCCGTCGGGAATGATCTGCTTCGACTTCCCGGCCGCATTCGCTATGTTCACCGCGTTCCAGTCGTAGAAAGCCTGCTTTCCACTGGCCGCGACAGCCGCCTTGCACGCCGCCGACCGCGGCGACTCCACACCCTCCGCATAACAGGCGGCGACACGGCTCACCGGATCCGTCATCGACCCGTGGGCCGACGCCGGAACACTCAGCGAAAAAGTCAGCGCAAGCGATGCGCCACCCGCAGCGGCACACACGGCAGCCTTACGGCGAACGGTCATGGAAGAACTCCTCACCAACGATGATCTCCGGGGGGACAGACCAGCGGGACGGCCATTCGGCACGGCATCTCCGCGGTCCGGCGATCAGCAACCTAACCCCGCAAATCCCGGAAACCGGCCCCCCGGAACGGCAGCGGGCAATTCTTATGGATGCCTTAAGGCATTCCTCAGACTGCGATCACTCAAGCGAGTTTCCGTCCCCTCGGACAGTCCCGGAAGCCGATGCCCCGGGGTGACGGTGGCTCAGGCCGCCCCGAACGCCGCTTCAGCGGGAAGCTGCTTCGTCGGGAGGACGGCGCCCGCGGTCGTGGTGCGAGCAGGGGCTGCCGTCACGGGCCGGAGACGGTGAAGAGCGCCCCATACGGATCGCGGATGATGAAGGCGTCCTTCGACGGGTCGTCCAGTGCGGGGACCAATGACGACTCACCACCGGCGTCGAAGGCGGCGGCCGCGGCGCGTGCGCCGTCCTCGACCCGGAAGTCGACGATCCACCGGGGCCGGATTCTGGGGTCCGCGGCGGTTTCGATGCCCCCGCCACGCAGGGTGGCAACGGTGCGTCCTTCGAGCCTGACGCGGACGTGGTCCTCCGCGTAGTCGACCGTGCAGCCGCCGGGAGGCTGGGCCCAGTCGAAGATCCCCGCGTAGAAGATGGCCGCCTCGAACGCGTGGCGTGTCTGCAGGTCCAGCCGCGCGGGTGCGCTGCCGCGCCCCACCGACCAGGCGAGGGCCATGCCTTCCCAGATGCCGAACACGGCGCCGTCCCGGTCGGCGGCGATCGCCGCGCGGCCCTCGGCCAGTTTCACCGGCCCGACGGCGAGTGTGGCGCCCCGCTCCCTGACCCGGTCCGCGGTTTCGTCGGCGTCGTCCACGGCGAAGTACGGGGTCCAGACGGCGGGCGGGCTGGCGGCGGGAGAGCAGCAGCCGATCCCGGCTACGGGCCGGTCGTGCGCCGTGGCCACGGAGAAGTTGCTGCCGAGGGTGCTCGCGACGAACTCCCAGCCCATGACGTCGGCGTAGAAGGTCTGCGCCGCGCCCAGATCGTGAACGATCAGGCTCACCCAGCAGGGAGCGCCGTTTACGTGCCTGATCCTTCCGAGGGCCGGCATTCGATGCTCCTTCGGGTCGCTCGCCGCTGCCGATGCCCCACGAGTTGCCCCTCGATCCGTGCGGAGGACTCCGCCACGTCACGATGGTCCGCCGTGAGTTCCGCGATCGCTCGCCTCCCACACCAAGGGCCCGGCCCTGTATCCGTGACCGACCGTCGTACGGAGTTCGCCAGTCGGTGACCGCCGTCCTGGCGATCGGCAGGCCGAGTTCGTGATCCAACCGTGTACCTCGGAGTGCTCCACCGCACCTCAGCACTCCGGCTCCCACGCCCGATCCCACACCGGCCGGCCCGGCCCGGCAGCAGAGCCGGGCCGGATCCGGTCACGTCGCGGATGCGCGCGGACGGTGCTCGGAAAGCCAGCCCTCGGCGTACCCGACCGCGTCGGCCAGGTCGAACAGCCTGGCCTGCGCACCACCCACCACGCCTCGCACCACTCGGCGTTCCTTCTCGAAGGCCGCTCCCAGTTCGTCGAAGCGTTCCGAGGAGATCGAGGTGTCACGCACGGTTGCCCACACCCGGCCCTGCGGAGTCATGACGGCGAAGGAGTTGTCCGTCTGCGGCGAGGGAACCCGGTATTCGGCCAGATGGAACGCCGTGCAGGATTCGAAGCCCGCCCCCAGGAGAAGAACCCGCGCCCCGCCCTCCTCCAGGCGGGCGAGGGGGCTGTGCTCGCCGAGCCGGCAGTCGAGCGCGTGACCCGCCACGATCGCGGCGGCGCGTGGGCCGATGGCTGCGAAAGAGGTCTGCGGATGACAACTGCGCACCGCGTCCGGCCAGTTACGTACGGTCTCCGGAACGACACCGACGCCGAAGGTGGGAGTGGTCCGCGCGTCGAAGGCCGGCGTCGAGGCGCGGATGTCCACCCACCACGCCTCGGGCACGGGCGGGTTCTCCCAGTACGCCGGATCCGAATTGTCAGCGGAGTGGGTCGGCACCACCAGAGTCCCGCTGTCGCCGAGGGCATCGAGCAGCGCCTCGACGACGACGACGGGACCGCCGCAGACCCAGCCGAGCGAACTGAGCGAGGAGTGCACCAGGAGGGTCTCACCGGCGCGCAGGCCCATTGCACGGAGGCCGGAGGCGATCGAGTCACGGGTACACATGGGGCCGGGCGGAGGATTGATGGACATAACCTGCCACTGTCCAGGCACCGATCCACCGGGGCCACTGGTTTTTCGGCCCAGGGCGCGCTTCGGGGCCCGTCACACCGCAGAGACCCCCGAAGTGCACCGGAGCAGTCGTGGTCGGTCACCGCAGCGCGCGGTGCCGACGTACCGCGTCGCGGTTGGCACACCGCTGGGAGCAGTAGCGCCGCCGTCCGGTACGGGAGGTGTCGGCGAAGATCACGGTGCATTCGGTCACGGCGCACCGCCCGAGCCGCCGCATGCCCCGTCCCGCCAGATGCAGCGCGGTGCCGACGGAGATCAGCGAGAACAGCAGGGCGCCGAGCGGCTGCCGGTCGTCGCGGTAGTGCAGGTGCCAGCCGTCGTCGGCGTGGTCGGTCAGCCTCGGGTGGGCGGCGGCCGCTGCCAGCATCCGGTTGAGCAACTCGGCCCGTCCGTGCTCGTCGTCGGCATCGACGACCTTCTCCCACGCGTCCAGCACTTCATGGGTGCGGTCGAGATCCTGTGCCGTGACCGGATGCTCAAGCACCAGGCCGGCCGCACGGCAGCGGCCGGCGAGTTCTTTGGCGTTCGCCGGGCGCCGGTTGGCCAGATCCGCGGCCAGGTTCACGACATCCTCGCCGTAAGGGTTGAGGTGCATAAGACCATTACACCAGTCTGGTGGTCATGAGACCACGCACTGAGAACGACGCCGAGGTACGGCAGGCGACGGAGGACGACATCGCGGAACTCGTGCGCCTGCGGGCGATGTTGTTCGAGAACCTCGGCGGTGACTTCTTCGCCCCCGCGTCGGGAGGCGAGGACTGGCTGGATGCTCTGGCCACAGTACTCAAGGAGCAGCTGTCCACAGGCACCAACACCAACACCGGCTCCGGCTCCGGCTCCGGCTCCGGCTCCGGCACCGGCACCGTCCGCATCCTCGTCGTGGACGGTGAGAACGGCCTCGCCGCCTGTGGCATCGGCACGATCGAACAACGACTGCCCGGGCCGCACCTGCGCAACGGCCGGATCGGGCAGGTGATCGGCGTGGTCACCGACCCGAGGTTCCGGCGGCGCGGTCACAGCCGCGAGATCATGCGGGGACTGCTCGACTGGTTCCGGGAGAGCGACGTCGCCCGAGTCGACCTGTACGCCTCCACCGAGGGCGAACCGCTCTATCGCGACCTCGGCTTCACCAACCACCCCGATCCGTCGCTGTACTGGCGCCCGTGACCCCTCACCGCAGCCCCTCCCCCACTCCTCTCGCTCCCCACACTCACCCCTTCCGCTGGGTCGTCCTCGGCATCGCGACCTTCACCCAGGCGGCGTCCGGCTTCTTCGTACAGGGCATCGGCGCGATGGGCATCCATCTTCAGACCCAACTGCACCTGAGCACCGCACAGTTGGGTCTTCTGATCTCGGCAGCCCAGTTGGCTCCGCTGATCGGCCTGCTGGTGGCCGGGGAGTTACTGGACCGCTACGACGAGCGCTGGGTCGTCGGAGCGGGCGCCTGCGCGGTCGCGGTGAGCCTGTGCGCGGGAAGCCTCGCGCCCGGCTACGGGGCCCTGCTCTGTGTCCTGCTGGTCGTAGGGGCGGGATACAGCACGGTTCAGCCCGGCGGGAGCAAGTCGGTCGCGTCCTGGTTCGACGCCTCTCAGCGCGGTTTCGCGATGGGCATCCGTCAGGCCGGTCTGCCACTGGGCGCCGCGCTCGCCTCGGCGGTGCTCCCCTACCTCGCGATCACCCTGGGCTGGCGATCGACACTTCTGGCCGGCGGCTTCGTCGCGCTCCTGGGATCCGCCGTCTTCATGGGCTTCTACCGCCGGCCACCCACCGAGACCGTCGAGACCGTCGAGACCGTCGAGACCGTCGAGACCAATCAGGTCATGTCTCAGGACAGTACGACGCGCGCCTCACTCAGGTCCCAACTCGGCCTTCGGCTACGAATGCTCCGCGAACCGTCGATGGCGAAGATCATGCTGTCCGGGACGACCCTGATATCGGTGCAGTCCGGCGTGGGCATCCTGACTGTGCTGCACCTCCACGAAGCGGCGTCCGTCAGCGCCGGCACGGCGGCCCTTGTGCTGGTGGTGGCCCAGGGAGCGGGCGTCGTGGGCCGAATCTGCCTGGCTGCGTGGAGCGACCGCAGCAAGTCCGGACGGTACGGCGCCGTCATGACCTGCATGGTCGCCGTAGTCATCGCAATGGCAGTGCTGATGACACCGCTGGGGCGATCACCCACGATCGCCTGCTGCCTGCTCGTCTGGCTCGGGTTCTTCGGCTTCGGCTGGTACGGCCCGTGGGTCGCCTACGTGACCGAATCCGCCCCACCGGGCAGGACCGGCTTCGCCCTCGGGCTGGCCATGTCGGCCAATCAGATCGCCATCGTCACGGTGCCGCCCGCACTCGGCCTGCTCAAGGACCTCACGCACAGCTTCGTCCCGGCCTGGGCGCTCCTCACCGCGATGACCGCCGCCGCCCTGATCGTCTCGGCCGGAGCGGAGCACAGGCATCGCCACTCGTGTTCCCCGCATTGAATGTACTTCGTCTGGTTCAAGTCGCGTTCGGCGCAGGATCCAGAGGCCGGCCCCAGGGTTCGCCGGCCGTGTGCAGTTGGGCGAACTCGTCGGCGATCACGCCCATCAGGACGAGATCGTGGTGCCGTCCGGCCATGAACACATGATCGCGGAGGCGGCCCTCCTCCACGAAACCGAGTCGGCGGTGCAGTGCCAGCGAGGCCGCGTTGTGCGCGAAGATCCGTGCCTGGCACTTGTGGAACCGCCGCTCGGCGAACATGTAGCGCAGCAACAGCAGTACGGCTTCCGCCGCATACCCATTGCGCCGGAACTCGGCCCCTATCGTGATGCCGTACTCGAACCAGCCCGAACGCGCGTCGGCGTGGTACGAGCCCAGTGCGCCGACGACCTCACCCGTGTCGGCGGCTTCGATCGCCAACTGGAAACAGTCCCCGTCGGACTTGGCGACAGCCTGCTCCTGCACCCGGGCACGATGGCTCTCGGCAGAACGAGGCGGGTTCAGCAAGTCTCCCAGCCCCTCCTCGTCCTCGGCGAAGCGCATGAGCGCGGTCCAGTCGTCCGGCTCGATCCCCCGTAGACGTATCCGCTTCCCCATCCAGAACGAAGTCATCCCTCATCGAATCACGCACCGCGATTCGCCGTCCAGGGCATTCACCACCCATCACAACACCACCCTGACCAGGTGTTTCGCGGCGGAGATGACGCCCCGTGCCGCCGTTCCCGCACCGCGTTCGCGGGACTTGTCGGTAGGGTCACCTTTCATGAGCGTCGAGGTACAGGTCGTCCGCGAGGCGACCGATGAAGTGGTGGAAGCAATCGCCCGGCTGCTGCCCCAGCTTTCGAGCACGGCCGGTACGCCCGATGCGGAGTCGGTGGCCCGGCTGCTGCGCAGTGACGCCAACACCCTGCTGCTGGCCAGGGTCGACGGCCGAGCGGTCGGCATGCTCACTCTGATCGTGTTTCCGTTGCCGTCGGGTCTGCGCGGCCGTATCGAGGATGTTGTGGTCGACGAGGCGGCGCGGGGTCACGGAGTGGGAGCGGCGCTGACCGAGGAGGCGCTTCGCCTGGCCGACGCAGCTGGGGCACGGACGGTCGATCTCACCTCTCGTCCGTCCCGTCAGGCAGCGAATCGGCTGTACGAACGTCTGGGATTCCAGGCCCGTGATTCCACCGTCCACCGGTTTGTCGTACGCCCGTAGGCGCGACCGTGCGGGTCTGCTGACTGACCGGACGGGTGTGGTTGATCAGTCATCGCACTACGGCGCGCGGCGCACAGCGAGCCCGTCGCGGCTGCCGCGGCTGTCGTGTCCGGTGCCGGTCCTGCCGGGCGGCAGGCCCCGCACCGAACTCGCTGTCCTCGACGGATCCGCCGCGTGTGCTCGTGTACTCACATCGAAGCGGTCATGCTCCGGCCAGCAGCACCTCCAGCGCGACGGCCGTCTCCGGATGGCGCCCCGGCAGTGCCGCGCCTACCGGACGGTCGGGCTCCGCCGTCTCCCACGTACCCTCGCAGCCCAGCAGGCCCGCCACCGCGTCGCATGTCGCGGGGTGCGCGGCGAGGAGGGTGCAGCCGCGGGTGCCTTCCGTGCTGCGTGCGGGAATCGCCGCTTCGGGGGACGGTTGGGAGCGCCACGGCGGCACCCATGCGTCCAGTGTCGCGAGCCGGCCGGGGAAGGTCCGTCCGGCTTCACGGATCAGCAGGGGAGCCAGCTCCGAGCCGCCCGATCGCAGGGTGGTGATCAGCGTCGGCAGCCATGGCAGGAGCACCGGATCCGGCAGCCGTGCGAACGCGTTCGAGACTGCCTCCACCACGAAGTCCGTGAGGCCCGGGACGGGTTCCAGGGCGTGTACGAATCCGCTGAGGTAGCGGGGGTAGGCGGGCACCACCAGGGGGTTGCCCAGCAGCCCGTCGCACTTGGCGCGCAGGTCCGCCCGGGAGAGGTGGCCGAGCTGTACCTGCGCCGCCCACAGCAGGGCCGTCTTCGATGGCTCCTCGGGATGTGACTGGCCCACCGCCAGTTCCAGCTGGGTCCGGTCGCAGCCCAGCGACAGTGCCAGGCTCTCCATGCTGAACAGGAAACCCAGCATGGCCGCCACCTGCCGGACGGTGGCGTCGTCGTCGGTGAAGGCGGTCGGCAGCAGGGTGCAGTAGTGGGCGTATCCGGTCTTGGCGAAGGACTCGATCCATGGCGGCAGCACCGGCTCGCTGGTGCGGTAGTACGCCAGCAGCCGCCGCACCCGGCGCAGTACCTCCGGCGCACCGTCGACGCTGCGCTCGGCCGACAGCACCTCCAGGGCGTGTGTGCCCAGCTCGTCGGCGAGGCGGCGGCTGCGCAGGTACAGCGTGGCGTCCTCGACGGCTTCCAGAACGGTCGCGGCGGTGGCGCGCCGGTCGTAAGCCGTGCGGCGCAGTCGCTGCTCCAGCACCTGCTCGATGCTGACGCCCTCGTAGCCGAGCTCGATGAGCGCACGCTGGTAGGTGCCGAGAGCGAGGTCCCACGATTCCTGGATGGGCCGCTCGCCCAGTTTCCGCTCGCCCATGATGGGGCGGGCGGCACCCTGCGGCATCAGGTACCGAAGCATCCACAACGCGTCGGAGCACCGCTCCAGTTCGGGCTGGGAGGCGATGTCCAGGAGTGCCCGCTGTACGCCGCTCTGCTGGAGCTTCAGGCCGAGGGGTGCGAGCCGGTCGTGGACGTCACGGGCCAGCGGCGGCAGCGCCTCGTAGCCGACCTGGCCGACCCGGTCGCCGCCCATCATGATCTCCACGAGGCGCCGCACATCGCGCCGGCCCGGCACGGTGTCCTTCTCGATGCAGGTGACCGCCGCGTCCTGGAAGTCGTACGGCGTGGGCTTGGCCCGGTCGCGCATTCCGGCCAGCAGGATCGACGTCTCGAACACCGCGATGGCGTCGGCGGTGGAGGCGAGGTAGCCGTTGCGGCGGGCGGCGCGCACGATCTCCACCGACCAGCCGAGCAGCTCCGCCTCGTCGAGCCGGTCCAGGGCGGGCGGTCGCTGCAGGAATCCGGTCAGCTTGTCCGAGGGCGGGAGCTCCGGGGCGGGCCCCACCGGGGCAGCCGCCTTCTTGGCCCGCGACTTCTTCGCACCCGCCTGCCCCGCCAGGCGGAAGGGCTCCACGCGGGTGCGCCGGACGTTCTTCGCCCACACTGTCGCGGCGATGGACACCGACCCTGCCGCGAGGCCGAATTGCGCCTCGATCGCCGCGTGGCTGGACGGGATCAGGCCGTGCTGCCACGTGGTGGCGCCGGGCGGGCTGATCTCGAAGGTGTCCGTGCCGTGGACACCGAACTCAGCGACGCGGCTGGCCGCGTGGAAGGCGCCGCAGACATAGAGGCAGTCCGCGGGATCGGCGCCGGTCGCGGCCAGGTGTTCGCGCATCCTGGTCCACATGTAGCGTTCGCGGTCCTCGTCCACGCGGACACGGTGGGCGTCGCCCGGTGCGAGTCGCCGGAAAAGGCTTCCGATCAGGAGCATGACCTGGCGGTAGGTGTCGTGGTCGCTGTCGCCGAGCGGCAGCTCGACGTACTGGTGCCACCACTCCGACCAGTGCCGCACCTTGCCGTGGCGCAGCAGGTGCTCCTCCAGTTCGGCGAAGCGCGGTCGCAGGTCACCGATCTCCACGCCGACCGCGTCGCCGTGCAGCGCGGCCTCCTCCTCGGCGGGAGGTGCGTCCGGGTCGGCCGGCTCGGCGGACTCCGTCGCACGGGCGTCCCACTGGAAGACGTGGTCCGAGGAACGGTCGACGAGGACCAGCTCCACTCCCGGTGTGTCCAGTGCGTAGGCGATCGCCTGGTACTCGGCGGAGGCCTCGGTGATCGGTGCGACCACCGAGAGCGGGGACCACTCGGCCGGGAAGCCGTCGACCTCGGTCGCGAACGACTGGACCGCCACCGGGAGCTTGCAGTTGCGCAGCTCGGTCAGCAGCGGCGCCATGTCCTCGCAGAGTTCGAGGTACACGACCTTGGGCTGTTTCTCCCGCAGGCGCCGGGCCATCGCGATCGCCGAGGCCGGTGAGTGATGGCAGACGGGGAAGATCTCGAGCGGCTCGCGGACCGCGTGGTCGACGTCGTCGACGATGCCGAGAAGGATGCCCTCCAGGGCATCGGGGCCGTCGGCGAACGTCGCGGCGGCCTCCTGCAGCTGACCGCGCAGTCCTTCGAAGGTCCCCTCGTGGGTGCTGGTCATGACAGGGTGGCGATCGCGTCGCGGCCGCCCTCCAGGAACTCCGGCCAGGAGCCGCCCTCTTCCTTGCTGCGCGGCTCGACGACACCGTGCAGGTACTTGTTGAGGATGGCCAGGTCCTCGGGCTCCCGCCGGGCCAGTGACCCGACGAGCGAGGAGGCCAGTGTGCGGGCGGTGAGGGCGCGGTCCCCGAAGAAGTTGCTGTGCAGCACCGCGTCCTCCAGCACGCCGATCTGCTCCGCGGTGGACAGCGCGGACTCCAGCTTCTCGTCGTCGCTGCCGGCCGCGGCCGCCGAGACACGCAGGTCGGCGAAGCTCTGCAGCAGCACGTCGAGCAGCGTCGGCGGCACCTCCAGTTCGATCTGGTGGCGGCGCAGCAGTTCCTCGGTGCGGAAACGGACGATCTCCACCTCGCTCTTCTTGTTCGTGACCACGGGGATGCGGACGAAGTTGAAGCGGCGCTTGAGCGCCGAGGACAGGTCGTTGACACCTCGGTCGCGGCTGTTCGCGGTGGCGATGATCGAGAAGCCGGGCTTGGCGAAGACGATGCTGTCGCTGTCCAGTTCGGGTACCGAGATGTACTTCTCGGAGAGGATCGAGATCAGCGCGTCCTGCACGTCGCTGGTGGAGCGGGTGAGCTCCTCGAAGCGGCCGATCGCGCCGGATTCCATGGCGGTCATGATCGGCGAGGGGATCATCGATTCCCGGGACTGGCCCTTGGCGATGACCATCGACACATTCCAGGAGTACTTGATGTGGTCCTCGGTGGTGCCGGCCGTGCCCTGCACCACCAGGGTGGAATTGCGGCAGATCGCGGCGGACAGCAGCTCGGCCAGCCAGCTCTTGCCCGTGCCCGGGTCGCCTATGAGCAGCAGGCCGCGGTCGGAGGCCAGGGTGACGATGGAACGCTCGACGAAACTGCGGTCGCCGTACCACTTCTGCGAGATCTCCCGGTCCAGGCCGTCGGAGCGCTCGGAGCCCAGGATGAACAGACGGACCATCTTCGGCGACAGCCGCCAGGAGAAGGGCTTGGGGTTGTCGTCGATGGACTCCAGCCACTCCAGTTCCTCGGCGTACTTGATCTCGGCGGGGGCGCGCAACAGGTCGGACATGACAGGGCCTTTCTAAGCGAGGAACGTCTTGAGCTCGTTGACGAGCTTGCGGATGTGGCCGGAGAGCACCGGCGTACCGAGGTCTTTGAAGCGCTCACGGAACCACGGGTTGACGCTGCCGCGGCCGGAGCTGGTGACCGATCCGACCGGGATGAACTTGGCTCCCGATCGGTGAATGGCGACCATGCTCTCGAACAGCGGCTCGGTCTGCCATTCGTAGAAGTCGGAGATCCACACCACGACGGTGTTGCGGGGCTCCGCGATCTTCGGCTGGGCCAGTGCCATGGCCACCGTGCCGTCGGTGCCGCCGCCGAGATTGGTGCGCAGCAGGGTCTCGAAGGGATCGTGCACCCATGGTGTGAGGTCGAGGGCCTGGGTGTCGTACGCGATCAGGTGGACGTCGACCTTCGGCAGCCCGGCGAAGATGGACGCCAGGATGGTGCAGTTGACCATGGAGTCGACCATCGAGCCCGACTGGTCCACGACGACGATCAGCCGCTGGGGTGTCGTCCTGCGGGCCGTGTGCCGGTAGTAGAGGCGGTCTACGTAGAGCCGCTCCTCCTCCGGGCTCCAGTTGGTGAGGTTCTTCCAGATCGTCCGGTCGAGATCGAGGTTCCGGAACACCCGCTTGGGCGGGACGGAGCGGTCCAGGGCGCCCACCGTGGCCTTTTCCACCTGGGTGCGCAGTACTTCGGCGACCTCGTCGACGAAGCGGCGGATCAGGTCCTTGGCGTTGGCCAGGGCTGTGCCCGAGAGGTTGTTCTTGTCCCGGAGCAGTTGCTCGATCAGCGACATGCTCGGGGTGAGCTGCGAGGCGAGCTTCGGGTCGGCGAGCACCTCGCGCAGGTGCATCCGTTTGACGAGGCCGGCCTCGATGGCGCCGAGTTCCGGGCCGATCGCCGGGATGAGCCGGCTGAGGTCGGGTGTCGTGCGCCTGCCGCCGGTGCCGGTCGGGCTGACGCCTCGGCCGGCGGTCCCTCCCCCGGCACGACCGCCGCGCAGCTCGCCGGGCCTGCAGCCGAGTGCGCGCTCCAGCCAGCCCGCGTCGGACTGCCAGCTCGCCAGCTGTCCGGCCGTGACCGTGCCCGAGCCGGAGGCGAAGACATTGAGCAGCACCTTCGACACCAGCGCCGCCCGTCGCACTTCGGCGGCCCGGTCGCGTGCCTCGGCGGTCCCGGACTCTGATTCGAGGTCGGAGTCCAGGTCGGAGTCAGGGTCGGCTTCGGCTTCGGCTTCGGCTTCGGCTTCGGCTTCGGCTTCGGCTTCGGGGCCAGGATCGGCTGCGGGTTCGGGTGCCATCAGGCCGTCGAACTCGGTGGCCAGCTCCGGGTGGCGCTGCACGATCGAGTCGACGGATGTCTGTGGGTCCAGCAGCGCGGAGGGCAGGCCGATGTCCTCGACGACCGCGAGACTCGCGGATTCCAGCGTGCCCTGTTCCTCGGGGTCGAAGAGCCGGGCCAGCAGCCGCCAGTACAGGACCTGACGGCGGTTGTCCTGGGGATCCGCCTCCGGAATCCGCGGGCCGTGAGAGGCCTGGTGTGCCTGCGGAGCCTGGAGTTCCTGCGGTGCCTGGAGTTCCTGTGGGGCCTGAGCAGCTTCGACGCCCTGAAGCGGCGCGTTCTCGGCGGTCCGCTCCGTCGTGGTGTGGTCCGTCATTTCCGCAGCAGCCTCCCCGCACGCTCCCGCAGCACGGCCACGGCGTCGGTGGCGGCCTTCTCGGCCTTGACGCCGGCCTTGTCGGTGGTACCCCCGGCCCATCCCCCGGCGTGGATCGCGACGGGCTTCTTCCGTACGGTCGTCTCGACGGCCAGGGGCTGCACGCGATACGTCCCGGCGTCCCAGCGGAGCAGTCCGATGCACGCGCCGGATGCCGCGACGGCCTCGGGGGTGAGCGGTCCGGCGGTCGGAATGCGGTCGGTGTCGACGGCGAGGGGGCCACCGGGGAGTGTGAACGTGAGTGTGTCGTCATCCTTGTGGGCGGCGTAGCCCTCCAGGAACACGGGGACGGCGATGCGCGCCGGATGCCGGTCCAGGGGTGCTGTCGCCGCGTCCGTGGCGGCGGGCAGAGCGACGCGGGCGGTGGCGAAGGCGTCGGCGGGCTCGCCCCGGCCGGCGTGCTCGTCGCTCCAGATCAGGTCACCCTCCGCGGTGACCGGCATCTCGGTGAGCTCCATCGATCGCCCCTCACTGACGGCGGTCAGCAACGACATGTGCGGGCGGAGCAACTGCCAGAGACCTGCCCCGACGACCGTGTCGGGCTTCGGTACCACGATCCCGGCGCGCACCAGGCGGGGCGTGGTGCCGTCGGCGGGCTCGAACACCGCGTGGACCTGGGCCTGCACGGCGGTCGCGTGCTCATGGACGTCGACGCCGAGTGGCAGGAGGCGGCCGGTGGCCGTGCCCGTCACCGGCACGTCGGCCGCGCCGGGCACCGTGAGCAGCAGCGCGCGTGACCACAGATCGGCCCAGCGACGTGTCGGAATCCGTTCCAGGGAAATGCCCGGGCAGGACGCGGCGAGTTCGGCGGCGAAGCCGTCGAGGAGCGTCGCCAGTCGGCGCAGCTCGGGATCCGGAAGCATCGCGGAGACGACCGGCGCCGCGCCGGAGACCACATCGTGATCGATGCCCTGCCACCCGGAGCGGGCCAGATCGGAGAGCCAGGAGCGGGCGGCGGTGAGCAGGTTCGCCGACTGCTGCCCGGCGGGTTCGGGGGCGGTCGCCTCGCCGCAGGGGCGGCCGGTCGACTCTTCGATACGGGTCATCAGCGCGTCGTGGACGGAGCCGAGGAGCGCGGTGCGGGCGGCGGCAAGTGCGACGAAGTGGTCTTCACTCGCGGCTCCGCCCGCCGCCTTCTCGGCCGCCTCGGCGACCCTCGCGGCCAGCGGCGTCCCTGCGACGGCGTGGGCGAGTCCGGTCAGACCGGCGCTCTGGGCGGGTTGGGGACGGAGCAGGCCCGCGACAAGTGCCCGGTCGAAGCCGTCGACGGCCGCCAGGGCCTCGTCGAGTCCGGTGATGTCCTCCGCGAACAGGTCGGCACGCATCACGCCACCGCCCTGGTCGGCGGGAACCACTGCATCTCCGGCAGCGGTGCCGTGGTCGGGGTGAGTTCCAGGTAGGCGAGGTGGCGCAGGAACCGGCTGAAGACGGGCGCGGCGGCCTTGGTGTCCCCCTGCGGTGGACGTGCCGCGCTCATGTCGTCGGTGATGGTCTGCGCGCTCGGCTCCCCGTCCGACGGCTCGACCCTCAGGTAGCGTGCGACACGCTCGGCGCCGTACTGCAGCACCGCCTCGTTGATCAGGGCCCGGATGTGATTGCAGAACGATCCCCGCGCGCCGCCGCAGGGCCGGTTGTTGTTGGTGCTGCACGCGAATGTGTACGTGCCCGCGGCGACCGACGACACATACACGCGGCCGATGTCCGAGCCGCTGGACACCACACCCTGCAGGCGTCCGTCGGCCAGCTCGACGAACGGTACTTTGGCCAGCTTGCGCGGGCGCGCGGGCGCTATCACCCGTGCCGTGCTCGACCTCTCCCAGTCTGACAACGCACCACTCCTATGTGCACCAAGGCGACTTCCTCGCCACAACGGCAGGACACGACCGAACATACCTACGGGCACTGACAACGCCCGTTCGCGGCCGCGGGAGCGCCTCGCCCGCCGGCCTCGAACTCCCTGGGCATCGGTGTGCCCTGCTGCACGGCCGTGACCGTCGAAGTGCGACCGCGGCCGCGCAGCAGGGCATCAACGTTTCAGCACCGGACGTGGAAAGTCATCCGCATGCCGCAAGGGTTGGCGAACAGCGGAGGGGCACCCCGCCCAGACAGCATCAAAGAGAGTGCGCGGGGCCTTGGGAGGTCACGGCCTCCCCGCCCGGGGACAGGGGGTAGAAGGGGATGGCGACGAGATCGTACTGAGGGCACGGCGTCGTGAAGCACTGCTTCGGTGACGGCACGCAGAACTGCCCGACAGGCGCCACGACGGCCGCGCACGGACTCGCCTGTGGAGCAAGGGAGCGCGTCTGCGGCGCGGCGGAGTTCGCCTGTGGTGCGGCATAGCTTTCTCCGGCGAGCGCCGGGCTCGCAAAGGTGAGGGGCAGGGCAGTGAGAGCGACCGCCGTAGCGGTACGCAGCAGGTTCTGAATCACAAGCAGCAGAGTGGGCCGCAGCTCGGCGCGCCGTCGCACCGACGGCGGGGTCAATCACCCGTACGGGTCGTGAGGTTCACCCTCGGAACGCATTTCCTATTGCAGGTAAAGGCGCGGACCGCCGCTCCTCCGGCCGCCTTCACCCTTGGATCCCTCAGATCCCCCGGATCCTCCGATTCCTCGGAGGAGAAAGCTCAGGTTGTCATGATCCGGGCACTCGTCAGGTCCGCGCGACGGCTCCCGCAGCGATGAGGAGGGCGACTGTTTCGGCATGCGGGCCGGCCGTCGCCCAGTCCAGGGGCGAGCGACCGGTGCCGTGATCTTCACGAAGGTTGGGATCGGCTCCGTGCGCCAGCAGTTCGCGCACCGCTTCGGTGTGCCCCCAGCACGCGGCCGCACACAAGGGCGTGCCTTCCGAGCCGAGTCCGCCGCTCTCGGTGTCCGGGGAGGCCCCGGACACCAGGAGCAGCCGGGCGATCTCGGCTTCGCCGTTCACGGATGCCAGATATAGCGGGGTGGTGCCTTCACTGTCCGCCCGCTCCGGGTCTGCCCCGGCCCGGAGGATCGCCTTCACCCGGCCGGATTCACTCATGAGCACTGCTGTGCCGAGGTGTTGGGAGAGTTTCTTGCGCCGCCGCTGGTTCATGGGGCCGAGGTTAGCGGCCGGTTGCGCGGCGCGGACAGCCGGTTCAACTCGCCCAGGGCTGGCCTCCGGTCACCCGACCGGGAGGCCGAGCCCTGCGGCGATCGCGCTGACCCGGGTGAAGACGGACACCGGGTACTGGTCGTCGCAGTACTTGTTGCCCGTGGAGACCACACCGATCACCTTGCCCCCGGCGACCAGGGTGCCGCCGGAGTCGCCCCGGCAGACGCTGTCGTGTGTTTTGGCGGCCGGGATCCCGCACACCTTGAGCGCGGCGGACTCGCCCGGGTCGGTGAAAGGCGCGCACCCCTTGAGCGGTGCCAGGGTCAGCGAGGCCGACTTCAGCCTCTTCCCGAGGGTGTCGGTGGCGGTCTTGCCCCAGCCCACGGTCTTCGCGGTCTTGCCCGAGGCGTAGAGAGCCGAGTCCTTCGGACCGGCCGGCTTGAGAGATGCGTACGGCATCGGCTTGGAGAGGGTGATCACCGCCGCCTCATAGGTGAGAGTGGCCTCGGCGAACTTCGGGTGGATCTTGACCGACGCGACGTGCCGGACCGTCCCCTTGGTGCTGCTCATGTCCGTTCGCCCGCCGATCACCAGCAGGTCGCGGGGCTCCGCGGCGTCCTTGATGCAGTGCGCGGCGGTGAGCACCTTGGTGGGAGCCACCAGCGTGCCACCGCAGAACTGCTCGCCCTCCGGGGTCTCGATGAGCATGGCGTACGGGTGGTCCACCACGGAGGTGTTCTGCCCACCGTGGATGGCGGCGGCCGGAGTCGCGGTGACCGCGAGACCGGCCGCGGCGAGCACGGAGGCGGCCAGTGCGGCGGCCGCGGTACGCCTGTTGAACGTGAACATGTGGTCCCCCCAGGACACAGTGCGTGGCCGGTGGCCGCGCGTCGTGTGGAGGAGGATGTGGAGACCATAGCCGGGGTTCCATGATCGGCCGATCCGAATTGCGCGGACGCTGCCGACACACCACACAGGGCTTGTCGCACAGTTCCGAGAACTGTGCGACAAGCCCTGTCATCACCGCTGAGCCAGTGAGCCGCTGAGCCGAGGAGCCCGGGGCCGGGAGCCCGGAGCCCGGAGCCGGGTGGCTCGGGGTCCGGGGCGCCCGGGATGCCAAGCCGGGGATCTGCGGCGTCGGAACCTACTCGGCCGCGACCGCCTCGGTCTCGTGCCCGTACCCCGAGCCCGACTCGGCCCCGGCCTCGGCAGAGGTCTCCGGGCGGCGGATCGAGCAGACCAGGGCGTTGTCCTGCACGTCGGCGACGATGGTGTCGCCCGGCTCGGCCTCGCCGCTCAGCAGCAGGGAAGCGATCCGGTTGTCGAGTTCGGTCTGGATCGTGCGGCGCAGCGGGCGGGCGCCGAACTCCGGCTGGTGGCCGTGCGCGACGAGCAGTTTCTTCGCTGCCTCGGTGATCTCCAGCTCCATGCCCTGGGCCCGTACGCGGCGTTTGCTGCCGTCGAGCATGAGGTCGACGATCTCGCCGAGGTCGTCCTTGTCGAGGCCGTGGAAGATGATCGTCTCGTCGACGCGGTTGAGGAACTCCGGCGGGAAGTGACCTCGCAGGTCGCCCATCAGGTCGTCGCGGATCTCGGAGACATCGCCCTTGTGGGCGAGGATGCGCTGGGCACCGATGTTGGACGTCATGATGACGACGGTGTGGCGGAAGTCCACCGTTCGCCCCTGCGCGTCGGTCAGGCGCCCGTCGTCGAGGACTTGCAGCAGCGTGTTGAAGACGTCGGGGTGGGCCTTTTCCACCTCGTCGAACAGGAGCACGCTGTACGGCTGGCGGCGCACCTTCTCCGTCAGCTGGCCGGCCTCCTCGTGGCCCACGTATCCGGGCGGTGCGCCGACGAGCCGCGAGACGGTGTGCTTCTCCTGGAACTCGCTCATGTCGAAGCGGGTCATGCGGTTCTCGTCGCCGAAGAGCAACTCCGCGAGCGCCTTCGCCAGTTCGGTCTTGCCCACACCGGTGGGACCGAGGAAGAGGAAGGAGCCGACGGGGCGGTTGGGGTCGCCCATTCCGGCCCGGTTGCGGCGCACCGCCTGCGCGATCGCGGTGACCGCCTCGTCCTGGCCGACCACGCGGGAGTGCAGCGCGTCCTCCAGCTTGAGGAGCCTCTCCTTCTCACTGGCGGTGAGCTGCGTGACCGGGATGCCGGTGCGGCGGGAGACGACTTCGGCGATGTCGGCGGTGGTGACGTCCATGACGCCCTCGCGCCGTTCCTCGACACCGGCGAGTTCGGCCTCGGTCTCCGCGATCTGGAGCTTCAGCCCCGACGCCTTCTCGAAGTCCTCGGACGCGACCGCTTCGTCCTTCTCCCGCTTCAGCTTGGCAAGCTTGTCCTCGCGGGAGACGACCTCGGTGGACCTGCCGAGCGACCGCAGCCGCACCCTGGCGCCCGCCTGGTCCACGAGGTCGATGGCCTTGTCCGGCAGGAAGCGGTCGCTGATGTAGCGGTCGGACAGTTCGGCCGCTGCCACCAGTGCGTCGTCGGCGAAGCGGACCTGGTGGTGGGCCTCGTAGGAGTCCCGCAGGCCCTCCAGGATCTGGATGGTCTCCTCGACCGTCGGCTCGGGCACCATGACGGGCTGGAAGCGGCGCTCCAGCGCGGCGTCCTTCTCGATGTGCTTGCGGTACTCGTCGATGGTCGTCGCACCTACGACGTGCAGTTCACCGCGGGCCAGAGCCGGTTTGAGCATGTTGCCCGCGTCCATGGCACCCTCGCCGGACGCCCCGGCGCCGACCACGGTGTGCAGCTCGTCGATGAACAGGATCGTCGAGTCCGCGGCGGCACTGACCTCGTCAATGACGTTCTTGAGCCGTTCCTCGAACTGGCCGCGGTACTGGGAGCCCGCCACCAGGCCGGAGAGGTCCAGGGCGATCACCCGCTTGTCCTTGAGGGTGCGGGGGACGTCCCCGGCCACGATGCGCTGGGCGATTCCTTCCACGATCGCGGTCTTGCCGACGCCGGGCTCACCGATCAGCACGGGATTGTTCTTGGAGCGCCGCGAGAGAACCTCCACAGTCTGCTCGATCTCCTCGGCCCGGCCGACCACGGGGTCGAGTTTCCCGGCCTTCGCCTCCTCGGTCAGGTCGCGTCCGTACTGGTCGAGCGTCGGGGTGTCGCTCGTTCCGCCCGCCGGGGTGCCGTCGGCCCGTGCCGCGTTGTCCGCCTCGCGCCGCAGTTTGCCGGTGTCCGTGCCGTAGGCGCCGAGCAGCTTGGCCGCACCGGATTCCTGGGTGTCCAGCAGCGCGCCGAGGATGTGCTCGGGCCCGATGTAGGAGACCCCGGCCGCCTGCGAACGCTCGTAGGCCTGCAGCAGTACGCGCTTGGCGGCCGGTGTCAGGCTCGGCTCCGCGGACGGCGTGGCGCTCTCGCCCGGCAGGACTTCCGCGATCCGTTTGCCCAGCTCGTCGGGGTCCGCCCCGGCCTGTTTGAGCAGGGTGCGCGCCGGGTCCACCTGGGTGGCGGCCCACAGCAGGTGCTCGGTGTCCAGGTCCCGGCTGCCGTCCTCGGTCGCGCGTGTGGTCGCCCGGCCTATCAGCTCACGGGCGGATTCGGTCAGCAGCCGCCCGATGGGAACCCGCTGCACCTGTGGCGGTGAGGACGCCGGGGACATCCCGAAGAACCGGTTGAGCAGTTCGTTGAACGGGTCCGGGCCGCCGAAGGAGCCGAAGGAGGACATGGTCATGGTCACCGTCCAGTGGGTGCGGGTGGAAGGGAGCGGGCGAGCGGTATGCCTGCCGGGTTCGCCCTGCGCCGGACACGGACGTGGAATGCCAGGGGCCGCGGCGCAGCACGGTCGCCCCGTGGCCCCCGTCGACAGGTGATTTCACTAGACCAACGCCCACCCCGTCTCGCAACGGCGCGGGCGGGCACCCAACGCCCGCCGCCGTCGCCCGGCACCGCGTCACCGACTTCCCGGCGTTGTGACGGACCGGCCGGGAGTACGCCGTTCGGGTGGCATCCGGGGCGACCGTACCGAACCGGGCGGGCGACGGTCCCGGCAGGTCGCCTCGCCGACCGCCCGGTCCCGGCCAAGACTTGCGCCATGAGCGACAACGAAAAGTCGGAGGATCTCAAGGGCGGCCCCGGCCACATCATCCTCCTGGCGGTCGTCTTCGCCGTGCCCGTCCTCAAGCTGGCCTGGACGCTCGGCGGCGGAGGCGAGGCGAGCGAGGCGCTGGTCGCCATGGAGCCGTCCAACTGGCCGGACGTCCTGATCGGCATGCTCCTCAACACCGCGCTGCTCGCCTCGGTGCTTGCCGTCGTCGTCTCGCGCACCACCTACGCGTACTTCGCCGCCAAGGGCGGAGCCCGGGTGCACGCGGACAGCTCCCTCGTTCACACATTGCTGACCGCCACCGTCGTTCCCCTCACCTTCGCGCTGGTGGTCGGCGCCTTCCACGGGTGGTGGTGGGGCCTCGCGGTGGCCGTTGCCTCGTACGCGCTGCGTCTCGGTGTGATCGTCGAGTACCGCACCGGGCGTCGCGAGCGCGGCAGCGGCAAGCGCACGCGTACGTCCCCCTCCGGCTGGCTGCAATGCTCCGCCGACACCGCGGCCGTGGCCGCCCTGCTGCTGGCCGGGCTGGTGCTCCCGGTGATCGCGCTGGCCGGGGCGGTGGACGGCCGCTCCTGGACGAGTGTTGTGGAATGCGATGTGAACACCGGAGAGGGGAACGAACGTGCTCGTCTGGTGGAGTTGGGGCACAAGGGCAACGGTGTCGTCGGCTGGGACATCGAGGGGGACGAGGTCGTCAACGGCATCAACTGCGGCGTCTCCGAGAACGACGTGGTGCGCGCGCCGTTGTGGCGCACTTGAGGACGGGCCCGGCGAGATTTCCGGCGCGCGGTCGCCCCCTCCGCCCCGACCGGTTGATCGCGTCCGGCCTCAGTGGGTGACGGCCGCCAGCAGCCCGGGAAGTTCGCGCATGTCGTCGAACACGGTGGTACGTGGCCCTTCGAGCCGCGAGGCCGGTGTGAGACCGCCGCAGTAGCCGAAGGCCCGCATCCCGGCGGCGCGGGCCGCCTGGACCCCGTACACGCTGTCCTCGATCACCACGCACAGTGCGGGGTCCACGCCCATGGAGCGGGCGGCGTGAAGGAAGAGGTCGGGGGCGGGCTTGCCCGTCGCGACGTCGTCGGCGCTGAAGATGTTCTCCGCGAAGTGGTCGCTCAACGCCGCGAGCCGGAGGTTGCGCCTGATCCCGTCGTGATCGCCGTTCGACGCGACACAGACGGGTGTGGTGAGGCGGTTCAACGCCTCGGCGATGCCGTCGACGGCGGTCAGTTGGGCGTCCAGCGCCGTACGGTACAGATGCTCGTACTTCTGCTTCCAGTCCTTCTCCAGCCGGCGTCCGAGCCGCTGCTCGACGGCCGCCGTGAAGGCCTCGCCGGACGAGCCCACGAACCGCTCGACGATCTCGGCTTCGGTGAACGCGCATCCCAGGTCGGCCATGACCCTCGCGTCCACCCTGACGCATATCCGCTCGCTGTCCACGAGGACACCGTCACAGTCGAAGATCACCAGTTCGACAGGGCTCCGAGTCATGGGCGGCAGCTTAGCCGCCCTGCGAATCCACCCAGGTCCCCGGGGCCAGTACCAGCAGCAGGTCAGGAAGGACCAACTGCCGGCCGGGCGCGTTGACTCGTGGCATCCAGTTTCGGACATGCGCAGGATGGCTGTACTCCGCTCCGAGGCCGGCGTATCGACTCGTCCGCGTCCGGCAGCCGCGCCGCGCCGGCGGTCGGTTCGCCGACCCGGCGGTCTCTTGGGGACCGCGCCTGCTGACCACTGCCGCAGCAGGCAGACCGACGCGTCACAGCTGACACATCGTCAGGCACATGGCCTGTGTACGCCGCCACCCTGGCGCGTTCTATTTCCGGATTTCTACGTTCTTGTCGGTGGCATACGCCACGCTGGGCATATACCGCCCAACACCGGCTTGGAGGCCAGTAGTGGACGCCCAGGACCTCGCGCAGCTCGCCGACAAAGAGTTCGAGCAGATTCTCACCTCGAACATTCACCCGCCCACCCGCGACGCCAGAACATGGGCGGCGATCACCCACCCCGACAATCTGCCGCGAGCCCGGAAGATCCTCACGCATGTCCACGAACGCACCGCGAGCGTCCTGCGCCGCCGGAAGACGGAGCGCGAGGAGTTCCGCGTCGAGTGCTTCGCCCGGGGCGAGGCCGGCAAGCGCGAATGGTTCGCCACCCGGGCCGAATTCGAATCGCTGCGGCGCCGCACCGCCAACTTTCACCAGCGCGTCCAGCGAGCCATCTCCGAACTGGGCCAGGAACAGCGGAACGTGAACCGCGCGCAGAGCCTCAACTCCGGTCAGCAGAGCCGCGAGACGCTCCGTGAACTGGCCGTCGCCGTGCAACGCCACCAGGCGGTCCACGCCCGCAACGGCGGCGGCGCCGAGCCGGCGGACCACGAACTGTGGCGGCACCTCGACCGGCTGACCGTGCCCACCGGCCCCGGGCAGGATCCGACGACGCTCCGCACGATGCTCAGCATCTACTGGACCGACATGCACCCGGTCGGCGACGATCCGGAGTACCGGACACGGACCGGACACATCAGCCACAGCACCCCCGCCGCCGCCCCCGCCGCGGCTCACTGCTGTGTGCCACAGGCCCGGCGCGTTCACGACCAGGAGGACCGCGAGACGTAGCCGCGGAGCCTCCCGGGCCCGCTGGGCGGGTGCGGGGCGGAACGGAGGTCGTCCGTTGCGCCCCGCATCTGGAAACGTCCGGGTCAGGAGGCCTTGTACAGACCCGGCTTCGCCACGTGCGGGTTGGCACGGGCGCCGAGGACGCGAAGCCGGACCTTGGACGTGGTGTCGGGGCGCACTCAGCTGCTCGATGCGCTTGTAGCCGATGATGCCCGCCTGCCCGACGGTCTTCCACGCGGTGCCGTCCCAGATGTCCACCGCGAAGGACTCGACCCGTTGCCCGCGGGTGATGTCCTCCTGGAGCACGACGCGGTCGAACGCGACCGGCTGCGGGGACTCCACGACCACCTCCCCCGAGTGTGCGTCACCGGCGGGGCTCCACGCGGAGGTCAGCTCCTCGTCGGTCGGCGCGGAGCCCCCGGACGGGAGCAGCAGGTTGGTGCCGTAGGTGGCGCGTACGGTCCGTCCGGAGGACGCCGGCGCGGTGGTGTCCGTATCACTGATCCGGCCGGCCCGTTTGGGCGGCACGTTCAGCAGCACGGAGTTGCGGCCGACCGATGTGCGGTGCTGCGGATGTTGACGATGTTGTTGGTGAACGTGATGTCGTGTTTGTTGGTGGTGTTCTCGTTGATGATCCTCTGGCTGATGCCTTCGCCGATTTAGATGGTGTTGTTGTGGGCGCGTACAGCGTCGAAGGTGCCGGAGCAGGTTTCGATGCCGCGGTAGTGGTCGTTGCGGCTGACGTTGTACTGGAAGACGGCTACGTATGCGCCATCGACGCATTCGCTACGGCTCGCTCTATGCACGCTCTGTGCACCGCCTGTGCAGTGTCGAGAGCGCTATGGTGCGAAGGAAGGTCATCCCGAAAGACTTTGATCGGATGTCTTGGCCTTCTTACAACACTGCGCAGCCGGGAGCATGAGAATGCGGCGGTGATGTCAACGGAGTTGACCAGCACCGGCCGACCGGTCGGCCTCAGGGATCGGACGACTCCTTTGGTGCGCCGGAGCCCGCGCGAGCGGGCGGGCTCCGGCGCACCGCCGGCCGGGCCCGTCGGTCAGCCGACGTTCACATCGATGCAGGCGTAGAAGGCGTTGGCCGTGTCCGCGATGTTCCACACCGCGAGAACCTTCTGCCTGCCCGTCAGGCCACCGAAGTCGACCTGGTGGGTGACGGTGGCGCCGGGCTGCGCACCGTTGTCGTTGAACTCGGCGAACTTCCGGCCGCCCGCGAAGTACTGCCAGGTGCTCGTGGCGTGCCGGGCGGTCAGGACCCACTGGAACGATGTGTTCCGGCTCACCGGGGTGACCTGCCACCCCTTGGAGTCGTCGTCGAGTTCGGCGAACCTGCTGTTGCCGCCGCTGCAACTGGTCAGCCCCTTGGGGCCTTCCACGCTCTGCGGCTCGTACTTGATCTCCCCGCAGCTCACGGTCCCGGCGGCGCACTGGGCCTGGCGGCTCGGGGGCGACGAGATGTATCCGTGGGCACTGGCGGAGCCGACCGGAAGGCTCAGGACCAGTACGGGGGCGAGTAAGGCACCGATGACTGCGGCCGTCTTCCTTTTCGCGTGCATGCTTCTCCTTCACATGAGGCGTCGCCGCACACGAGCGGGCTATGGGGGCCCGGCGGTGGCAGACCGGCCTCTCCAGTGTGGGGGCCAAGAAGTGCGAAGGGCACGGCAGGAACCTGCCGCGTACGCCCGGGACTCGCGACGTCCGGCAGGGCCCTGCACTTGGACTAGACCATACCCATCGACGCGTTCACGTCAAGGCGCCCGGCATCATTCGTGGTGCCGGCACGGCCGCCCACGGACTCCCGCCGCACGCCCGGCTCCACCACATCCGGGCCGACGCGCTCGACGGCGACACCGCGCAGACGGGCGGCATGCGGCGGTTCGCCGCGATCAGCGGCGGCCGGGTCGGGTCGCGGCACATCTGGATGGGCCAGACCCATGTGGCGGCGCGAACCGCCTCGTCCAACCACCACCACGGTGACTCCGAGACGGCGATCCATGCCGTCGAGGTGCACCCGGAGTTCGTGTTCCTCGACGATTCGAGCGGCACGGGCGAGGAGATCCGGATCCGCGCCTCCCCCGGTGACTACGTCTTCGTACCGCCGTTCGTTCCGCACCGCGAGGAGAACCCGAGCCCCGACGAAGAGGCCGTCGTGGGTGATCGCCCGCAGCACCCAGGAGGCGATCGCCGTCAATCTGCCCGAGCTGTACGTGCCGGGGGACGAGCCGGATGACGGATGACGGTCGGAGCGGGCCCGGCCTGGCCCGCTCCGACCCGCGCACCGTCGGCGCCGAGCCCCCGTTCAGCGGCGCGTCACCACCCCGTCGCGCCGTCCACGCCCTCCCGCACCAGGTCGGCGTGGCCGGTGTGGCGCGCGTACTCACCGATCATGTGCAGGTGGATCAGGCGCAGCGAGAACACCTCGCCGCCATGGACGAAGGTGTCGTCCAGCGAGGCAGTGGCGACGATCTCGTCCGCGAGCCGGCATTCCTCGACTAGGCGGGCGTAGTCCTCGGCCGCGCGGGACGGGTCCAGGTCCTCGAAGTCCGCGTCCTTGCCCTTCGCCGGGTCGTACATGGGGTCGAACGGCTGCCCCGCGAACCGCTCCCGGAACCAGACCCGTTCGACCTTCGCCATGTGGCGGATCAGCCCCAGCAGGGTGAGGTTCGACGGCCGCACGGTCTGTGCGGCGAGTTGCTCCCCGGTCAGGCCCGCGCACTTGTGCAGCAGGGAGTTGCGGAACCATGCGAGATAGCCGGTGAGCATCTCCCGCTCGCCGGCCACGAGTGAACCGGATGTGCGCGTCACCTCGGGTGCAGTCCATGTCATGCCATGATCATGCCTCGGCCGCGACGGTACCGGGCAGGTTTTTCACATGCCGTCGGCGGACTCCATCGACCAGTCGGCCGTGGACGACGTGGTGATGGAGGTGGCCGCCCCGAGCACCAGGAACAGGACGAGCAGCCCCTTGCCCGCACCGCTCATGACGAGCGGCCGGGTGGCGGAACGCGACTGCTGCCGCGGTACGGAGAGGTCGTCGTCGCCGAAGAAGCCCTTGGGGTAGGCCGGGGTGAGCATCATGGCGTAGGCGCAGAAGCGCATGTCGTAGCGGAGTACGGCGGCCGTGGCCTCGAAGAGGGGGCGGGGCATGCGTCCCAGGATCAGGGTGATCAGCCACCAGATGACCGCCACCGTCCACCAGCCGGCCACGGCGAGACCCTGCACGACGGCCGCCGGAATCATCAGGATCAGACGGAAGAGAACGGCCAGGCGGTTGAGGCCAGTGGGTCTGACCTCGATCCGGGCCGGGTAGTCCGGCGGCGGATCGAGGGCGAACGGCGGATAGCGGTCCACGAGCAGCATGCTGCCGGCGCCGACCCGTACCTGGTAGCCGAGGTATCCGGCGAGGAACCGGAAGACCGGTTCGGGCAGCCGCCCCAGGAACAGCGCGGCGAACCAGCCCACGATGACGGTCAGCACGGCCGCGATGTGCAGGAAGAACAGCACGATGTAGTGCGGAATCAGGATCAGCAGCCGCACCAGCACGGTGAGCCGGCGCTGCCGCGGCGGCTCGACGATGTCCAGCACGGGCAGCCACTCGGCCGCGGCCCATGCCCTCGGGCCCGGACTCCACTGGGCGTCGGCCATGTCGCTCCTCGTCGGCGGGTGGTCCGTACGCCCTCGGCGCGTACGACGTCTCCCCACGCTGGGCCGGGTTGCGACGCCCCGCAATCGGCCATGGGCCGAACGGGTGCCCCGGCCCCTCGCCGGTCGTACGGCGCACGAGCGGCCGGGCTCACCCGGCGGGTTCGAGCAGCTTCCCGCGCAGTGCCGCCACCAACTCCTCGTCCATGCCGAGGAATTCGGTGACATAGGCGTGGACGGAGCCGTGTGTCGCGGTCAGGTCGGCCAGGAAGAACCGCATGATGTCGGCGGGCGCCGTGCCGTATCCGGGCCAGCGGGGCTCCTGGCCGGGGTGGTCCGCCCTCCAGTCGGCCAGCAGCCGTTCGGTGGCGAGACCGGTGAGGGCGAAGTCGGCGACGATGTCGTCCTCGGCCACGCCGACCAGGGACAGGACGAGTGCGGCGAGCAGCCCGGTCCGGTCCTTGCCCGACGCGCAGTGGAAGACGACGGGGCCGCTGTCCTCGTCGGCGATCACTTCCAGGGCTCGGCGGAGTTCCACGACCCCGTCATGGGCGACCTCGGCGTACCGGTCGGCCAGGAAGCGCCCGGTCTCCACCTCCGGGCCCAGGGCGGCCTGGTCATAGGGCCGGTGCTCGATGCTGAGGTTGTGGTACCGCAGTCCCGGCGCCTCGGGCACTCGCCCCTTGGCGGCTATCTCCCAGTCATACCGCAGGTCGATGACCGTGCCGATCCCGAGGGCCCGGAAGCGGTCCTCGTCCTCGCCGCGCAGCTTGCCCAGTGAATCGGACCGGTAGAGCCTGCCCCATCGGACCGGTCGGCCGCCCTCCCCCGGATAGCCGCCGACGTCGCGGAAGTTGTGCAGTCGCTCGAATGCCAGGTGTCTGTTCATGACGGAGGACTCTAAAGGCACACGGCGGGGTACGTCGGAGGACTCCAGAGGCACACGGCGGGGTACGTCGGCGTCGCGGTGGTGCGGGCCCGAAACGAGAATGCAGGCGTGTCCACTCCCACGCGCCCCTCCGCCCCCGCCCGCCGCGCAGGGCCCGGCCCATGGGGCGAGTGGGCCCTGCTGCTCCTGTCGGCCGCTTCCGGGGCGGCCGACGCGTTCGTCTTCATCTGTGTCGGCCAGGTCTTCGCCGGGGTGATGACCGGAAATCTGGTGCTGCTCGGCGCTTCTGCCGCCGGTGCCGGAGAGCGAGGAGTGGCGCTGCGGGTGATCACCGCGCTGGTCGCCTACGCCGTCGGTGTCGGCTGCGGCGCGTGGATGAGCGAGCGGTTGCGGTGGTCACTGCCGGTGATGCTGCTGGTGGAGGTGGTCCTGCTGACGGCCGCGGCCGTGCTGTGGGCGCTGGGGCTGATCGCCTCGGACGGGGACCGGCTCGGGCTGCTGGTGCTCATCGCCGTGGCCATGGGCGTCCAGGGCCGGATCCGGGCGACGCCCACCAACTATTTCACCGGCACGCTCACCGCCCTGGTCGGCCGAGCGGCGATGCGGTCCTGGGAGCGGGGGGACCACTGGGTGGCCGGCCGGCTGCTCGCTGTCGTGGCCGGCGCGGCCGTGACCGCGCTGGCCGTACGCCTGTGGCCGGACGCGGCCGCCGCGGTGGCTGCGGTGCCGGCAGCGGGCGCACTGCTCGTCGAGACGGGACGCCGAGGGATGTCAGAGGGCTGACCTGCGACGATGCCCGGGGCAGAGGAAAGCCCCGGCCGGATCGGGGGAATCCAGCCGGGGCGGCTCAAGAGTGGGCGCGGTGCGCGACATCCACATATAGGTGAACGATAAACCACCGCTTCCCGTTCCCGGAAACAGGCACCCCGCACTGTGATCCACAGCACGGAACGCGGTCTCCCTGCGACTGCGCGGTCAGCGCTCCTCGCGGAAGAGCACATGCTGCCCCGCCACGGGGTCGAACTTGCGCAGCACCAGCCGGTCGGGGTTGTTGCGACGACTCTTGCGGGTCACGTAGCTCTGCCCCGTTCCGGCCGTCGACCGGAGTGTCACGACGGGACGGGTCTCACTGCGGGCCATGGGCGCCTCCAGACTTTCGCGCCGACCCCACTCACCCATGATGGGAATGGGTATCGTTTTCGTTCTGCTGGCGTAACGCGACGGGTCGCCGCCGCATTCCCGCCGCGAAGCCGAGGGGCCTCGCATATGCCCCTGACCGGCCCCGGCGTGCGGCGAAGGGTCGCTGCGCGCGGGCGCACAACCGTCCCCACACGCCGGATGACTTGCGCCAACGTCCGTCGACAGCAACGGTGTTCGACGGACCGGCGCCCCGCGCAGCCTGTGACATATGCCAGAAGCAACAACGTCTCGAGTGTTGCCAAATCCCTTACGGGCTCCCGCGGGCTGTGCAACAGTCATCTTCGGTCCACCTTTCAGACCTGGTCGTGCCGCGCCTGTATCGGAGTACGAGATGCCGTCCCATCTGTCCGCGGACCGCCCCGCCCCACAACCACCCGAGCGCGACACCGTCGATGCCCTGATCAACCGGACCCTTCGGCTCCGTGGCGATGTGGATGCCGTGCGGCGGGACACGGTGCTGTTCGACGAGGAGGACCCGCAGCTGCGCTGGCGGCGGGCGCTCTGCGATCTCGCGGTCCACCATCTCGACGACCTCGGGGCACACCTGGGACAGCTCAAGGAGGGCCTGCCGCCCGGGACCCCGCAGCGCCTCGCGCAGCTCCCGGCGCCGGGGGCAGGGCAGGACACGGGGGAGGAAGACCCACCGGAGCGTTACGACGAGCCGAAGCCCGGATCGCTGATCGGCCGGGTGGGCAGCGCGGAGTGGAATCTGCTCACCGACGACGTCAGCTGGTCCGAGGAACTGTTCCAGATCTTCGGCAGGCCCCCCGCGGCCGGACCTCTCTCGCTCGACGAACTCCCGTCCATGCTCCTTCCCGAGGACCAGCCCCTGCTCACCGCCCTGGTGACCGACTGCCTGGTGGACGGCAGGCCGATAGACGGCGAGTTCCGCATCACGCGGAGCGACGGCCGGGTGCGCACGCTCCACATGATGGGCGAGCCCGTCCTGGATTCGAACGGGTGCACCGCCTCCATGTGGGCCGTCCTGCGCGACGTCAGCGAGCTGCGGCGCAGCCAGCAGGCGGTGCACCGGACGCATGACTCGCTGCGCAGCCGGGAGCACCGGGCGCAGACCGAGCACCGTCTGGCGGTCGAGCTCCAGGAGGCCGTGCTCCCCCCGTGGCGGGGTTCGCTGCGGCTTCCCTCGCAGGGGCCCGGCGCCCTGGACGTCGCGGCCCACTACCTTCCGTCGGATTCGAGTTCGCTCATCGGCGGCGACTGGTACGACGCACTGGAAATGCCGGACGGCCGGACCGTACTCACGGTCGGTGATCTGACCGGGCACGGCGTCCGGGCCACCTCGGCCATGGCGATGCTGCTCGGCGCGTTACGCGGCATGGCCGTGGCCGGCATCGAGCCGGGTGCTCTGATGGGGCACCTCAATCAGTTACTGGAGTCCTCCGTTCAGCCCGCTCTCGGCAGCGCGGTGTGCTGCCGTGTCGATCCGGCCACCGGCGCGCTCGTCTGGGCGCAGGCCGGACACCCCGCGCCGCTGCTGTTCCGCGACGGTGTGGGGCGTCCGCTGCCCGCGCCGGACGGGGTCCTGCTCGGCGCGGCCTCCGGGGTCGCGTACGAGCAGGACGAAATGCGCCTGCTGCCCGGTGATGTGCTGGTACTGCACACCGACGGGCTGAACCGTCACAGCGACCGGGGTGCGGGCCCGGACGCGCTGCTGGCTCTGGCACCGCGGTTCGCGCAGGCCCGTTCGGCACAGGAGTGCCTGCGGACCGTCGTCGCGGAGTTCGGCGGCATCGAGCGCCTGGACGACGCCTGCGTGCTGATCGCCCGCATCGGGGCGTAGCGCACGACGGCATGCGTACCGGGCCACGGCGCACACGGAACACCGGACACGGCGCAGTACGCAGGAGGGCATGCCCGCCTACGGGTGCGGTGCTCGGACGGCCGGTGGTAGGAATGACGGTGGTCGGAAGGTCTGGGCTCGGCGCCCCTTCGTCGCGGCGCCCGCAGGTCAGATCTCCGAGGACCGCCTGCGCTGCTTGATGATGGAGCTCTGCGGCAGGGAGAGCTTGATCTCCTCCCGCAGGTCCTCGATCCTCGCGTAGCCCGCGAACTGGCCCGTGAGCCGGTACATTTCGCGCAGCCGGTCCCAGGTGCGGTGCGAGGAGGTCTCCCCCATCGTCACCAGGGCCAGTCGCGCGTAGCGGTCGGCCTGCTCGGGATCGTCGGCGATGAAGCAGGCCGAGGCGAGCGAGATGTAGTCGAAGATCTTGGACCGCTGGCGTCCGTTGGCCCGCAGCTCCAGCGCCAGCTTGGCGTGGCGCTGGGCCACGATCGCCGCCGACGGGTCGTGTTCGGCGAGCGTGCGGAAGGCCAGGGCCTGCATGCCGTGCATGTCCGCCTCGTCGAACATCTGCATCCAACTGGGCGGCGGCACATCGCTCTTGTCCGAGGTGAAGAGCTCCTCGGCCTTCCCCAGCGTGCGCCGCATCGCCTGGCCGCGGCCCATGGATGCCTGTGCCCAGGCCTCGATGGTGTGCAGCATCGCCTGGGTGCGGGGCAGAACCATGTCCCCGGAACCGGACTTGGCGAGCTTCATCAGGTCCAGGGCGTCTTCGGGACGGCCCAGGTGGACCATCTGACGGGCCGCCCTGGAGAGCGCCTCGCCCGCGCGGGGGCGGTCGCCACCCTCGCGCGCCGCGTGGGCCGCGATGATGAAGTACTTCTGGGCGGTCGGTTCGAGGCCGATGTCGTGGGACATCCATCCCGCGAGTACCGCGAGGTTGGCCGCGACGCCCCAGAGCCTGCGCTGGAGGTGATCGGGGTGGCGGTAGGCGAGCATGCCGCCCACCTCGTTGAGCTGGCCCACCACGGCCTTGCGCTGGAGTCCGCCGCCCCGTGAGGCGTCCCAGGCACGGAACACCTCGACGGACCGTTCGAGCGCCTCGATCTCGTCCGACCCGATGGGCGCGGCCTCGTACCGGTCGAAACCGGCCGGGTCCGCGTACAGCGGGTCTTCGATCCTTGGCGCGTCGGCCGCCAGTACGGGGTCGGAGTGCAGCCAGTCGTGCATGGGGCCGGTGATGGTCGATCCTGCGGCGAGCGCGGCGCCCGCGCTCACCAAGCCGCGTCGGTTGAGCATGAGGTCCATTCCCGTGAATTCGGTGAGGACCGCTGCCGTCCGCTCGGGCGCCCACGGCAGTCCGTCGGGATTGTCCTGCGTCCCGGCCTCCCGCCGCTTCCCCACACGCCCGCGTCGGCCGAACCCGAGGTCCTCGATGGTCACGACACGACCGAGCCGCTCGGTGAACAGGGCAGCCAGCACCTTGGGCACGGGATCGCGGGGGGACTCCCCCATATCGATCCAGCGCCTCACCCGCGAGGTGTCGGTGGCCAGTTGCGGGTGGCCCATGGCCGCCGCCTGCCTGTTCACCATTCTCGCGAGTTCGCCCTTGGACCAGCCGGCGAGGCCGAACAGGTCGGACAGGCGGGTGTTGGGTTCTCCGGTCACGTCAAGCCCCCAGGTTCTCGGCTGTGTCGACAGTAACCCCCTGTCAGAGGCCTTGCGACAATTCGCCAGGGTTCGCCAGGGTCCGCCAGTTGGTCTGCCACCCGCCTGCCGGTGTCAGGTAGGAAAGCGCCACCCCGCCCGGCAGCCCTAGGTACTCCCCAGGGTGCCGAACGGCCGCCGGCCGGGGCGGCGCACGCAACTTGTCGGCGCGCGAAGGGATCTGTCTCGCCCATGTACACAGCATCGTCCTCCGTGACCGCCCCGCCCCGGCCGCTCCGTCCCCTGGGGGCGGGCGGTGGCCCGTACCTCTCGCCGCACGCCGCTCCCCCGGCGCCCGGCACGGTCCGGCCGCGTCGGCCGGCCGGGACGGTCGGCCCGCCGCTCAGCGGCCGGCTGGACCTGTCCGGCGCGCAGGGGGCGCAGCTGAGAATGGCGATCGCCTCGGTGCACCGGATCTGCCCCGAGTTCAATCCGGTCCAGGTGCTTCGCCGCAGCGGCCGTTCGGTGCTGCTCGTGGGCTCCACCGGCCGGGCGACTGCGGTCGCCAAGTGTTTACTGGACCACTCCCCGGCGTGGTCGGAGCGGTTCCGTCACGAAATAGCTGCATATCGTGCGTTCGTCCGGCACCGTCCACCGGTGCGCGTGCCGCGGCTCATCGCGGCCGATCCGGAGAACTGCACACTGGTGATCGAGCGGATGCCCGGCCGGGTGGCCGCGTTGACCCGGCATCCCTCGGAGGCTCCGCCCCGGGCCGACATCCGGGCCGCGCTGGGCGCGATCAGACAGGTCAACAACTGGCGGCCGGCGCCGGGGCTGTTCGACGCTCCGCTCGACTACGCGTCGCGGATCGCCCGCTACCACGAGCTGGGGCTCTTCACGGACCGCGATCTGGGCGATCTACAGAAGCTGCTGCACGGTCTGGCGCACGCGGGCGGCCGACAGGGCATGGGGCAGTTCTGTCATGGTGACGCACTGCTCTCCAACATCCTGCTGTCGCCCACGGGTCCGGTGCTGGTGGACTGGGAGCACGCGGGCTGGTATCTGCCCGGGTACGACCTGGCGACGCTGTGGACGATCCTCGGCGACGCACCGGCGGCGCGTCGTCAGATCAGCCAGCTGGCGCAGGCCGACGGACCCGCCGCGCGGGACGCGTTCCTGGTGAATCTGATGCTGGTGCTGACCCGCGAGATCCGTACGTACGAGACGGCCGTCCAGCGGGCCATGCGCGACTCGACGGGCTCTGGCGCCGGTCAGGAGCGCCCGGGTGCGCTGTCGTCGAGCGAGGAGCAGCGGCTGTTGCTGCGCCGGCTGCACGACGACTGCGCGATGGCCCGCAGGGCCGTGCGTGCCGCGGTCGGCACCCGCTGACCCTGCCGGGGGGACGCGCGCCGCGGGTCCGGTGCCGACACACCGGACCCGCGGCGCGCCGGGGTATGTCAGGGGCTCTTGAAATCGACCGCGTCCACGTCGAACGAGTTGTCCTGCGGGGACGTGAAGACGAGGTACAGCTTGTGGGTTCCCTTCAGTTCCTGGACGGGCACGGGTGGGGTCGCCTCATAGTTGTCCCAGCCGCCCGTGTCGGGCACCGGGGCGGTGGCGAGCAGCGGGCCGTCGGCGGAGTCCGCGCGGAGTTCGATCGCGCCGACCCCGTTCGGTGAGGACAGCCGGTAGCTGACGGTGCCGATGCCTTCGACGCTCATCGGGTCGAACGCGACCCAGTCGCCGTCGGAGACGTCTCCGATCCGCTTGCCGTTCTCGGCTCCTTCCTGGGCGACGATCCGGGTGCCGGACTGGGCGTCGTAGTACTCCGCCTGCTTGTGCTTCGGCTGGAGCACGGCGCGGCCGTAGCCGGTCAGTGCGGAGACGCCGTCGCCACCCTTGTCGGTGTACTTGGCGTTGAGTACGTAGGTGAGGTCCGCGCCTTCGGGGTGGCCGCCCAGATCACCGGTGTCCACGGTGCCCTCGCAGCCGGGGATGTCGGTGGTGGGGTGCTCGTGGTCGTCGTGGCCCAGGGCCGGGTTGACGGTCACCTTGGTGCAGTCGACCGGGCCGTCCTCGGGATCGGTGACCGTGACCTTGTACGGGATCTTGTCGCCGAACTCGATGAGTCTGCCGCTGACCGGGAATTCGATGGTCACCTTCGGTGCCGTGTTGCCGGCGGTGACGGGGATGTTGGCGTAGCCGGACTTGCCGGTGGAGTCGGTGACCTTCAGCTGGGCGGCGAAGTCCCCCCTGGCCGTGTAGGTGTGGCTGGGGGACGCCTCCGTGGAGTCGTAGGTGCCGTCGCCGTCGAAGTCCCAGGCGTAGCTGAGCGCGTCTCCGTCCGGGTCGTTGCTGCCTTCGCTGGAGAAGTCGACCTTCAGCGGTACGGGGCCGTCCGTGGCGGAGGCGGCCGCCTTGGCCACCGGGGCGCGCTGTCCCTGGGCGTAGTCGATGCGGTAGAGCCCGGAGTCGTTGTTGCCGCCGCCGAACGAGCTGCCCCATTCGAGGACGTAGAGGGAGCCGTCGGGCCCGAAGGTCATGTCCATGGGCTTGTTGAACTTCTGGGTGGAGAGGAAGTCATTGATCTTCAGGACCTTCTGGTCCTTGTCGAAGCGGACTTCCTTGACGAAGTTGCGCGACCACTCGTAGAAGAAGCTCGCGCCCTCGAAGTAGGCGGGGAACTTCGTGGTGGAGGGATTCTTCCCGTCGTAGTGGTAGACGGGGCCGCTCATCGGGGCGGAGCCGCCGCTGCCGACCTCGGGAAATTCCTCGGATGCGCCGTAGCCGTACCAGATCTCCGGCTGCTGGATGGGCGGGAGTTGGGTCAGGCCGGTGTTGTTGGGCGAGGGGTTGACGGGGTTGGCGCAGTCGAATTTGGCGCCGACCTCCTTGGTGTCGGGGTTGTACGGGGCGTAGGCCTGGTTGTTGCCGTGGCAGAACGGCCAGCCGAAGTTGCCGGCCTTCTTGATGACGTTGTACTCGACGAGGCCCTCGGGTCCTCGGTCGGTGGTGGGCAGTCCGCGGTCGGGTCCGTAGTCGGAGGCGTGTACGTAGCCCGTCCTGGGGTCGACGGTGAAGCGGAACGGGTTGCGGAAGCCCATGGCGTAGATCTCGGGGCGGGTCTTGGCCGTGCCGGGGGCGAAGAGGTTGCCCTTGGGGATGGTGTAGCCGCCGGAGTCCTTCGGCTTGATGCGCAGGATCTTGCCGCGCAGGTCGTCGGTGTTGCCCGCGGTGCGGGCGGCGTCGAGCATCTGTTTGCCCTCGCGCCAGTCGAGCGGGGCGTATCCCTGCCAGTTCGGGTCGAGGTTGGGCGGGGTGTCGTCGCCGACGCCGAGGTAGAGCGTGCGGCCGGGTCCGAACTCGACGGCGCCTCCGGTGTGTCCGGGCTCGGGGAAGCTGCGGTCGCGGTAGGCGGGGACGTCGAGGAGCTTCTTCTCGCTGGCGGGGTCGAGGGTGTTGCCCCGGACCGTGAAGCGGGAGAGCCGGTTGACGTCCTCGGTGGCGCCGGCGGGGGCGTAGTAGAGGTAGATCCAGTGGTTCTTCATGAAGTCCGGGTCGAGCTCCATGCCGACCAGGCCGTCCTCGCCGCCGGTGTAGACGTCGAGCTTTCCGGCGGTGGTGGTGGCGTGGGTCGCCGGGTCGTAGATGTTGATCTCGCCGCTGCGCTGGACGTAGAAGACCCGGCCGTCCTTGGCTACGTCGAGTTCCATCGGGTCGGCGGTGTTGTCGTCGAGCGCGACCTTCTCGTAGCCGCTCCAGACGGTGCCGCCGCAGTCGCCGGGCTTGTTGCCCGCGGCCCACCTGACGCCGCCCATGACATGGGTGCGGAAGGCGGCTTCGCTGTACGAGGCGGTGTCGTGGCCCATGGCGGTCGCCCAGACCCTGCCGCCCTCGGTGTTGCGGCACCAGGAGATCGGGTGGTCGGCGCCCATGGCGGAGCCGCCGGGGTTGTAGGTGGTCTCGTCGGCGGTGACCAGGACGTGGACGTCACCGCGGGGGTTCCGGTCGAAGTTGTACCACTCCTCGGGTCGTTCCCAGCGTTCGGGGAGTCCCGCGGTGGAGGGGTGGACACGGTCGGCGACCTTGGCGGTGCCCTGGAGGACGCCGGGTGAGTGGGCGGGCATGTGGACGCCGCCGTTGATGGCCTCGTCCCACCAGGGGAAGGTCTCCTCGATGCCCATGTCGAGGGTGTTGTGGAGGGCGACGACGCCGCCACCGCCGCGTACGTAGGACTGCATCGCTTCGCGCTGGGCGTCGGTGTCCCAGACCATGCCGGAGTTCTGCAGCATGACGACGACGTCGAAGTCCTTGAGCTTCGCCGGGTCGAAGACCGCGGGGTCGGCGGTCTCGACGAGTTCGAAATTGCCGACGGCCGCCTCCTCCTTGAACATCTGGATGCCGGCCGGGATGGAGGCGTGTACATAGCCGACGGCGCGGGTGAAGAGCAGGGCGCGGAAGGCGGGGGCCTTGCCGGTGGTGGCTGCGGTCGCGGGCAGTGCGGTCAGCGCGAGGAGCAGTGCGCCCACCAGCGCGATGAACGTACGCCGCATGTCACGGACATGACAGGGCAATCGGTGACGGCTCACGAGCGGGTCCTCTCTGCGGATTGCGGACGAGCGGGGTCAGGGGGTGGTGCCGAGGGCGTGGCGCAGAAAGGCCAGGCCATCGACGGCGATGCTGTCCTGGGTGCCGGCGAGCGGGCGCCAGACCGAGGCGGCGACCGCGATGGCGTCGTTGTGCGCGGTGAACGACTCGATGCAGAGCGGACCCCAGTAGCCGCACGTGGTGAGCGCGTCGAGGAAGCCCGGCCAGTCGAGGGAGTCGGCGCCGGGGGTGCCCCGGTCGTTCGCGCACACCTGTACGTGGACGATGCGGCCCGCCGCGCGGTGCACGGCGTCGGGCAGCGAGCGTTCCTCGATGTTCTGGTGGTACACGTCGAGCGCGAGGCCGATGGCGTTCTCGGGGAGCCCGGTCAGCGCTTCGAGGGTCTGATCCACGGTGTTGAGCAGACTCGTCTCGTACCGGTTGAGGGGTTCCACGGCGAGCCGCACCCCCGCCGCGCGGGCGTGCGCGACGACCGGGGCGAGGTGCTCCCGCAACTCCTCGTACGCGGCGGCGCGTTCGACGCGGTCCATCCGCCAGGTGCGGCCCACCGCTGCGTACATGGGTCCGGCGACGGTGGGGGCGCCGAGAGCTTGGGCGGCGTCGACGCACCGGTACAGATAGTCCTGGGTGACCCGGACGGTCCCCGGGTCGGTGTGGACGAGGTTGCGGTCGGGCGGCATCACGGCGATCACCGCGGCGGGGGCGAGACCGGAGGCGTCGAGCAGCTTGGCGACGGATCCGGGCGCCCAGTCCCGTTCGTTCTCCAGTGGGATCTCGACGCAGTCGAAGCCCCATGCGGACAGCTTCGGCAGCACGTCACCGAGCGTTTCGTAGGTCACCGGCGAGTGCCAGATCCACGGGTTGGCGCCGAGCGGGAGGGCGACGGTCATTTCTTGCCTCCCCATTTCCCGGGGAATCCGGGGAGGTTCTCGCAGCCGCACATCGCGTAGTGCAGTGGCGGCATGCCGGGCTTGAAGTACCGGTCGAGGGTCTCCTGGGTGACGGTGGGCTGCGGCAGTTTCCACTCCTTCGGGACCTGCTGCCCCTTGAGGATCCTCAGCGCGGCGATGACCGGGGTGCGCCACTGGAAGGTGGGGTAGGAGGGGGCGATCGCGGTGAGCTTCTTCTCCTTCCAGGCCTGGAGGAAGTCCTGCTGGTCCTCGCCGGTGATGGGCGGCACGTCCCGGCCGGCGTCCTCGAAGGCTTCCACCGCGGCGACGGAGGTCGCCCCGGAGTCCATCCAGACACCGTCGATGTCGCCGTGGCGGGTGAGGGCGTCGGTGACGATCGCCTTGGTCTTCGCCGGGTCGCCGTCGGTGAACTTCACGTCCACGACGTCGAGTCCGCTCTTGTCGAACGCGAGCTTCGCCGCCGACCAGCGGGTCTCCAGCACATCGACACCGGGGGAGATCCGCAGCGCGAGGATCTTCCCCGCGGGCTTCACCTTCTTGACGAGGAAGCCGGCGGCGACCGCCCCGTAGCCGTAGCCGCCGATCGGGTTGATGAAGGTGACGGCGCAGTCGGTCTCGACGCCCCGGTCGAAGACGATCACGGGCACCTTCGCGCAGGCCTGCTCGACGGCGGGGGTGAGGGTGGCCGTGGTGTTCGGGGAGACGATCAGGGCGTCGCAGTCCCGGCCGGCGAGCTCCTGGATGTCGGAGATCTGCTTGTCGTCCTTGCCCTGGGCGTCGAGCACGGTGAACCCGGTGATCTCCTTGTGGAGTGCGGCCTCGGCCCGCATGTTCTTGAGGCCGACCTGACGCCAGGGGTTGAAGACCCCGGCGTTGGAGAAACAGAGATGGATTCCGCCGGAGCCCTTCTTCTTGTACTGGCCGGTGTCGACGAGCTCCGGGCGGAGCATCTGCTCCCACGGTCTCGCGGCGGGCCCCTGCGGGGTCACTTCGGCGAGGCCGAGCTGACGGTCGTACTCGGCCCGGTCGAAGAACTTCGACTGCTTGCCGGTGCCCGGGGCGCCCGTGTCGCCGCTCGCTCCGGCGGCGGGCGCGTCGGGCGGGACGTCGCTGGTGCAGCCGGCCAGCAGGGCCGCGCCGAGCAGCGCGGCGACCGGCGCGAGGACGTGTCCGAGCTTTCGCGTACTCATGAGGTTTTCGCTCCCGGGGGTTCGGTGCCGCGGCGGCGCAGCCTGGACCAGTCGGCTGCGCCGAGGGCGACGGCGGCGATGACGATGGCGCCTTGCACGGTCGATTCCAGTGCGCCGGAGACGCCCTGGAGGTTGAGCAGGGTGAACAGTGCCTGGAGCGAGAACGCCCCGGCCATCGCCGCGACGACGGAGCCCCGGCCGCCGCCGAGCAGCACGCCGCCCAGGACGACGGCGGTGATCGCCTCGAACTCGTAGCCGCGGCCGGCCTGTGCCGAGACTCCGGAGAAGCCGCCGACCAGTACCGCCGCGAGCGCGGCGGCGACGCCGGAGAGGACGAAGGCGATGGTCCGGGCGCGGGCGACCCGGACTCCGGCCAGTGCCGCGGCGCGTTCGCTGTCGCCGGTGGCCAGGAGCGTACGGCCGAAGTCGGAACGCATCAGGCGTACGGCCAGCAGGCCCGCGACGACGCAGACCAGTACGGCCCACGGCAGCCAGCCGAACGCGGTGCCGCGCCCGAGCCTGCGGAACTCCGCGGGCAGCGCGCCGTGGGGTGAGCCGCCGGTCCAGAAGAAGACGGCGCCTTCGAGGATCAGCATCATGCCGAGCGTGGTGATGAACGAGGGCACCCGCAGCAGGGTGGTGATCAGTCCGCTGACAAGTCCGGCCAGGGCTCCGGCGAGCAGCAGGACCACGGTGACGAGCGGCCAGGGCGCGGCCGGGAACGAGCCGTACAGTTCGGCGCCGACGACCACCCCGGCGGTGACGATCGCTCCGACTGAGAGGTCGAACTCGCCGCAGACGATGACCAGGTACTGGCCGGCGGCCAGGACGACGAGGGGGGCGGCGCGCTTGACGAAGGCGAGGAAGCGGTCGGGTTCGTAGAAGCCCGGGTCGGTGAGGGCGAGCGCGGCCAGCAGCACCGCGAGCAGGAGGTAGACGGGGGTGCCGGTGGTGAGGGCACGCAGGACTCGGCGGCCTCCGGCGGGTGCCTGGGCGGTGGTCATGCGGTCCGCTCCTTCGGGGTGCGGCGGCCTCGGGCGTAGAGGGCGACGGCCGCGATGATGACGACGCCCCGGACGACGTTCTTGAAGAACGGGTCCACGGACAGCTGGTTGAAGACGCTGTCGAGCACGGCGAGGACCAGGACTCCGCCGAGGGTGCCCGCCACTCCCCCGCGTCCCCCGGCGAGCGCGGTGCCGCCGAGGACGACGGCGGCGATGGACTCCAGGTCGTAGCGGGCCTCCGTGCCCGCCCAGGGGGCTCCGGCGCCGAGCCGTGCGGCGAGGAAGAGCGCCGCGGCGCCGACGCACAGCGAGCACAGGAGGTGTGCGGCGACGACGGTGCGCCGGGTGCGGACGCCGGAGAGCCGGGCGGCGTGCTCGTCGCCGCCGGTCGCGTACATGTGGTGGCCGAGCCGGGTGCGGCGGGTGATCAGCCAGAGCGCGGCGGCGACCGCGAGGAGGAGGAAGAGCGAGACGGGGACCGGTCCGATCCGGTCGTAGCCGAGGCGCTGGAAGGAGGCGGGGACCTTGCCCGCGGGGCCGGTGTAGTTGTCCTCGATCCAGCCGCGCAGGATGAAGGCGGTGCCGAGGGTGGCGATGAAGGCGTTGACCTTGAGGCCGGTGACGATCAGCCCGTTGGCCAGGCCGACGGCGGCGCTCAGGGCGAGGACGGCGATGACCGCGACGAGCACGCTGCCGCTCCGCATCGTCTCTGCGGCGACGAGGGTGCCCAGGCTGATGAGGTGGGCGACGGAGAGGTCGAGCGATCCGGTGAGGATGACGACGGACTGGCCGACGGCCACGAGGCCCAGGGCGACGCAGTTCTGAAGGATCGTCACCACGTTGGTCACGGTCAGGAATTCCCCGCCGCGGGCGGCGACGACGATCCAGCCGAGCACGGTGACGGCGAGCGCGGCGAGCCAGACCCCGGCCACGGGGCCGGTGAGGCGCGGGCGGGGGCGCGGTGCGGCGCTGGGGGGCCGGATGCCGAGGTTGGGCCGCAGTGCGCTCATGCCGCTCCCTCCGTCGCGCCGCCGCCGGTGGCGACGGACATGACGGACTCCTCGGTGGCTCCGGCGGGAAGTTCACCGGCGAGGCGTCCTTCGGACATGACGAGGATCCGGTCGCTCATGCCGATCAGCTCGGGCAGTTCGGAGGAGATGATCAGTACGGCGAGGCCCTCGCGGGCCAGTTCCCGTACGAGGGTGTGGATGGCCGCCTTGGCGCCGACGTCGACACCGCGGGTGGGTTCGTCGAAGAGGAGTACCCGGGGACGGGCGGCGAGCCATTTGGCGATGACGACCTTCTGCTGGTTGCCGCCGGAGAGGTACTGGACCTGCTGGTCCTCGCCATGGGCGTGGAGGCGTACGCGTTCCAGCAGCGCGGTCACCTCGCGGCGCGCGGCCGGTCTGCCGCGCGCGGGGACGGCACGGGTCACGAGCAGTGCGTTGTCGGCCACGGACTGGTGGAGTGCGAGGCCCTCCCCCTTGCGGTCCTCGGTGACCAGGGCGATCCCGGCCCGGACGGCTTCCCTGGGGTTCGCCGGTCGCAGCGGCTCCCCGCCGACGGTCATGGCGCCCGTGGTGAAGGGGGCGGCGCCGAAGAGTGCGCGGGCGAGGGAGGTGCGGCCGGAGCCCTGGAGACCGGCGACGCCGACGACCTCGCCGGCCCGCAGGGTCAGGTCGATGCCGGAGATCCTGGAGTTGCCGCCGCCGCGCACCGTGAGCCGTTCCTCGCCGGGCTCCCCGGGGCCGGCCCGGGGCGGGTAGTAGGCGCCGAGCTCCCGTCCGACCATGGCGCGTACCACCGTGCCGGCGTCGGTCCCGCGGGTGTCGAGGGTGGTGACGCGGCGGCCGTCCTTGAGGACGGTGATGCGCCGCGAGAGGTCGAAGACCTCGCGGAGGCGGTGCGAGATGTACAGGATGCCGATCCCGCGGGCGGTCAGGCGGCGTACGAGGGAGCCGAGTCGCTCGACCTCGTGGTCGGCGAGTGCGGCGGTGGGTTCGTCCATCACCAGGATGCGGACGTCCGAGGCGAGGGCCTTGACGATCTCCACGGTCTGTCTGCGTGCGACCGACAGCTCGTGGACGGTGGTGCGCGGGGTGATGCCGGTCTCGTCGAGTTCGGCGAGGAGTTCGGCGGTGCGCCGCTCCATGGCGCCCCGGTCGACCAGTCCGTACCTGGTCGGTTCGCGGCCGAGGAAGACGTTCTCGGCGACTGTGCGGTGGGTCAGGAGCGCGAATTCCTGGTGGATGATGCCGACCCCGGCGGCCTGGGCCTCGGCCGGGTGGCCGAAGGTGCGGTCGGTGCCGTCGATGGTGATGGTCCCCGCGTCGGGTAAGTGCTCCCCCGCGAGGATCTTCATCAGGGTGGACTTCCCCGCGCCGTTCTCCCCCACCAGGGCATGCACTTCTCCGGCTTCGAGGTCGAGCCCCACCCCATCGAGCACACGCACCCCGAGGAAGCTCTTGGACACACCCTGCATCGTCAGCATCGAACTGCTCCTCGCTCAGTGGTCTGCAGAGCAGAGTCGTGACAGGCATTGGGAGTGTCAAGGGCTCAAGCGCCTTTATTTCACGGCGACTTGGCATGTACTTATGCCGATGGCCGAACAGTGGATGCCTTGTGAGCAGCGGAAGTCGTCCCTAGGGTGACTGCCATGTCTTCGCCGTCGGATCGCAATTCCGCTGCCGCGTCGCACTCGCCGGGCGAGGTGCTCGCGTTGATCGGCTCGGGGGCGGTGGCGACCCGTGCCGACATCGCCCGGGTCACCAGGATGGCCCGCTCGACGGTCTCCCAGCGGGTGGACGCGCTGATCGCGCACGGCCTCGTGGACGAGGACGCCGACGGCGGTTCCACCGGTGGCCGGCCGCCGCGACGGCTGGCGCTGCGGACCCGTGAGCACGCGGTGGCCGGGGTGGATCTGGGGGCCTCGCACTGCCGGGTGGCGCTGATGGACATCGGTGGGGCCACGCTCGCCTCGCACGAGGAGCCGCTGTCGATCGGGGACGGCCCGGATTCCGTGCTGCGGCACGTGGAGCGCACCGTGCGCGCCCTGCTGGAGGAGACCCACCGGGAGCCGAGGACGCTGCGGTCCATCGGCGTCGGGGTGCCGGGTCCGGTGGAGTTCTCCACCGGCCGTCCGGTCGATCCGCCGATCATGCCGGGCTGGCACCAGTATCCGATCCCGGAGTTCTTCGCCTCGCGGTTCGGGGTGCGTGCGCTGGTCGACAACGATGTGAACGTGATGGCGCTGGGCGAGCAGCGGCGCGCGTTCCCGGACTGCCGCTATCTGCTGTACATCAAGGTCGGTACGGGGATCGGCTGCGGAATCGTCGCCGACGGCAAGCTGCACCGGGGCGCGCAGGGGTGTGCCGGTGACATCGGCCATATCCGGGTCGGGGATCTCGACGATCCTTGCCGGTGCGGCAATTCGGGCTGTCTGGAGGCCGTCGCGGGCGGCGCGTCACTGGCGGCGAAGCTGGTGGCCCTGGGGCTGGACGCGACGTCGGGCAGCGATGTCGTGCGCCTGGTGCGGTCCGGGAACCGGGACGCCGTGCGGATGGTCCGGGAGGCCGGGCGGGCGGTCGGCGAGGTGCTCGCCGGTCTGGTGAACTTCTTCAATCCGGACACGGTGGTGATGGGCGGCGCGCTGGCCGCCGTTCACGACCAGTTGCTCGCCGGGGTCCGGGAGGCGGTGTACCGGCGCTCGCATCCGCTGGCCACCCAGCTGCTGCGGATCGAGCCGAGCCGTACGGGCGAGAACGCGGCGGCGGTCGGGGCGGGGATCCTCGCCATCGAGCACGCGCTGTCTCCCGCGCAGGTGAACCGGCTGGTCGCGAGGTGAGGCCGAGTGCCCCTCCGGGCACGGGCGAGGCGTGAGGAGGGGCACTCGTCGGGCGGTCAGGCCGGAGTCATCAGGTCCCACCGCGCCTCGAAGAGCACGCACCGGTACTGCGCCCAGCTCCCGTCGGCGAGGCCCGCGTCCCCGGCCGTGACACACTCCTGCTGGGTGTCGAACGAGCCGGAGACGTCCCAGCCCTGCGCCCCGGTCTCGGACGCGGCGGCGGCCGAGGCCGTCGCGATCGTGGCGACGGCTGCGGCGCCGGTGAGTGCGAGCGCCAAGGCGACGCCCGCGACGGCGGTGGCGGCGGTCCTGGTCGGTCCGTGCATGAATGCCTCCTTCTCGACGGTACGGATTCCCGGCGTTCCGTCGCCGCTGCGACGGCCCCGGAACGGTCTCAGCGGGTGCGCACGATGTCCACGTCGGACGCCTTCACGAAGGCGATCCGGTGGCCGATCTGCACCGTCACATACTTCTCCTTGCCGGCGAAGTACGCGTGGTCGAACGGGTACGAGGAGTCGATCGTGGGCGCGTAGAAGAAGCCTGTGGGCGCCTCGCCGCCGCCGGGGTAGGACTGGCCGGCCTTGATCGTGTACTGGAGCGGCGCGCCCACCCGCTTGTCCGTGAAGTCGGCGGGGTACTCGGACTGCTCCGGGTAGGCGACCCCGTACACCGGTACGTCGGTGCGGCCGGGCTTCGGCCTGACGACATGGCCCGAGGTGGGCGTGGTGTTCCGGCTGCGGGCCGGGGTCTCGAACCAGGCCTTGCGGCCGTACCACCAGATCGCCGTCCAGCCGGGCGCGTGGTCGGCGACCACGGCCTGCTGGGTGGCGCTGATCTTGCTGCCCCAGTCGGCGACGCAGTTGGTGCCGGGCGAGCCGTCGGTGTGCAGGCCGGGGTCGGAGAAGAGGGGCGCCCCGGTGGACGGCTCGGTGTGCAGCGGGAGGGCGCTGGAGCCCTGGACCGGCAGGTCGACGCCCTTCTCGCAGTCACGGAAGGCCTGCTGGTTCCGCTTGAAGTCCGGGCTGACGGTGACCAGTTCGCTGCTCTTGGGGGCGCTCGGCACGGTGGGCCTGCCGAGCAGCGCCATGAAGCGGTTCCAGTCCCAGTAGGTGCCCGGGTCCCAGTGCATGTTCTTGGTGCCCGACGCGCTGGTGGGCGGCACTCCGTCGTGGCCGATGATGTGCTGGCGGTCGAGCGGTATGTCGTACTTGGCCGCGAGGTAGCGCACCAGCCTGGCGGTGGAGCGGTACATCTCGGGGGTGTACCACTTGGCTCCGTCGACGGCGACGCCCTCCTGCTCGATGCCGATGGAGTGGCTGTTGAGGTACCAGTTGCCGGCCTGCCAGGCGACGTCCTTGCCCTTGACCATCTGGGTGACGTGCCCGTCGCCCGAGCGCACCACGTAGTGGGCCGAGGTCTGCTTCAGCGGGTTCTTGAAGATCTTCAGGGTGGTCTCGTAGTCCTCCTCGGTGTCGTGCAGGACGATGAATCCGACCTTGTTGGTGTGCGGCCGGTCCGCGGTGTCGTAGTTCCCGTACGTCTCCTTGTCGGCCGCGTCACCCGTCTGCTGGTAGGCCGCCGGTACCCAGTCGCATGCGAGGCTGCGCGGGCATTCCGGTCGCACCCCGTCCGCACCGGCCTGCGTCACGGGGCTGAGCAGCGTCATGCTCAGTGCGCCGACACCTGTCAGCGCGAGTGCGAGTCCGGTCCTCTGCTTGGACGTCATGACAACCCTTCCTGGAGCCGTGCGTGATGGAGCCGTGCGTGTTCCGATCCCACTGATCCGCTGTGCGCGCACACTCTCCGACCTGAGATGACAGCACGTCAAGGGATCCGTGGAGGTCGCCGGTCGAGCCAGTGGACCAGACCACTGGCGGGGTGTCTGACCTGGGCGGGAAGGATTCAACCGGGCGCCCCCGAAGGCCCGTTGTCCGCATCCCGGGCGCCGTCCGGAGGCCCTGTCCGGCACACCGGGACGCCATCGACAGGCATGTCTTTTATCTGACTAATCCGGGATGTGCGTGCCCCGAACGGCCGAAGGGTAGTGCTCGCGCGGACACGACCACGTCCGCGCGGCATTCGCGCGGTGATCCTGGAAAGGCCGTACGCACATGGCTCAGCCCTTCACCCTGCCGGATTTCTACGTTCCGTATCCGGCGCGGCTCAACGTCCATGTCGAGGAGGCCCGGGTCCACACCAAGGAGTGGGCGCGCAGCATGGGGATGGTGGAGGGGTCGGGCATCTGGGAGGAGAAGGACATCGACTCCCACGACTACGCGCTGCTGTGTGCGTACACCCATCCCGACTGCTCGGCCGAGGCGCTCTCACTGGTCACCGACTGGTACGTGTGGGTCTTCTTCTTCGACGACCACTTCCTGGAGCTGTTCAAGCGCACCCCCGACCGCGAGGGCGGCAAACGTTATCTGGACCGGTTGCCTGCCTTCATGCCGATGGAGCGCGGGGCGCCGATGCCGGAGCCGACCAATCCGGTCGAGGCGGGGCTGGCCGATCTGTGGGCGCGAACGGTGCCGAGCATGTCCGACGCCTGGCGGGCCAGGTTCGCCGAGGCGACGGAGAACCTGCTCAACGAGTCGCTGTGGGAACTCGCCAACATCAACGAGGGGCGCATCGCGAACCCCGTCGAGTACATCGAGATGCGTCGCAAGGTGGGCGGCGCCCCGTGGTCGGCGGGGCTCGTGGAGTACGCGGCGGGCGCGGAGGTTCCCGAGGCGGTGGCCGGTGAGCGTGCGCTGCGGGTGCTGCGGGACGCCTTCTCCGACGGTGTGCATCTGCGCAACGACCTCTTCTCGTACCAGCGGGAGGTGGAGGAGGAGGGCGAGAACAGCAACGGTGTGCTCGTCCTGGAACACTTCCTCGGCTGTTCCACGCAGGAGGCCGCCGACGCGGTGAACGATCTGCTGACCTCCCGTCTCCAGCAGTTCGAGAACACCGCGCTCACCGAACTCGGGCCGCTCTGCGCGGCGAAGGGACTCGACCCGGCGCAGACCGCGGCGGTCCTCGCGTACGTGAAGGGTCTGCAGGACTGGCAGTCCGGCGGCCACGAGTGGCACCTGCGCTCCAGCCGCTATATGAACGACGGCGCGGTCGAGGCGGCCACCACCGGCTTCGGGATGGCCGCGGCGTCGATCCGGTTCACACCGCGGTCGGAGACGGCCCGGCTGCGCAGCCACACCCATCTGCCCTACCAGCACGTCGGCCCGTCGCTGCTGCCCGACTTCGAGCTGCCCTTCGGCACGACACTCAGTCCGCATCTGGACGGGGCGCGGGTCCGCATCGTCGACTGGGCGGGCCGGATGGGCATCCTGGAGGCACAGCCGGGGGTGCCCGGTTCGCACATCTGGGACGAGGGACGGCTGCTCGCGACCGATCTGCCGCTGTGCGCGGCGGGGCTGCACCCGGACGCGACTCCCGAGGAGCTGGACCTGTCCTCGCAGTGGCTGACCTGGGGGACGTACGGCGACGACTGGTTCCCGGTGGTGCACGGGCGGGCCCGCGATCTGGCGGGGGCCAAACTGGCCAATGAACGCCTGTCGCTGTTCATGCCCCTGGACGGATCCGGGACGCCCGAGCCGGTCAACGCCCTGGAACGGGGGCTCGGTGATCTCTGGGCGCGTACCTCGGCGCCGATGGACGCGAGCGGGCGCCGGGCGTTCCGGAAGGCGGTCGAGGACATGACCGCCAGCTGGGTGTGGGAGCTGGCGAACCAGGTGCAGAACCGTATCCCTGACCCGGTGGACTACGTCGAGATGCGGCGCATGACGTTCGGCTCCGACCTCACGATGAGCCTGTGCCGGCTCGGTCACGGCAGGAAGGTTCCGCCGGAGATCTACCACAGCGGACCGCTGCGCTCCCTGGAGAACGCGGCGGCGGACTACGCCTGTCTGCTCAACGACCTGTTCTCGTACCAGAAGGAGATCGAGTTCGAGGGTGAGGTGCACAACGGCGTCCTGGTCGTGCAGAACTTCTTCGGGGTGGACTATCCGACCGGGGTGGCGATCGTGTACGACCTGATGAAGTCGCGGCTGAGGCAGTTCCTGCACGTCGCCGAGCAGGAACTCCCGGTGCTCTACGACGACTTCGATCTGGACGCTCAGGCGCGGGAGGTGCTGGCGGGGTACGTGCTGGAGCTCAAGCACTGGCTCGCGGGCATCCTGATCTGGCACCGGGACTGCCGGCGCTACCGCGAGCAGGATCTGCTGCGCGGCACCGGAACCCCGTGGCACATCAGCGGTCCCACGGGGCTCGGTGTCTCGGCGGCGCGGGTGACCGCGCTGTTCGCTCAGCCCTCGGCGACCAGGGTGTAGCGGCTGCCCGCGCGGGCCTTGAAGACCTTCTCGCCGCTCGCGAACAGCGTGCTGCGGACGGTCACTTCGCGGGTACGGCTCGCCGTGATCAGCACACGGCGGGCCTGCCCGGCGGCCCATTCGATGTCGACGGTGAAGCCTCCCCTGGCACGCAGCCCGCGCACCGATCCGTCCGGCCAGGCCGACGGGAGCGCGGGCAGGATGTCGACGGTGTCGTGCTGGCTCTGCAGCAGCATTTCGGCGATGCCCGAGGTGGCGCCGAAGTTGCCGTCGATCTGGAAGGGCGGGTGGGTGTCCCAGAGGTTGGGCAGGGTGGAGCTCTTCAGCTGTTCGGCGAGCATCCGGTGGGCGTGGTCGCCGTCGCGCAGCCGCGCCCAGAAGTTGATCTTCCAGGCCTTGGACCAGCCGGTGCCGCCGTCGCCGCGCGCCCCGAGGGAGACCTCGGCCGCCCGTGCCCATGCGCTGCCGGGTTCGATCTGGCGGCCGGGGTGGAGGGCGAAGAGGTGCGAGACATGGCGGTGGGTGTCGCCCGGGTCGTCCCGGTCGGTCTTCCACTCCTGGAGCTGGCCCCACGACCCGATCCGCAGTCCGGGGTCGAGCCGGGCCAGGGCCGTCTCCAGCCGGCCGCGGAAGGCCGGTGAGTCGCCGAGGGTGCGGGCGGCCTCCAGGGTGTTGGTGAGGAGGTCGTGCACGATCTGCTGGGACATCGCGGCACCGGCGGTGAAGTCGCCGTGCTCGGGAGAGTAGCTGGGGGTGACGACGAGCAGTCCGTCGCGCGGGTCGGTGCGCAGATTGGCGAGCCAGAATTCGGCCGCCTCCTTCATCGCCGGGTAGGCGGTGGAGCGCAGGTAGTCGGTGGAGCCGCCGAACCGGTAGTGCTCGTACATCTGCTGGGTGAGCCAGGCGGCGGCCTCCGGGAACCAGAAGGCGGTGGACCAGTCGTGGACGCCGGTGAAGCCGTACGGGTTGGTCTCGTTGTGCACCACCCAGCCGGCGGTCCCGAACATCTCCTTCGCCGTCCTGCGGCCGGGGGCGCGCATCGCCTCGATGTACCGGTCGTACGGCGCGGTGGTCTCGGCGAGGTTGGTGACCTCGGCGAGCCAGTAGTTCATCTGCAGATTGATGTTGCTGTGGTAGTCGGCCGACCAGGGCGGGGTGGTCGAGTTGTTCCACACCCCCTGGAGGTTGGCGGGCAGTGACCCGGCCCGCGAGGAGGCGATCAGCAGGTAGCGGCCGTACTGGAAGAACAGCGCTTCCAGGGCCCGGTCGGTGGGGCTCGTTCCGCCCGTGTAGCCGGCGAGCAGCTGGTCGGTGGGCAGGTCGGGCAGTTCCTGGCCGATGTCGAGGGCGACCCGGTCGAAGAGGGCGCGGTGGTCGCGTACGTGGGCGTCGCGGACCTTCTCGTAGGAGGTCCGGGCTGCCAGGTCCACGGCGGCGGTGACCGCGGTGTGCGGGTCGGCGCCGCGGTAGGCGGGGTGGCTGTCGGCGTAGTCGGTGCCCGCGGCGAGGAAGAACCAGGCGCTGTCGGCGCCGGTGACGGTGAGGGTGCCGTCCGTGCCCGCGGTGACGGTGCCGCCACTGGTCCGGACACGGATCTGGGCCTCGAAGCGCAGACCGTTGTCCTTCAGTGCGCCGCGTACGGTGAGCCGGTCCCGGTCGGCGGTGACGGTGCAGTCGTCGCGGGGCGAGGTGTGGCGCAGGGTGAAGGACACCTGCCCCGGACGGTCGGCGGCGAGGCGCGCCGCGATCACCCTGCCCGGATGGGAGACGAAGAACTCCCGCGTGTGGACGACCTGTTGGTGGGTGTACGTAACGGCGGCGAGGGCGTTGCGCAGGTCGAGGGTGCGGCGGTAGGAGGCATCGGGGGCGGCCGGGGCGTCCGGCAGATCCAGTCTCAGGTCGCCGAAGACCTGGTAGGCGCCGTAGCCGCGCCGGGCCTGGCCCAGTTCGGCGGCGACGGCATCCGGGCCGAGCGCGCCCTCGCTGTCGAGACGCTGCCGCACTCCGGCGAGGGCGCCGGGTCGGGGAGCGGTCCAGTTCCCGAAGTCGTAGCCCTGGGCGGAGCCGGGGCCACCGGTCCACAGGGTCTTCTCGTTGAAGGTGAGCCGCTCGGAGGCGAGCGTCCCGAACACGCTCGCGCCGAGGGCGCCACCGCCGATGGGCAGCGACTCGCGCTCCCAGTCCGCGGCGGGCGCGTCGTACCGGAGCGCCGGTCCCGCCTGTCTCTTCGAGGGGGCGGCTCCCGATGATTCATCGGAGGTACCGGCAGCAGCAGCCGTGCCGGAAAGGGCCGGGACTCCCAGTGCCAGCGCACCGGTTGCCCCTATCGCTGTCTTCACGGTGGTACGTCGCGTGATCCCGGATGTCATGCGGCCGACGGTAAAGGTCCGACGACTGACCCGACAAGGAGCATGACAAAGCGGCCTCTTGGACGGAGGCCGCGAGCACTTGGACGGATCTCGGGATACGCGCCCCGCAGCCGCCCGGAATGTGCGGACGGCCTGCGGGAGGGGCGGGTTCAGCCCTGCTGGAACAACTCGGCGGGCAGGGGCTTGAGCAGGGTGTACAGATCGTCGGTGATCGGCCGGTCCCAGCTGGCGATGGTGACGAGCACACCGTCGCTGCGGTCGAACTGGACGCAGGAGATCCGGCTCTCGGAGAGCTTGACGCGGCGCACGATCAGCAGGTTGTCGCCCTGCATCACGGGCATGTCCTCCGTGCCGGTGACCTCGACCGGCTCGTCGTTCTCCAGCGCGAGCAGCAGCTGGGCGACCTCGAACGGGACCTGGCCCTCCTCGGTCTCGCGGGCGGGCGAGCCCTCCGGGAGGTTGCCGATGATCATCGCGGGGCCGCGTCCGCCGAACAGGTCGTAGCGCAGGAAGACACCCTGACAGCTTCCGTCGGGCGCGGGCAGCAGACCGGCGCCGAGGTTTCCGGGCCAGTCCCCCGGGTCCATGGCCAGGACGTCGAAGTCGGGGCCCGCGGGTGTGGCGGCGCTACGGCGGCGGAGGAAGGACATGCAGACATGTTACGTGTCCGGGCTCACCTTGCGGAGCCGGGTCCGCGCAGGCCCGGGCGCCGGCCGGTGCGCGGCCCCGCCGCACGCGACGACCAGGTCGTCGGGCCGGTGAGTAGCCCGATGCCCGCCGGCACGGCACCCCCGGGCACGGTCGTGAAGACCTGGCGGCCGGGGTCCGGCTCCGGCCGGGGTCCGCGCGGCAGGGTTCGCGTCACTCTCAGCGCCCACACCGCCCACGGTGTGCGATCCCGTCGGTGGCGTTCCGTACCGCCGTACCGCCGATCGGGTGATCGCGGCCGGCCACCGGATCACCGCACGGGGCGCCCTCAGGTGAGGTCGAACTCGCCGTCGCGGGCGTTCACCACGAAGGCGCGCCATTCGGCCGGCGTGAAGACGATCGACGGGCTGCCGGCTTCCCGGCGTTGCGCATCGCGATGAATCCCTCGACGAAGGCGATCTGGACGTCCCCCGCGCCCTGACTGCCCGATCTCCACTGCGCGTTGCTGAGATCGAGATCCGGCTTGTCCCAGCCCGCGAAGGGCTGCTGGGTCGTGGTGCGCTCCGCCACGTCGGCTCCTCCCACTTGTCGTCCCGGGCCAAAGGGTAGTCACCCCCGGCGGTCGCGGACAGGGCGCGAAGGGGGCTCCCGGCGGCCCGGGACCGCGCGGTGTCAGCTGCTGGGCGGCTCGGCTCCGACCAGCCACATGGAGAAGAACTGCGCCCCGCCCCCGTACGCGTGGCCGAGCGCCTTCCGGGCCCCCGCGACCTGGTGTTCACCGGCCCGTCCCCGCACCTGCAACGCGGCTTCGGCGAAGCGGATCATGCCGGAGGCGCCGATGGGATTGGTGGAGAGCACTCCGCCCGACGGGTTCACCGGCAGGTCGCCGTCGAGTTCGGTGACGCCGGACTCGGTGAGCTTCCAGCCCTCTCCCTCGTCGGCGAAGCCGAGGTTCTCCAGCCACATCGGCTCGTACCAGGAGAAGGGCACGTACATCTCCACCGCGTCGATCTCTCGTCGCGGGTCGCCGATGCCCGCCTGCCGGTACACATCGGCGGCGCAGTCCCGGCCCGCCCGCGGCGAGACGAAGTCCTTCCCCGCGAAGAGCGTCGGCTCGCTGCGCATCGCGCCGCCGTGCATCCAGGCGGGCGGGTACGGCGAACGACCCGCTCCGGCACGGTCGGTGAGGATCATCGCGCAGGCCCCGTCGGAGGACGGGCAGGTCTCCGAGTAGCGGATCGGGTCCCAGAGCATCGGTGCCGCCCGGACCTTCTCCAGGGTGATGTCCGGGTCGTGGATGTGCGCGTACGGATTCTTCAGCGCGTTGCGGCGGTCCTTGTACGCGACGAGGGAGCCGACCGTGTCGGGCGCGCCGGTGCGGCGCATGTAGGCCCGTACATGCGGGGCGAAGAAGCCGCCCGCTCCGGCGAGCAGCGGCTGCTGGAACGGGATGGGCAGCGAGAGCCCCCACATGGCGTTGGACTCGGACTGCTTCTCGAAGGCGAGCGTGAGGACGGTGCGGTGCACCCGGGCGGAGACCAGGTTGGCGGCGACGAGTGCGGTGGAGCCGCCGACGGAGCCCGCGGTGTGCACCCGGAGCATCGGTTTGCCGACCGCGCCGAGGGCGTCGGCGAGGTACAGCTCCGGCATCATCAGGCCCTCGAAGAAGTCGGGTGCCTTGCCGATGACGACGGCGTCGATGTCCGCCCAGGTCAGGGCCGCGTCCTCCAGGGCTCGGACGGCGGCCTCGCGGACGAGTCCCGCGATGGACACGTCCCGGCGTGCGGACACGTGCTTCGTCTGGCCGATGCCGACGACGGCCACGGGCTCACTGGACATGAGCGCTCTCCCCTTCGAGGACGGCGACCAGGTTCTGCTGCAGGCAGGGCCCGGAGGTGGCGTGGGCGAGGGCCCGGTCGGACTCGCCGCGGTGGATGCGGGCAGCGGCCTCGCCGAGGCGGATCAGCCCGGCGGCCATGACGGGGTTGGCGGCGAGCGCGCCGCCGGACGGGTTGACGTGGACGCTGTCGTCGAGCCGGAGTGCCTTGCGCAGCACCACCTCCTGGGAGGTGAACGGGGCGTGCAGCTCGGCGGTGTCCACGGGCCGTTCGAAGACCCCGGCGCGGGTCGCGGCGAGCCGGGTGGACGGTGATTCGGTCAGCTCCCGCACCCCGAGGGAGTGCGCCTCGATGCGGTGGTCGATGCCGCGGATCCAGGCGGGGCGGGGGCACAGGGCCCGTGCGGTGTCACCGGCGGCGAGGATCACGGCGGCCGCGCCGTCGCCGACCGGCGGGCAGTCGCCGGTGCGCAGCGGCTGCACGACGTATTCGCCGGCCGGGACCGGTTCCCTGAGCTGGGCGTGCGGGTTGTCCGCCGCGGCGGCGCGGCTGCGGTGGGCGATCGCGGCGAGGGCTGCCTCGTCCGTGTCGCCCGCGTCGATCAGCGCCCGGGCCTGGAGGGCGGCGAGCGCCACGGAGTCCGGCCAGAGCGGGCCGGCGTAGTACGGGTCGAGCTGGCGGGTGAGGACGTCGCGGACCTCGCCGGGCGAGGACTTTCCGTAGGAGTAGACGAGCGCGGTGTCCGCCTGCCCCGTCTGGATCTTCACCCAGGCCTCGTACAGCGCCCAGGCGCCGTCCATCTCCACATGAGACTCGGAGATCGGCGGGTACGCGCCGACGCCGTCGAGTGCCATGGTGAAGGAGAAGGCGCGGCCCGCGAGGTAGTCGCTGGAGCCGGAGCAGGTGAAGCCGATGTCGCTGGCCTTGAGCCCGGTCGCGTCGAGGACCCGGTGGAGGACGGGCATCAGCATCTCGACTTCGGAGAGCTCGTCGGTGTGGCGCACGTGGTCGGTCTGCGCGAAGGCGACGATCGCCGTGTCTCGCATTTACAGCAGCTCCTTGTACGCGTCGTAGTCGGCGTCCGGTTCGCCGGTCGGCCGGTAGTGGTCGGGGTGCCGCCCGCTCTCGGTCCAGACGGGTTCGACGCGCAGGCCCATGCGCACCTGGTCGTACGGGATGCCGCCGATGCGGGCGTGGAGTGCGAGGTCCGCGCCGTCGAGCGCGATGTGCGCGTAGACGTAGGGGACTTCGATGTCGAGGGATTTCGCCTTGATGTTGACGATGCAGAAGGTGGTGACGGTGCCGCGCGGGCCGACCTCGACCTGTTCGGTGGTGGCGACCCCGCAGGTGGGGCAGGCGCCGCGGGGCGGTACGTACACCTTGTGGCAGGACGGGCAGCGTTCGCCGACGATCCGCTGCCCGCCGAGCGCGTCGAGGTACGCGCTCTGGGCGCGGCCGGGGGTGTAGCGGTAGTCGAGCCGGGCGGGGGTGACGATGCCGGTGACGGGGTCGGTGAACTCGCCGTCGTGCGGGGCGGATCGCCCGGTGCCGTCGCCGTCGTACGGTTCGAAGCAGGCGATGTCGGTGATCGCGCCGGTCCGTTCGGGGGCCCAGCGGATCCGTACCCGCATGCCGGTGCGCACCGTCTTGGGGCCGGGTGCGTCGAGGGCGTGCAGCAGCGCGGTGTCGGCGCCGTCGAGGCGGACCAGGACCCAGGCGAAGGGGGTGGCGAGGGGCTGGGCGGGGCGGGGTGCGGGGTTCCAGGCCCAGGTGGTGACGGTGCCGGTGGTGGCGACCTCGGTCAGTTCGCGGAGCTCCTCGGCGGTGACGGGGTCGTACTCGACGGGCGGGACCAGGACCTTTCCCTCTGCGGTGCGGACCCCGAGGACGGTGCGTTCGCGCAGTCCGGTGAGGAAGGCGCTCTGTACGGGGCCCAGGGAGCGGGTGAAGGGGAATTCGACCACCAGCGGTGCGCTGAGGGCTTCGGGCACGGTTGCCTCCTGGGCTCAGGTGCGCCGGTAGACGGGCGGGCGCTTCTCGGCGAAGGCGCGGGCGCCTTCCTTGGCGTCTTCGGTCGCGAACACCGGCCAGCCGCGCTTGAGTTCGGCGGCCAGCCCCTCGGTCTCGGTCATCTCGGCGGTCTCGTACACGGAGGCCTTGACGGCCTCGACGGCGAGCGGTCCGCAGGCGTTGATCCGTTCGGCGACGGCGAGGGCCTCCTCCAGTGCGGTGCCGTCCGGGACGACCCGGCCGATCAGTCCGATGCCGGCCGCTTCCCCGGCGCTGTACGGGCGTCCGGTGAGAAGCATTTCGAGCGCGTGCGTGCGGGCGATCTGGCGCGGCAGCCGGACCGTGGAACCGCCGATGGGGAAGAGGCCGCGCCGCACCTCGAAGAGCCCGAAGGTGGCGCCCGCTCCGGCGATCCGGATGTCGGTGCCCTGGAGGATCTCGGTGCCGCCCGCGACGCAGTGGCCCTCCACGGCGGCGATGACCGGTTTGCGGGGGCGGTGGTGGCGCAGCATCGCCTTCCAGTGCAGATCGGGGTCGGCGGTCATCCGGTCCCGGTACTGCTCGCCCTCCATTCCCTTGCCCGCCAGGGCCTTGAGGTCCATGCCCGCGCAGAAGCAGCCGCCCGCGCCGGTGAGGATCACCGAGCGGATCGTGTCATCCTCGTCCGCCGCCAGCCAGCCGTCGTATAGCCCGACCAGCATCGGCAGCGACAGGGCGTTCTTCGCCTCCGGCCGGTTCAGGGTGAGCACCAGTGTGGCGCCCTCGCGCCGCACGGCGAGGTGTTCCGTACCACCCATTGTCCGCCTCCCGTCTAAAGACCTAGAACAGGTTGCAGTAGGCGGTGGCCCAGTTCAATAGTTTTCTGACAGCTAGTCAGATTTCTTCGACGGCACCCTTCCCAGTTGCGTCTCCCGGCGCTCTAATGACCGCCGAGCCAGTCAGCTTCCGGGGTCAGGAGGAACGGTGGAGTACAACCTTGCCGACCTGTTCGAGTCGGTCGTCGACGCGGTCCCGGAACGCGAGGCGCTCGTCTACCTCGACCATCCCGGCACGGGGGCGGAGCGACGGCTGACGTACGCGGAGCTGGACGCGGCGGCCAACCGCCTGGCCCACCACCTGATCGAGGCGGGCATCACCCCGGGCGAGCATCTGGGGCTGCACCTCTACAACGGGGTGGAGTACCTCCAGACCGTGCTGGCCTGTCTGAAGGCCCGCATCGTTCCGGTCAATGTGAACTACCGTTACGTGGAAGAGGAGTTGATCTACCTCTACCGTGACGCGGATCTCGCCGCGCTGGTCTTCGACGCCGAGTTCGACGAGCGGGTCGCGGCCGCCGCGCCGAAGGCGCCGGGCCTGCGTCATCTCGTACGGGTGGGGGTTCCGGAGGCGGGTGTCCGCGGTCCGGACGCGGTCGCCTTCACGGATGCGGAGGCGGCCGGCAGCCCGGAGCGCGGGTTCCCGCCGCGGTCGGCCGACGACCAGTTCATCATCTACACCGGCGGCACCACCGGAATGCCCAAGGGTGTGATGTGGCGCCAGGAGGACCTCTTCTTCTCCGGCCTCGGCGGGGGCGCGCCGACCGGCGAGGCGGTGAAGTCACCGCAGGAGCTCGCCGAGCGGGTCGCCGCGGGCGGTGACGGGATCACCTTCTTCCCCACTCCCCCGCTGATGCACGGCACCTCGACGCTCACCGCCTTCATCGGCTTCAACTTCGGGCAGCGGGTCGTGGTCCACCGCAAGTTCGTGCCGCACGAGGTGCTCCGTACGATCGAGAAGGAGAAGGTCACCAGCGTGTCGCTGGTGGGCGACGCGATGCTGCGGCCGCTCATCGACGCGCTGAAGGGCCCGCTGAAGGGCACCGACTGCTCGTCGATGTTCTCGGTGTCCAGTTCGGGCGCGATCATGTCCGACTCGGTGCGCGCGGAGTTCCAGGAACTGGTGCCGACGGTGATGCTGCTGAACAACTTCGGCTCCTCGGAGTCCGGGTTCAACGGCACGGCGACGGCCGACTCGGGCCCGGAGAACGGATTCCGGCTCCAGGTCAATTCCCGTACGGCGGTGGTGGATCCGGCGACGTACGAGCCGGTGGCGCCGGGTGCGCCGGGGCGGATCGCCCAGCGCGGGCACGTACCGCTCGGGTACTACAACGACCCGCAGAAGACCGCGGAGACCTTCTTCAGCCGGGGCGAGGAGCGATGGGTCCTGCTCGGTGACATGGCGACGGTCGACGAGGACGGGATCGTCACGGTCCTCGGCCGCGGCTCGCAGTGCATCAACACCGGGGGCGAGAAGGTGTACCCCGAGGAGGTCGAGCAGGCGCTGAAGGCCCATCCGGACGTGTACGACGTGCTGGTCGCCGCGGTGCCCGACGAACGGTGGGGCAACCGTGTCGCGGCGGTGGTGCAGCTGCGCGAGGGGGCGGCCGAGCCCTCACTCGACGACCTCCAGGCCCACTGCCGGACCCGGCTGGCGGGCTACAAGATCCCCCGCCGGCTGGTGATCGCCCGCCGGATCCAGCGCTCACCGAGCGGCAAGGCCGACTACCGGTGGGCCCGCTCGGTCGTCGCACCGCGGCGCGAACCCGGGGCGTGAGAGCCGGGAACACCCGCACGGCCGGACCCGGCCCGGTCACCGCGCGGCGGAGCCCGCGTAACCCATTCGGCCACGCCCCGAACCCATCCGCTCACCCTATGTGGCAACCGGGGGAGATCGCCCATAGCTTCGGCTCATGAAGAAACGAACCATCAAGATCCTGGTCCCTGTCGCGGTCGTCTCTGCCGCGGGTCTCGGCCTGGCCATCCACTCCGCCTCCGCCGAGACCGCGCACATGGTCCACCCGGGCGAATCGATCCAGAAGGCGGTGGACGCCGCCCAGCCGGGTGACACCGTTGTGGTGCTGCCCGGCACGTACCGGGAGAGCGTGCTGGTCACCAAGCCCGACGTGACCCTGCGCGGCTCCGGCGGCCGGACCGTCGTCCGGCCTCCGGAGCCCGACGCGCGGGCCGCCGACGCCTGCGCGAAGGCCGGCAACGGAATCTGCGTCCAGGGCCGGGCGGGCAAGACCGTGGACGGCGTCCACATCGAGTCGCTGACCGTCACCGGATTCAAGAAGAACGGCGTCTGGGCCTCCTGGACCGACCACCTGACCGTCCGGCAGGTGACCTCCGAACACAACGGTGTCTGGGGCATCGCCCAGGAGCGCTCCACCCGCGGCGCGTTCATCGGCAACACCGCCCGCGCCAACGGCGACGCGGGCATCTTCGTGGCGAACACCGTCGACGCGGAGGGCGGCGCCACCGACACCCGGGGCACGGAGCTCCGGGACAACACACTGACCGACAACCGGATCGGATTCACCGCCAGGCGGGTGCGGAACATGTCGGTCCACGACAACAGCCTCACCGGCAACTGCACCGGTGTATTCGTCGTGGGCGACGAAGGAAAGCCGCAGGCCGGCGCCATGACGATCGAGTCCAACGAGATCACCGGCAACAACAAGTCCTGTGCCAAGACCGAACGGCTGCCGGCCCTCCAGGGCACCGGCATCGTGCTCACCGGCGCAGCGGACACCAAGGTGCGCTCGAACACGATCCGCGACAACTCCGGCACCAGCCCGATGTCCGGCGGTGTCGTCCTGTTCAAGAGCTTCGTGGGCACGAAGAACACCGGCAACACCATCAGCGGCAATGTCGCGCTCGGCAACAAGCCGGCCGACCTCGCCAATGGAGACACCGGCAAGGGCAACTCCTTCACCGACAACGTCTGCGCCAAGTCCGCACCGACCGGCATGTGCTGAGCGGTGCACCCCCGCACGAGGAGAAGCGAAACAGCATGACCACTGTGAGCCCCAACCCCACTCCCTCCCCCGTACACGCCGCCCTCCCGCACCCCGTCACTCCCCCGCAGCCGGCCATGCAACTGCGTGAACTGGTCTTCGGCGCGGCCCGGGCCGCCGCCGTGCGCGCCGCCGCCCGTCTGGGCGTCGCCGACGCGCTGGGCGAGACGCCCGCCACCGCGCAGGAGCTCGCGGCACTGGTGAAGGCCGAGCCGGTGCCGCTGCGGCGGCTGCTGCGCGCCCTGTCCTGCTACGGGATCTTCACCGAGACCCCGGACGGGGAGTTCGCCCACACGGAGATGTCGCGCCTGCTGCGCGAGGACGACCCCAACAGCCTGCGCTACATCTCGCTGTGGTGCACCGAGCCCTGGACCTGGGACGTCTGGCCCCGCCTCGACGACGCCGTACGCACCGGCAGGAGCGTCTTCGCGGACGTGCACGGCAAGGGGTTCTTCGACTACCTCCACCAGGACGCCCACGAGTCCGCGCAGGTGTTCAACCGCGCGATGACCACCTCCAGCATGCAGTCCGCGCTGGACGTCGCCGAACTCCTCGACCTCACCGGGGTGTCCGCGGTCGCCGACATCGGCGGCGGCCAGGGGCACGTACTGGCGAGCCTGCTGGAGAAGCACCCGTCGCTGCACGGCACGCTGATGGACCTGCCGGGCGTGGTGGCCCGGGCCGACGCGCGGCTGCGGGACGAGGGCGCGCTCGTGGACCGGACCCGGATCGTCGCCGGGGACTGCCGCGAGGCCATCCCCGTCGAGGCCGATCTCTACATCATCAAGAACATCCTGGAGTGGGACGACGAGAGCACCCGCCGGACGCTGCGCAACATCGTCGCGGCGGCCCGCCCGGGCGCCAGGGTCGTCGTGATCGAGAACCTCGTCGACGACACCCCCTCGATGCGGTTCACCACCGCGATGGACCTGCTGCTGCTCCTGAACGTCGGCGGCGCCAAGCACACCAGGGACAGCCTGGTCACCCGGATCTCGGACGCCGGGCTGCTGATCGGCGACATCGTCGCGGTCAATCCCTACCTGCACGCCTTCGAGTGCGTGGTCCCCGACTGACCGTCCCTCCCCCGGGCACGCGAATCGCCCCGGGTCCGGCCGATGGGCCGGACCCGGGGCGATCGTCCGTCTCAAGCGGGGGTGCCGCGCTCCCACCGGTAGAACTCATGGGCCATGGCGTCCTTGGGACTCCGCCAGGTCTGCGGGTCGTACGCGCTGACGTAGGCGGTGAGCTGTTCGCTGATGTCCTTGAACTCGGGGTGCTGGGTCACCTTCGCGATCTCGGGGCCCGGCGGCTGCTCCGACTCGATCAGATGCAGATACACGTCGCCGAACTGGAACAGCTTGCGCCTGGTCACACCGACGAGGTGGGGCAGTTCGCCGCTGTCGGAGGCCGCGAACAGTTCGGCGATGTCCGGCGCCGAACCCGGTGCCATCCGGGCGACGATCAGAGCGTGGTGCATCGGGAGATGCCTTTCTGGTTCCGGCCCGCCACCCGGCCCGGGGGCGGGGTGGCGGGCCGTCGGCGGACGGCGGGTCAGTTGGCCCCGACCGGGGCGGTGCGGCGCTCCCGGTCGCGCTGCTCGATCTTGTCCCGGATCAGCTCCATCTGGACCTTGGAGTTGCGGTTGATGTTGTCGGTCATCCAGGCGTCGTCGACGGGGGCGTCGGGACGCATCGCGAAGTCCTGGGTCCAGTGCATCCTGGTGCCGCCGGGCACCTCCGAGTACTCCCAACGGATGTTCATGTGCTGGAACGGACCGGGCTCGACACGACGGGCGCGGACCGTGCGACCACCACGGTCCACGGTCCGCTCGGAGACCCAGCTCCACACCTTGTCGTTCTCGTCGGGGTGCATCGTCAGACGGAAGGTGGTGCTGTCGCCGTCCCGCTCGATGATCTCGACGGCGGCGTACTCGCTGAACAGCCGCGGCCAGTTCTCCAGATCGTTCGTCACGTCCCAGACCAGGTCCAGGGGGGCGGCGATGGTGATTTCGTTCTCGGTGTGTCCGGGCACGTCAGGCTCCTGTCATGAGGCTGTTGTTGACGAGGTCGAGAAATTCCTGGGGGGTCTTGCAGCGGTCGGCGTCGGCCGGCAGCGCCCGGCCGTGCCGGTTCTCCAGCACACCGACGATGCCGAGCAGGCCCAGCGAGTCCAGGCCGTACTCGTCGAAGGCCGATGCGGGCCGCTGCTCCATGTCGCGCGGGTCGACGGTGACTCCGGCGCCCTTCTTCATCAGGACGGCGAGTTCCGTGTAGGTCAGTCGGTCGGTCATGAGGACTTCTCCTTCTCACGTTCGGGGGTCGGTGGAGCACCGCAGCACGATCGCCGCGTTCGAGCCCATGAGCCCGCGGCTGAGCACCAGCGCCGTCCGCAGTTCGGCGGGGCGGGCACAGCCGGTGACGACATCGAGGTCGTGGCACACCTCGAAGACGTTCGGTGTGGGCGGTATGAGCGCGTTCTCCATGGAGAGCACCGCGGCGGCCGTGTCGAGCACCGGCGCACCGCAGTAGGCCCGGCCGATCCCGGTCTTGGGCGCCGTCACCGGCACCCGCTTGCCGTGCGCACCGAGCGCATCGGCGATCGCCAGCGCCTCGGCGCGGTCGGCCGCGGGTACGCCGAGGGCGTCCGCGAAGACGACGTCGATCTCGTCCGGCGCGCAGTCGGCCTCCCGCAGGGCGCCGATGATCGCCTGGGCGAGGCCCTCCCGGGACTCCTCCCACCTGGACGCTCCGGTGAACGTGGCGGCGTGCCCGGCGAGTTCGGCCCGCACCTTGGCGCCGCGCCGGCGCGCCGACTGCTCCTCCTCGACCACCAGCATGGCGCCGCCCTCGGCCGGCACGAAGCCGCAGGCGTCCGAGGTGAACGGCCGGTAGGCGCGGGTGGGATCCTCGACGGTGCTCAGGTCCTCGTACCCGAGCTGGCAGACGACCGAGTAGGGCGCCAGCGGGGCCTCCGCCGCGCCGACCACCACCGCCTCGGTGCCGCCGCGGATCGAACGGGCGGCGTGCGCCAGTGCGTCCAGACCGCCGGCCTCGTCGCTGGCCACGACCGCGCACGGCCCCTTGAAGCCGCCGCGGATCGAGATCTGGCCGGTGCTGGCCGCGTAGAACCAGGCGATCGACTGGTAGGGGCCCACATAGGTGGAGCCCTGTCCCCACAGCCGCTGGAGTTCCCGCTGGCCGAATTCGCCGCCGCCGGACCCGGCCGCGGTGACCACGCCGATGTCGAAGGGCGTGTTCTCGTAGTCGGCGCGGCCGAGCCGGGCGTCGTCCAGTGCGATGTCCGCCGCGGCCATCGCGAAGTGCGTGAACTTGTCGGTCTGGACGAGGAAGCGCTCCTCGATCAGCTCGACCGCCTCAAATCCCCGCACCTCGCCCGCGACCCGCAGGGGCAGGTGCTCGCAGCCCTCGCGGGTGACCCGGTCCAGGACGCTCATTCCTTCGTGCGTCCGCTTCCAGAAGGCCTCGGTGTTGTTGCCGTTGGGGGCGACCACACCGATGCCGGTGACGACGGTGCGCCGGGCTTTGCGGGTTTTCATGGTGTCCTCCCACCTGTTCGGGTCAGGGCTACCGCGGACTGGAAGCCGCCGAAACCGCTGCCCACCGAGAGGACGCTGCGCAGCTTCATCGGGCGTGCGGTGCGGGGCACGTAGTCGAGGTCGCACTCGGGGTCGGGGCTCTCGTAGTTCGCTGTGGGCGGCACGGTCTGGTGCTCCAGGGCGAGCACGCAGGCCGCGATTTCTATCGCCCCGATCGCCCCCAGCGAGTGGCCGACCATGGATTTGATCGAACTCATCGGGATGTCGAAGGCGTGGGCGCCCAGTGCCCGCTTCACGGCGGCCGTCTCGTGCCGGTCGTTCTGCTTGGTGCCCGAGCCGTGCGCGTTGACGTAGTCGATCTGGGAGCCGTCCATGCGGGCGTGGCCCAGCGCCCGGTTGATCGCCTCGGCCATCTCCAGGCCCTCCGCGGTCAGCCCGGTCATGTGGTAGGCGTTGCCGAAGGTGGCGTAGCCCGCGATCTCGCAGTACACGGTGGCGCCGCGGGCCCGGGCGTGTTCCAGCTCCTCCAGGACGAGGACCGCCCCGCCCTCGCCCATCACGAAGCCGTCGCGGCGCGCGTCGAACGGCCGGGAGGCGTGCTCCGCGTCGTCGTTGTTCGCCGAGGTGGCCTTGATCGCGTCGAAGCACGCCACGGTGATCGGGGTGATCGGTGAGTCGGACGCCCCGGCGATGCACACATCGACGCGGCCCTCCTCGATGGACTGGAAGGCGTACCCGATCGCGTCCAGGCCGGAGGTGCAGCCCGTGGAGACGGTCTGCACCGGGCCGTGCGCACCGACCTGCTCGGCGACCGCCGAGGCGAGCGAGCTGGGTGAGAAGGCCCGCTCCAGGTGCGGACCGGCGGGCAGGTGGTCGACGTCCCAGCGCGCACCGCGCTCGCTGACCGCGACGTAGTCGTGCTCCAGCCGGGTGGTGCCGCCGACGGCGGTGCCCAGCGACACCCCCATGCGCCAGGGGTCCACCTTCTCCGGGTCGAGGCCCGCGTCACCGAGGGCCTCCCTGGCCGCCACCATCGCGAACTGGATGTAGCGGTCCGACCGCTCGACGGTGTCGGTGTCCAGCCCGTGCGCCGCCGGGTCGAAGTCGCACTCGGCGGCGATCCGGGAGCGGAAGCCGGCCGGGTCGAAGAGTGTGATGCCCCGGGTCGCGGTGCGTCCGTTCGCGAGGAGGTCCCAGAAGGCCGGCGCGCCGATGCCGCCCGGGGCGACGACGCCGACGCCGGTGACCGCCACGCGGCGGGTCATGAGGCGGCCTCCGTTCGTTCCGGAGGTGCGACGCGGTCGGCGCATTCGGTGTGCTCGGTGTCGACGTGGCCGAGCTCCGGGCGCGGGGCGAGCGGGCCGAGGTGGAAGACCATGCGGGCCTCGACATCGCCCACGTTGCGGAATCGGTGACGTACATGGGGAGGGATCAGCAGGCCCTGGTCGGGCCGCATCCGGTGCGGTTCACCGTCCAGATCCACTTCCAGCAGCCCGTTCACGACGTACACGAACTCCTCGGAGTACGGGTGGTAGTGCTCGCCGATGCGGTCGCCGGGCTGAACGATCGCCAGCCCCATGAAGCCACTGGTGGCTCCCACCGCCGTCGGGGTGAGCATGGCGCGGAGGTCTCCTCCACGCCTGCGGTTGGGCTGCGTCTCACTGAGGTCCACGATGCGTGGCCGGTGCATGGTCATGACTGCTTTCCTCCTGGCGCATTGCGCGTTGTAATGACGGGTTGAGCGAGAACCCCCCAGGGTGCGGATGCGCGGTTCAGGACTCCTTGGCCCGCCGATCTGTGATCAGGGTCATCTCGGACCGCTCCAGGAAGCGCGAGATGCCCTGCTCGTCCGTGGGCACGGCGTTGTTGCCGCCGTCGAGGAGACGCCCGAGCCTGGCCACCTTGCCGGCGCCGTCGATGCCCACCGCCTGGGCGGGCTGCGCGTCGATGGGTTCGACCGCTTCGAGCAGGCGGACGACGACGTCGTCACGCTGGAAGATGGTGCTGCTGTCGATGATGCTCGCCGGGTCGTCGGCCGCCTCCTCGTCGTGCTCGGCCAGGAGCCGGGCGAGTGCCATGCCGCAGCCCTCCTTGGCCTGGTAGAAGAGCGCGTGCCGGCGGACGTCCTCGGCCTTGTGCCGGCCGGCGGTGACGTGGTGGACGGTGGGGAGCGCCGCCCGGGTGAAGAACATCCGGGCGGAGTCCGGGTCGCTGAGGTCCCGGTCCTGCTCCAGATACGGGTTGATCGCCTCCTCGACGGCCCTGACCTCGGGCTGCCGGGCGACGTGACGCAGTGCGGCGAGCAGGTCGCCCTCGACCTCGACGGCCCGCACGACGCGGTTTCCGTGCATGAAGAGCGAGGTGCGGCGCAGTCGGGTGTCCTCGTCGACCCGTGCGTTGGGGGAGTCGTAGTCGGCGAGGATCTTCGCCACGATGTCCTCGGTGCCCGGCTTGACGGTGAAGGTGAGCGCGTGGCGCACCACCCCGTCGCCCAGGCGCGGGGACGCCTGGAGGCGGCCCTTGGCCGGCTCGGGCGCCACCTCGAAGGCCCTCCCGGTCTCCCGCAGCACGCTGAAGCGCAGCGACCGGGTGTCACGCACGCAGTTGTGCAGCGGCTGGACGGTCGCCACGTGCTCCTCGCTGTTCACCCAGGCGAGGAACGGGGGCGCGCTGTCCCACTCGCTGGTGATCAGCCACTGGGAAGGGTTCTCGATGGACTGGCACAGCTGGTCGCTGATGTGCCCGGGGACGGATGCCACCTGATTGCGCAGGTGCTCGTACGCTTCCAGGAACTCCTTCTGGGCCCCGTCGTAGAGGTCCAGCAGCAGCACGACACGCAGGCGGGAACCGTCGAAGGCGGACTGGGAGATCCGTTCCGAGAGGGTGGTGGTCATCTTTCGATCTCCTTCGAGACGGTTTCGTGGTCGAGCCGGGTGGCAAACCGTCAACCGTCGGTTGGCGAGTGGATTCGGAGCGGGGACTCTCCCGGCGGATGTGATTGGTCCGCCCCCCATGACCGCGGGCGTCGTCTCCGTGACCGATCGTGAAACGCTGGTCCGGGTGGCGCGAGATTTATGAACCGTTCAGGTGAGCGGGCGTCCGAACCGCTCTCACCAGGGCATTGAACAATGCATCCGAACGGCGTCCGAGCTGGAGCAACTGATGAACGAGAACGTCGACATTCGCGTACCGGTCCTCATCGTGGGCGGCTCCCTGGTGGGCCTGTCCGCCTCGCTATTCCTCGGCCGGCTCGGTATCGAGCATTTGCTGGTCGAGAAGCACCGGGCCACCTCGACACACCCGCGAGGCCGCGGCAACAACGTCCGCACGATGGAGGTGTTCCGTACGGCGGGCGCCGAGGCGGGCATCCGGCGGGCGGCGTCGGTCCTCGCCGACAACCACGGCATCCTGCAAGCCGGTTCGCTCACCGGTGACGACCAGGAGTGGCTGTTCAAGGAGATCGACCCGGGTGGCGGGATCGCCCGGTTCAGCCCGACCGGCTGGTGCCTGTGCAGCCAGAACGACCTGGAGCCGGTGCTGCTGAAGCAGGCCCGGGAGCAGGGCGGTGACCTGCGGTTCTCCACCGAGATGCAGAGCTTCGACCAGGACCCGGCAGGGGTGGACGCGGCGCTGAAGAACCGGGAGACCGGCGAGCACATCAGTGTGCGCGCGGACTACCTCATCGCGGCGGACGGGCCGCGCAGTCCCATCCGTGAGCAGCTGCGCATCGACCGTACGGGCCCCGGCGACCTGTTCCACAACGTCAGCATCACCTTCCGCTCCCGGCAGCTCGCCGATGTGCTGGGCGACCGGCGGTTCATCGTCTGCTATCTCACCAACCCCGCAGCGGACGGTGCCCTGTTGCCGGTCGACAACAAGAAGGAGTGGGTCTTCCACGCGCCGTGGCATCCCCAACTCGGCGAAACGCTGGAGGACTTCACCGACGAGCGGTGTGCCGAGCACATCCGTACCGCGGTCGGCGCCGCGGACATCGACATCGAGATCACCGGGAAGGCGCCGTGGCACGCCGCGGAGCGGGTCGCCGAGCGGTACTCCTCCGGCCGGGTCTTCCTCGCCGGTGACTCGGCGCACGAGATGTCGCCCACCGGGGCGTTCGGCTCCAACACCGGCATCCAGGACGCGCACAACCTGGCATGGAAGCTCGCCACCGTGCTGAAGGGCGAGGCGGGCCCCGGCCTGCTGGACACCTACGAGGCGGAGCGGCTGCCGGTGGCGCGGGCGACGAGCGCACGGGCCTCGGCGCGCTCCGGCGAGCACAGCCACCCGGGGTACTCGGCGGCGCCGGGCGTGGGCGGCGGGAAGCAGGGCGGCATGCTCAGTGTGGCGTTGGGCTACCGCTATGTCCGCGGCGCGGTGCTGGGCACCGATCCCGAGCAGCAGGTGGTGCCGCAGGGAGTGCAGTTGAACGGTGAACCGGGTAGTCGCGCGCCGCATCTGTGGGTCCATCAGGGCGGCGAGCGCAAGTCCACACTGGATCTGTACGAGCAGACGCCGGTGCTGCTCACCGACGGTGCGGACGTGGCGTGGCGGCGGGCGGCCGCGCGGGTCGCCGACCGGCTCCAAGTACGGCTCCAGGCGTACGGAATCGGCCCGGGCGCCGATCTGGAGCCGGAGAACGGCGCGGACTGGGCCGAGCTCCACGGGACGACGGCGCAGGGTGCCGTGCTGGTGCGTCCCGACGGTTTCGTGGCCTGGCGGTCGACGGGCCCCGCGGCGGATGCCGAGAGCACCCTCCACGAGGTCCTGACCGCCCTGCTGCACCGCGTCTGACCCCGTCGCCGGCGCCCGCGGCACACTCAGGACAGGCCGAACGCCCGTAGCTCCGCGAGGAATTCTTCCGGCCGGTCGGTATGTACGAGGTGTCCGGCGTCGATGGTGACGAACCGGCCGTCCGGTATGCGCCCCGCCATCCAGATCAGCCTTTCCTGGGCGATCCGGCTGGTGGGGCCGCCGCCGATGACGAGGGTCGGGGCGGTGATCGCGCCGAGCCGTTCCGACCAGTCGGGATCCGGCGCGTTCAGCTGGGCGTCGGTCGACGGCACCACCGGCCAGTCGAAGTCGAGTTCCCCGTCGGGCCGTTCGGCGCAGTCGCGCGGCGGATCGAGCGGGAACGGCGGCGGCATCTCCTCCAGGACGAGCCTGCCGATCAGCCCGGGTTCCCGTTCGGCGAGCAGACAGGCGGCAGCGGCGCCCATGGAATGCCCGATCACGGTGGCTCCGGCCAGGTTGCGGGCCTCCAGGAAGGCGTGCAGGTCGTCCCGGAACAGCTCGAAGGAGTAGCGGCCGGGCCAGTCGCTGAGCCCGTGGCCGCGGAAGTCGAAGGCGTACACCCGGTGTTCGGCCGCGAGGCGTTCGGCGATCGGGATCCAGGTGCGGCTGTCGCCGCAGCGACCGTGGGCGAGCACGACGGGTGGCGCGGACGGATCCCCCCACACCCGATGGGCGAGTCTGGTGCCGCCGGCCTGCACACTGTGCACTTCCGGATCGAGGAAGGCCGCCACCGTACGGACGAAGGCACCCGGGTCGTCCAGCCAGGGAAAGTGCGCGGCGCCGCGCTGCACGACGAATTCGGCGTCCCGGAAGAGCGCGACCAGTTCGGCGGCCCGGTCCGGAGTCGGTCCCGCGTCGTACTCCCCGGCGAGGACGAGGACCGGTGCGGTGACCGCCGCCAGGGCGGCGTTCGTGGCGGCCGGGTCGAAGACGCCGTCCTGGTAGAACACGGGCGCGGCAGCGGAGTTGGTCTGTCCGGGACCCGTCGCGGCGTGGGCCCGGGCGGTCTCGTCCCAGCGCCCGTAGGCGAACGGCGCGACGGCGGCGCGGTCCGGGGAGCGGCCCGCGAGGAAGTCGTCCAGGGCGGCGTGCGCGTCGGCGAACCACGGTTCACCGCGGCGGAGTTCGCTCGCTTCGCGCCAGTCTCCGTCGGTGACCGTGATGCCCACGGCCCGGGTGCCGGGGGTGACGAGTGTGAGCGTGCGCAGCCGCTGTGGATGCCGGGCCGCGTACAGCGCGGCGAGGTTCCCGGACGCGGAGTGGGCGAGCAGGTCGACGCGCTCCTCGCCGAGGTGTTTCCGCAGCGCCTCGATGTCTTCGGTCAGCCGGTCGCAGCGGTAGCTCGTCGGGTCCTCGGGTGTCGCGGAGTCTCCGCTGCCGCGCAGATCGAGCACCACGAGCTGCCGGTGGGCGGAGAGTCCGCCGAGGTCTCCCAGGTACGCACCGGCCCTCATCGGTCCGCCGGGCAGACAGATCAGCGGTGCGCCCTTTCCCAGAAGGCGGTAGGCGAGTTCGGTCCCGTCGTGTGCGTGGAAGATCGGCATGCCCGCCATCCAAACAGCGCCCGAGGGGCGGCGCAGCCGTGTTCGGTATGAGCGAAGCCGCGATGTGGATCAGCTGCGTCGCCCCTCTTGCCATCGGACGGAACATACTGAATTACTGCTACCGAAAGATCGACCGAATGATCGGTCGCCTGCTCGGAAGAGGGAGATCCCGATGACGTCCCTGCTGGACGAGGCGGAACGGCTGGGCCGGGACGAACTGGCGGCACTCCAGCTGGAGCGGCTGCGGGCCACCCTGCACCACGCGTACGAGAACGTCGGCCACTACCGGGCGGCGTTCGACAGGGCCGGGCTGCGCCCGGACGACTGCCGTACGCTCGCCGATCTCGCCCGCTTCCCCTTCACGACCAAGGCCGACCTGCGGGACAACTACCCCTTCGGCATGTTCGCCGTCCCCGAGGAACAGGTGAGCCGGATCCACGCGTCCAGCGGGACGACGGGCCGTCCGACCGTCGTCGGCTACACCCGGCGGGACCTGGACACCTGGGCCGACGTGGTGGCCCGTTCCATCCGGGCCGCCGGGGGGCGCCCCGGGCAGAAGGTGCATGTCGCGTACGGGTACGGGCTGTTCACCGGCGGACTGGGCGCGCACTACGGGGCGGAACGGCTCGGCTGCACGGTCATCCCCGCCTCGGGGGGCATGACCGCCCGCCAGGTCCAGCTGATCCAGGACTTCCGCCCCGAGATCATCATGGTGACCCCGTCGTACATGCTGACCCTCCTGGACGAGTTCGAACGGCAGGGTGTCGATCCGCGCTCGACCTCCCTGAAGGTCGGGATCTTCGGTGCCGAGCCGTGGACGCAGGAGATGCGGCGCGAGATCGAGGAGCGGTTCGCGATCGACGCGGTCGACATCTACGGGCTCTCGGAGGTGATGGGGCCGGGTGTGGCGCAGGAGTGCGTCGAGACGAAGGACGGGCTGCACATCTGGGAGGACCATTTCTATCCGGAGATCGTCGACCCGTTCACCGGCGAGGTGCTGCCCGAGGGAGAGGAGGGCGAGCTGGTCTTCACCTCGCTGACCAAGGAGGCCATGCCGGTGATCCGTTACCGGACGCGCGACCTGACCCGGCTGCTGCCGGGCACGGCCCGGGTGTTCCGGCGGATGGAGAAGGTGACCGGGCGCAGCGACGATCTGGTGATCCTGCGCGGTGTGAATCTCTTTCCGACACAGATCGAGGAGATCGTGCTGCGCACCCCGGGGGTGGCGCCGCATTTCCAGCTGCGGCTGACCCGCGAGGGCCGTCTCGACGCGCTGACGGTACGGGCGGAGGCGCGCGCGGAGGCCACCCCGGATCAGCGGGCGGCGGCCGCGGCGTCGATCACGGCGGCCGTCAAGGACGGGATCGGGGTGTCGGTCGGGGTCGAGATCGTCGATCCGGAGACGCTGGAGCGCTCGGTCGGCAAGTTCCGGCGGATCGTGGACGAGCGCGGCGGGGACGGGGCCGGGGCCCCGGAGTGACGGGCCGGACCTGCCCGCCGCTCCTTCGCCGACCGCCCCGGACCCGAAGGCGGCCGACGCCCTACGCGAACCGGTCGCGCAGCTCCCGCTTGAGGATCTTCCCGCTGGCGTTGCGCGGCAGTTCGTCCACGAAGAGGACCTTCTTCGGGGCCTTGAAGTGGGCGAGCCGTTCGCGGGCGTGGTCGATGAGTTCGGCCGCGGTCGCGTCGCCGCGCAGCACCACGACGGCGGTGACGGCCTCGATCCAGCGCTCGTCGGGCAGTCCGACGACGGCGGCCTCGGCGACGGCGGGGTGGGTGTAGAGGGCGTCCTCGACCTGCCGGGAGGCGACCAGGACGCCACCGGAGTTGATGACGTCCTTGACCCGGTCGACGACGGTGAGGAAGCCGTCGGCGTCGCGCACCGCGAGGTCGCCGGAGTGGAACCAGCCGTCGCGGAAGGCCTCGGCGGTCTCCTCGGGCTTGTCCCAGTAGCCCTCGCACAACTGGGGTGAGCGGTAGACCACTTCGCCGGCCGTGCCGTCCGGGACCTCCTTGCCGTCCTCGTCGACGACCCGGGCCTCGACGAAGAGCACGGGCCTGCCGCAGGAGTCCATCCGGCCCTCGTGCTCGTCCGGTCCCAGGACGGTGGCGAGCGGGCCGATCTCGCTCTGTCCGAAGCAGTTGTAGAAGGCGAGCGCGGGCAGTCGTTCGCGGAGCCGCTCCAGCACGGGTACGGGCATGATCGACGCGCCGTAGTACGCCTTGCGCAGACCGCCGAGTTCCCGGGTGGCGAAGCCGGGGTGCCGGGAGATGCCGATCCAGACGGTCGGCGGGGCGAAGACGCTGTCCGCCTGCCCGGTCTCGACAAGGTCGAAGATCCGGTCCGCGTCGGGTGCGTCGAGGATGGTGTTCTGCGCCCCGACCGCGAGGTAGGGCAGCAGGAAGACGTGCATCTGCGCGGAGTGGTAGAGCGGCAGCGAGTGGACGGGCCGGTCGGTGGCCCGCAGGTCGAGCGCCGTGATCGCGCTGACGTACTCGTGCACCAGTGCGCCGTGGGTCATCATCGCGCCCTTGGGCAGGGCGGTGGTGCCCGAGGTGTAGAGCAGCTGGACGAGGTCCGCCGCGCCCGGTTCGCGTTCCGGGACGAAGGGGCGCGGGACGGCGGTCGCGGCCAGCAGGGAGTCCGGTGCGTTGCGCAGCGGGCGTACGGGGAACGCGGCCGGAATCCGTTCGGCGAGGTCCGGGTCGGTGAGGACGAGGGCGCTGCCCGACTGTTCGAGGATGTACATCAGGTCGTCGCCGGTGAGGTTCTGGTTGACCGGCACGTGGACCAGGCCCGCGCGGGCGCAGCCGAGGTAGCCGATCAGATACGCGTCGGAGTTGTGCGCGTAGCAGGCGACCCGGTCGCCGGGGCGCAGTCCGTGCTCGCCGCCGAGGACGGCGGCTGCGGTGCTGACGGCCGCGTCGAGTTCCGCGTACGTCCATGACCTGTCCGCGTACCGCAGGGCGATGCGGTCGGGGGTGCGCCGGGCACTGCGGGCCACGACTCCGTCGACTGTGCTGCTCCGTACACCTGTCATGGCGTGATCCTGTGCGGCCGGAACCCGGGGGTCAAGGGTCCTGATGGCGGTGTGGATGTTGACAGGGGTGCCCGGGTGCTGGCTGAGTGGCGCGTGGCGGTCCGAATCCTCGGGCAACCGCCTTTCACACCCGCGCAGTTGGGAGATCCGTTGCCTCTCCGCAACCGTCTGAGACTTCTCGCGATATCGGGCCTCGCGCTGTTCACCGTTTCGGCGTCGCTGCCGCCCGCCGCGGCCGACGGCCCGCGCTCCCACCGTCCGTCGAGTGGCGGGCTGTCCGCCACCATCCGGTACACCGAGTACGGCATCCCGCACATCGTGGCGAAGGACTACGCGAGCCTGGGCTTCGGCAATGGCTGGGCCCAGGCCGCCGACCAGGTGTGCAACCTCGCCGACGGCTTCGTGACCCTGCGCGGCGAGCGGTCCCGGTACTTCGGTCCGGACGCGGCTGCGGACGGTTCGCTGTCCTCCGCGACGAAGAACCTCTCCAGCGATCTGTACTTCCGCTCGGTCCGCGAGAGCCACACCCTGGAGAAGCTGCTGAAGACGCCCGCTCCGGCGGGTCAGAGCCATGACGTCAGGGAGCTGGAGCGCGGCTGGGCGGCCGGCTACAACGCGTGGCTGGCACAGAACCGGATCGAGGACCCGGCCTGCCGGGGCGCCGACTGGGTGCGGCCGGTGACGGCGCTGGACGTGGTGGCGCGCGGCTACGCGCTCTCGGTGCTCGGCGGTCAGGGGCGCGGCATCGACGGCATCACCGGAGCCCGGCCGCCCACCGGGCCGGCACAGGTGCCCGAGGTCCCGTCGCCGGGTGACGTGGCGGAGGCGGCCCGGCGGCTGCTGTCGACGCAGAACGCGGACATGGGCTCCAACGCGGTCGCGTTCCGCGGTGACACGACGGCGAACGGGCGGGGTCTGCTGCTGGGCAATCCGCACTACCCGTGGCAGGGCGGGCGGCGGTTCTGGCAGTCCCAGCAGACGATTCCCGGCGAGCTGAACGTCTCGGGCGGTTCACTGCTCGGCGCACCGACCATGTCGATCGGGCACAACGCGAACATCGCGTGGAGCCACACCGTCGCCACCGGGGTGCCGCTCAATCTCCATCAGCTCACCCTCGATCCGGCCGATCCGACCGTGTATCTGGTGGATGGCAGGCCCGAGCGGATGACGAAGCGGACGGTCTCGGTCCCGGTGAAGGGCGGCGGGGCCGTGACCCGCACCCAGTGGTCGACCCGTTACGGGCCGGTGGTCACCTCGCTCGGTGCCGGGCTGCCGTTGCCCTGGACGGCGACGACCGTGTACGCGCTCAACGACCCGAACTCGGTGAATCTGCGGTTCGCGGACGCCGGTCTCGGCTTCAGCCTGGCGCGCAGCACCGCGGACATCGCGGCGGCACTGCGCCGTACCCAGGGGCTGCCGTGGGTGAACACCATCGCCGCCGACTCGTCCGGGCACTCGTTCTTCTCGCAGTCGCAGGTGCTGCCGAGGATCACGGACGAGCTCGCGGAGCGTTGTTCCACCGCGCTGGGCAGGGCGACGTATCCCTCGTCCGGGCTGGCGGTGCTGGACGGTTCGCGGAGCGGCTGCGCGCCGGGGTCGGACCGGGACGCGGTGCAGCCGGGCATCTTCGGTCCGGGCCGGATGCCCACCGTGAAGGACGCCCCGTACGTGGAGAACTCCAACGACAGTGCCTGGCTCACGAACGCGGCCGCGCCGCTGACCGGCTACGAGCGGGTGTTCGGCACGATCGGCACGCAGCGCTCGCTGCGGACCCGGGGCGCCATCGAGGACGTGTCCGCGATGGCGGCGAAGGGCCGGCTGACCGTGGCCGATCTGCAGCACCAGCAGTTCGCGAACCGCGCACCGGCCGGTGATCTGGCCGCCGGGGACCTGGCGGCGGCCTGTGCGGCGCTGCCCGGTGGCAGCGCGGTCGGCAGTGACGGCGGGGCGGTCGACGTGTCGGCGGCGTGCGACGTGCTGCGGCGCTGGGACCGGAAGGTCGACACCGGCAGCCGGGGCGCGCTGCTCTTCGACCGGTTCTGGCGCCGGGCGACGGCCGCGGTCGCGGGGGCCGAGCTGTGGAAGGTGCCCTTCTCCCCCGCCGATCCGGTCGGGACGCCGAACACGCTGAACACCTCGGCGCCCGGCGTCGCCACGGCGCTCGCCGACACGGTGGCCGAACTGCGGGCGGCCGGGATCGCACTGGACGCCCCGCTGGGCCGGCACCAGTCGGTGGAGCGGAACGGGAGGCGCATCCCGATCGGTGGCGGTACGGAGTCGCTCGGCATCTGGAACAAGACGGAGCCGCTGTGGGACGCGGCCTCCGGTGGCTACCGGGAGGTGTCGGCCGGTTCCAGCTACATCCAGGCGGTCGGCTGGGACGGCAGCGGGTGCCCGGTCGCGCGCACCCTGCTCACGTACTCCCAGTCCTCCGACCCGGGATCGGCGCACTACAGCGACCAGACCGGGCTGTACTCGGCGGAGCGGTGGGTGACGTCCCGGTTCTGCGAGCGGGACATCCTGCGTTCGCCCGCGCTGCGGGTCGTACGGGTCCACCAACGCCGGTAGTTCCTCGCGGCGCGATCGGCCCCTGTCCGTCCGGCGGGCGGTCAGGGGCTGATCGCGAGGAAGACGAACGCGGCGAAGATCGACAGATGGACGCCGCCCTGGAGCAGGGTGGCCCGTCCCGGTACGACGGTCAGCGCGCCCACCATCACGGTGAGGGCGAGCAGCACCATATGGGTGGCGCCGAGGCCGAGGTGGAGCGGTCCGTCGAGCCAGATCGAGGCGAGAGCGATGGCCGGGATGGTCAGGCCGATGCTCGCCATCGCCGAGCCGAGGGCGAGGTTGAGACTGGTCTGGACCCGGTCGCGGCGGGCGGCCCGTACCGCCGCCAGGGTCTCCGGCAGCAGCACCAGCAGTGCGATCACGACACCGACCACCGCCTGGGGCATTCCGGCCGCCTCCACCCCCGACTCGATGGTCGGCGAGACGGACTTGGCGTCACCGACGACCGCGACCAGCGCGACCAGCAGCATCACCAGACTCAGCGCGGTGGCGCCCCGGCCGGGCAGTGTCGCGCGGTGTTCGTCGGGTTTGAGCTCGCCCTCGGGGGTGAGGGGCAGGAAGTACTCGCGGTGCCGCACCGTCTGTACGGCGACGAACAGCCCGTACAGCAGGAGTGAGGCGACGGCGGCGAAGGTCAGTTGGGCGGTGGAGAATTCGGGGCCGGGTTTGCCGACCGTGAAGGTCGGCAGGACCAGGCTGAGCGTGGCGAGGGTGGCGACGGTCGCGAGGGCGGCCCCGGAGCCCTCGGCGTTGAAGACGACGACGCGGGAGCGGACGGCGCCGACCAGCAGGGACAGCCCGACGATGCCGTTGCAGGTGATCATCACCGCGGCGAAGACGGTGTCGCGGGCGAGCGCGGACGTCTTGGGGCCGCCTCCCACCATCAGGGTGACGATGAGGGCCACTTCGATGACGGTGACGGCGACGGCCAGGACGAGCGAGCCGAACGGTTCGCCGACCCGGTGGGCGATGACCTCGGCGTGGTGCACGGCGGCCAGGACGGCGCCCGCGAGGCAGAGCGCGACCACGGCGACGGCGAACGCCGGCAGTTCCCGGCCCCAGCTGAAGACCAGCGCGAGCGCGGCGACGACCGGCACGACCACCGTCCACCGGGTCGCCAGTGACCGGACCGTAGCGCTCGCGTTCATGGGCCACACCCTGCCAGAGCCGGTACGGGGGCGCTCGTCGGGCGGCGGCCGGACGGCGGCTCACACGGCCCGGGAGTGGCCCTCCCAGTACGGGTCGCGCAGCCGCCGCTTGTAGAGCTTGCCGTTGGGGTCACGGGGCATCACATCGATGAAGTCGATGCTTCTGGGGCGCTTGTATCCGGCGAGACGCTGTTCGCAGTGGCGCAGGACCGCGGCGGCGAGCTCCTCCCCCGCCTCGTGTCCCGCCGCCGGTTCGACGACTGCCTTGACCTCCTCGCCCCAGTCGGGGTGCGGGATGCCGAAGACGGCGACATCGGCGACGGCGGGGTGTCCGAGCAGGGCGCCCTCGATCTCGGCGGGGTAGATGTTGACCCCGCCGGAGATGATCATGTCGATCTTGCGGTCGCGGAGGAAGAGGTAGCCGTCCTCGTCGAGGATGCCGAGGTCGCCGACGGTGAAGAAGTCGCCGATGCGGTTCTTCTTCGTCTTGGTCTCGTCCTTGTGGTAGCTGAAGCCGCCGGTGTTCATCTTCAGGTAGACGGTGCCGAGCTCGCCGGGCGGCAGCCGGTTGCCGTCGTCGTCGAAGACGGCGAGTTCACTGATGGGCCAGGCCCGGCCGACGGTGCCCGGCTTCTTCAGCCAGTCCTCGGCGGTGGCGAAGGCGCCGCCGCCCTCGCTGGCCGCGTAGTACTCCTCGACGCATCTCCCCCACCAGTCGATCATGGCGCGCTTGACATGGTCGGGGCAGGGTGCGGCGCCGTGGATGGCGTGCCGCATGGCCGTGACGTCGTACCGCCGTTTCACCTCGTCGGGGAGGGCGAGGAGGCGGTGGAACTGGGTCGGGACCATGTGGGTGTGGGTGCAGCGGTGGGTGTCGATGAGCCGCAGCATCTCCTCGGGTGTCCACCGGTCCATCAGGACCAGCGGGTGCCCGATGTGCAGGGACGCGCCCGCGAACTGCAGAACGGCCGTGTGGTAGAGCGGCGAGCAGACCAGGTGGACGTTGTCGTCGAACGGTTTGATGCCGAAGATGCCGAGGAATCCGCCGAGGTGGCTCTCCTCGGGGAGCCTGCCGGAGAGCGGACGGCGGATGCCGCGCGGGCGGCCCGTGGTGCCCGAGGTGTAGTTCATGACCCAGCCCAGGGTGCGGTCCCGGGGGGCTTCTCCGGGCTGCCCTTCGAGCAGTTCGGCGTACGGGCGGAAGCCGCCGACCGCGCCCACGGCGAAGCGGTGGCTCGCCGGCAGTCCCGCCTCGTCGGCGGCCTCGGTGGCGGCCGGTGCGAACCGCTCGTGGGCGATGAGCACCTTGGCGCCGGAGTCGGCGACGATCCAGGCGATCTCGGGGCCGACGAAGTGGTGGTTGACGGGGACCAGGTAGAGGCCGGCCTGGGAGGCGGCGAGGTAGGCGGTGAAGAATTCGACGCCGTTGGGCAGCACGACCGCGAACGCGTCGCCCTTTCGCAGCCCGGCTGCCCGCAGTCCGTGGACGAGGCGGTTCGCGGCGGCGTGCAGCCGGCCCGCCGTCCAGTGCTCGCCGTCGGGTGCGATCAGGACGGTGCGTCCGGGGTCGGCGGTGGCCTGGGCCCAGAAGCCGTTGGGCGGCTGACTCATGAGGCGCTCCGTCCGGCGATGCGGTTGATCCGGTCCACGGCTCGCTCGAAGCCGCGGGTCAGGTCGTCGAAGACGGCCTGCACGCTGCGTTCGCTGTTCATCCGGCCGACGATCTGGCCGACGGGGGTGCCGAGCAGTGCGCCGGTCTCGTACTTCTGGATGCGTGACACGGCCTCGGCCACCAGCAGCCCCTGGAGCGGCATGGGCAGGGTGCCGGGCCCGGCCGGGTCGTCCCAGGCGTCGGTCCATTCGGTACGGAGCTGGCGTGCGGGCTTGCCGGTGAGGGCGCGGGAGCGGACGGTGTCGCCGGAGCCGGCGGCGAGGAGTTTGCGGGTCAGCGCGCGGGAGTGCAGGTCGGCCTCCTCGACGGTCAGCCAGAGGGAGCCGAGCCAGACGCCCTGGGCGCCGAGGGCCAGTCCGGCGGCGATCTGCTCGCCGCTGCCGATTCCGCCGGCGGCGAGGACGGGCAGTGGTCCGACGGCGTCGACCACGTCCGGGACCAGGACCATGGACGCGATCTCGCCGGTGTGGCCGCCCGCCTCGTAGCCCTGGGCGACGACGATGTCGATGCCCGCGTCGGCGTGGTGGCGGGCGTGCCTGGCGCTCCCGGCCAGGGCGGCGACGAGCACGCCCCGGTCATGGGCGCGCCGGACGACATCGGCGGGCGGTGACCCGAGGGCGTTGGCGAGGAGCCTGATGGGATAGTCGAAGGCGACATCGAGCTGGTTGCGCGCGACCTCCTCCATCCAGCCGGTGATGCGCCAGCCGGACGCCTCGCCCTCGGCGAGTTCCGGCACGCCGTGCTTGGCGAGGGTGTCCTGGACGAACTGCCGGTGGCCGGCCGGGATCATCGCCTCGACATCGGCCTCGGTCACCCCCTCCACCTTCTTCGCGGGCATGACGACGTCGAGGCCGTACGGCTTGCCGTCGGTGTGCTCCTGCATCCAGTCGAGGTCGCGCGCGAGGTCGTCGGGGGCGGTGTAGCGGACCGCGCCGAGTACGCCGAATCCGCCGGCCCGGGTGATGGCCGCGGCCACCGCGGGGAACGGCGTGAAGCCGAAGATGGCGTGCTCGACTCCCAGTTTCTTGCTCAGCTCCGTCTCCATGGGGCGCAGGATGCCGCAGCCGGTCACTTGAGGGAAGAGATTTTCTGATGCAGTGTCAGATTCTTTGTGGCGCAGGGGTCCTCCGTGACGGCAGGGGTGACAGTAATCTCTGCGGCGGCAGGAAGTTTCATTGCCGGACGAATTTTCGAAAGTTACTTTCGCGCAGTGAGAAGGGGTTCCGGATGACCGAGGACGCGGCGGGCAGAGGGATCAGCCGACGGAGGCTGGGCGGTGGGATGCTGGCCCTGGGCGGGGCACTCGCCCTGGCGCCGATTCCGTTCGCGGAGCAGGCGTCGGCCATGGAGTCGGGGGCGGGGGCGTCGGACATGAGCACAGGAGCCGGGGGTTCCGCGTCGGGACACGGCAGGCCGACGCTGCGGCGCGGTCCGGCCGAACGCGCCGGGCTGCTCCAGGAGCCCCTGGACCAATTGGTCACGGACGCGGAGAAGTTCCTCTCCGCCTCCCCGAAGCACCCCTGGTACGCGGGAGCGGTGCTGCTCGCCGGACGGGGCGGCACGGTGGCCCTGCACCGGCCGATCGGCAAGGCCGTGCGCTATGCGGCGTACGACGAGAAGTCGGACACCGGCGTGGAGTTCCCGCCGGACCAGCAGATCCCCATGGCCGAGGACACCGTCTTCGACCTGGCTTCGGTGTCGAAGCTGTTCACCTCGATCCTGGCCGTGCAGCAGATCGAGCGCGGAACGCTGGCCCTGGAGGCGAAGGTCGCCTCGTACCTGCCCGATTTCGCGGGCGGCGGCAAGCAGGACATCACGATCCGTCAACTGCTCACGCACACATCCGGTTTCCGCGCCTGGATCCCGCTGTACAAGGCACCGACCCGGGAGGGGAAACTGCGACTGCTGTGGGACGAGGTGCCCGCCAGTCCGCCGGGCACGGTGTACCTCTACTCCGACCTCAACCTGATCTCGCTGCAACTGGTCCTGGAGAAGATCACCGGCCGCACGCAGGACGTCCTGCTCCGTGAGCAGATCACCGCACCGCTCGGGATGCACCGCACCCGGTACAACCCGCCGGCCTCCTGGAAGCCGAAGATCGCCGCGACCGAGGACGCCCGGCAGCCCTGGTCCGGGCTGGACCGCGGACTGGTCTGGGGCGAGGTGCACGACGAGAACGCGTACAGCCTGGACGGGGTCGCGGGCCACGCCGGAGTCTTCTCCTGCGCCTGGGACCTGGCGATCCTCGCCCGTACGCTGCTCAACGGCGGGGTCTACGGCCGCGCGCGAATCCTCTCCGCCGAATCGGTCGACCTGCTGTTCACCGATTTCAACACCGCGTTCCCCGGCGATGAGCACGGTCTCGGCTTCGAGCTCTACCAGCACTGGTACATGGGTGCGATGGCCACCCCGCGCACCGCGGGCCACACCGGCTTCACCGGCACCAGTCTCGTACTGGACCCGACGACCGACTCGTTCCTGATCGTCCTCGGCAACTCGGTTCACCCCGTGCGCAGCTGGCGCTCCGGCAGCGCCCCGCGCGTCGCCACCGCGAATCAGATGGCGCGCGCCGTCGCGGTCCGCCCCGCCCGTGGCCGTACGGCTTGGTTCTCGGGCATGGCGAGCGCCGCCTCGGCCACGCTCACACTGCCGCCGCTGCGCCTCACCTCCTCGCACGGCCGGCTGAGCTCGGCCCTGTGGTGGGACACCGAGCCCGGCTCCGACTCCCTGTTCCTGGAGGCGTCGGCGGACGCCGGGGCGAGTTGGCAGCCGGTCCCGTTCACCACCGTCCCGACGTCGGAGAAACCCCGCCCCGCGCCCGATCCGCACCCCACCGGCGCGGTCTCCGGCTGGTCCGGCCGGGTATGGCACCGCCTCGACGCGGACCTCGCCGCCTGGCGCGGCAAGGAGGTCCGGCTGAGGTGGCGGTACACGACGGACCAGCTGTACGTCGGGCGAGGGGCGTACGTGGATGCCGTCCGGGTCGAGGACGGAAACCGGACACTCTTCGACGAGAGCCGGTCCGGCGACACCGCGCGCATCGAGGCGCTCGGCTGGACGGCGTCGGCGGACTGAGCCGCACGGGCCGTGCCGGACAATGTCCCGATGACCACGTCACCTGAGAGCTGGATGCGCGCCGAGCGCCTGGACGCCGACCGCATGACGGACGCCGTGCACGCCCGGACAGGCGTACGGCTGGTGGTCGAGGGCCCCTGTCCGGGCGGCGAGGTGGGGGCCGCATACGTCCGGTGGCCCGACGGCCACCGGTCCGTACTGAAGTGGCGGCCGGACACCCGGCTCGACGCGCTGCGGGCGGGGCCCCTGGCGGTGTGCGAGGTGCTGCGCGGCCGGGGGTATCCCTGTCCCTCGACAGAGCTGGCGCTCCAGGTGGACGGTGCGGTGGTTCTGGTCCAGCAACTCCTTCCGGGCGCACCGCCGGAGCTGCTGGACCACCGCGGTCTGGATCAGGCACTCGCCCTCAACGAGTCGCAGTCGGGGCTGCTGGCCGGGCACGGCGACATCCCTTCGATGAACCTGTATCTGCTCGACGACGGCCCCGGCTACTGCCTTCACGGGCCGCCGCGTCGGCACAGTCGGCGCAGTGCTGCCCTGGAGCGCCGGATCAGGTCGGTCGGTGCCGGTCGCCCTCCCCGCCTGGCCGGGGACGACGTCGTGCACCAGGACTTTCACCATGGCAATCTGCTGGCCGTGAACGGCACGGTCACCGGGGTCATCGACTGGGACGGCGCCGGGCGGGGAGACCGCCGGTTCGACCTGGTCACCCTGCGCTTCGGGCTGCACGCGCGGGAGCAGGCGCCGGGGGTCGTCCGCCGCCTCGACGACATCCTGGACGCTCTGCCCGAAGACGTTCTGCGCCCCTGTTGGGCCCATATGAGTCTGCGGATGACCGACTGGGCCATCCGGCACTTCGCACCGGGCGACGTGGAGCACTGGCTGGATCTGGCCGAGCGACGTCTCTGACGGAGGCGCGCCACAGGGACCGAGGTAGGTTCCCGCAATGACTTCGAACCGGCGGACCGATCGAACAGGCACTGCGCTGAGAGGCGCGAACCCGACCGTCCGCGTCGGCCGGGTTCGCGGTTCGCGGTGATCGGGGACGTGCAGTTCCTGCCGGGGTACTCGGTGCTCCTGGTCGACGACCGGCGGACCACCGGCCCGGCCGCCACCGGCGCACCGGTCGCGGGAGAGATGTGAAGAGCACCGCCCGGCCGGCCGTGACCCGTCTGGCCCCCTTGCGGGTTCCCGCCTTCCGGCGGTTCGTGCTCGCCAACCTCGTCTCGGCGTCCGGTTCCGCGATGGCGCCCCTCGCGCTCGCCTACGCGGTGATCGGGCAGGGCGGTGGAGCGGGCTCGCTCGGTGTCGTGCTGGCCACGAATTCCGTCCCGACGATCGTCTTCACCCTCGTGGGCGGCGTTCTCGCGGACCGGATCTCGCGCAGCCGGATCCTGTTCCTGGGCAATCTCCTGGCCGCGAGCGCTCAGGGGGTGCTCGCGGCGCTGGTGGCCACACACCATGCGACGACCGCCGCGATCGCCGCGTGCGGATTCGTGTCGGGGATCGCCGTGGCCTTCACAGCACCGGCCGCGGTGGGTGCGGTGGGGCAGGTGGTCGCCGCGGAGCATCTGCAACAGGCCGTTGCGCTGCTCCGGCTTCCCGGCAACGCGGTCAAGGTGCTCGGCCCCGTCGTCGCGGGGCTGATCGTCGCCGTCGGCGGACCGGCCTGGGCCCTGTCCTGGGATGCGCTCTCCTTCCTGATCGCGGCGCTCCTGTTGCTCGGCCTGCGGCTGAGCGCACCGGTCACGACGAGCAGCGCCCTGGCCGACCTGCGCGCCGGTTGGTCCGGCTTCCGGTCCCGCACCTGGCTGTGGACGTACACCGCCGCCGGGACGGTGGTGGTCGCCGCGTGGCTGGCCGGTTTCCAGCTTCTTGGTCCCGTGATCGCTGCCGAGCACTACTCGGGGGCGCGTTCCTGGGGGCTCGTCCAGGGCGCGTTCGCCTTCGGGCTGCTGGCGGGGACAGTAGTGTGCCTGCGCTGGAGGCCGTACCGGCTGCTGGCCGTCGCCGTAATCACCGGCGCCGGGCTCTGTCTGCCACCGGCGGCACTGGGCTTCGGGCTGGCCCTGCCCTGGGTGCTGCTCGCCGCCCTACTCGCGGGCGTCGGGCTGGACGTCGCCATCGTGGCGTGGAACACCGCGCTCCAGCAGCACGTGCCCCAGGAGGAACTCGGCCGGATGAGCTCGTTCAACGGTGTCGGGGAGCGGATCGCCATCCCTCTCGGCTACCTCGTCACCGCCCTCGCCGCGCATGCCTGGGCCGACCGGACCGTACTCCTGATCTGTGCCGGTGCCATCGTGGCCACCACGGTCCTCAACCTCTGCGTACGGGACGTGTACCGCGTCAATCGCGTCTGAACGTGCGGGAAGGCGTGTGCGGGACGGCGCAACCGCCCTCTCAGAGCGGCCCGGAGTCGTCCGGCTGGATGCCTGCCCGGCGGGACACGTCCTCGCTGTGCTCCAGGTGGTTGCGTCCCTGTTCGCCGAGCTGCCCGAGCACCCCGGCGAGCACCGTCTCGACGGTGGCCAGCGTCGGGACCATGCTGTCGTACGGCGACGGCGCGGCGACATGGCTGGGCAGGACGACGTCGGCGAGGCTGGTCACCGGCGAGAGCCAGGCGTCGGTGAACAGAACGACCTTGCTCCCGCACTGTGCTGCCAGCTCGGCGATGACGACCTTGTCCGGTTCGTAGCGCCGGTAGTCGAAGACCACGAGGACGTCCTGCCGCCCGAGACCCGCCAGGACCGCGGTCCGCTCCACGTCGCGGTCCGGCAGGATGACCACGTCGCCACGCAGTTGCATCAGGTGCAGCCCCAGGTACTGCGCCAGCAGATGTGTGAACCGGCCGCCGGCCAGGATGACGCGGCGCTTGGGGTGGCAGAGCAGGGAGATCGCCGCCTGCACGTCGTGGGGCGGCAGTTCCCGCAGCGTGCGGGCGACCTCGGAGCTGAACACGTCCTGTCCGCCCTCGGGGTGCGCCGGGTCCCGCCCGTCCTCGTCCGGTGCGCCGGGTGGCGCGGCGCCGTATCCCCGTGTGCTGTAGAGCCGCAGAGGTGAGGCGCTGCGTTCCTCCAGTTCTCCGCGCAGCGCCGCCTGGAAGTCGGGGAAGCCCTTGTAGCCGAGCCGGTTGACGAAGCGGATCACCGTGGGCGCGCTCACCGCGGCACGTTCGGCGAGCGTGGCCACCGTCTCGAAACCGGCCGACGGGTAGCCGGCGAGCAGCACCCGGGCCACCTTGCGTTCGGCGGGGCTGAGGTCACCGAACCGCTGCCGGATCTCTTCGGCGAGTGAGGACATGGGCCGGGTGCCACCTTTCTGAAGGGGTTCAGATTACGTGGACCGGCGTGCTCCGGGCATCCGGGCCGGCTGCCGTCGTGGAGCCGAGAGCCGTGATCAGTGCCGCGAGCAGGGCGACCCGGTGCGGGACCGTCGTCACGTCCAGCCACTCCTCCGGGCTGTGGTCACCGCCGCCGACCGGGCCGAGGCCGTCGAGCGTCGGCACCCCTGCTCCGGCGATGGTGTTGGCGTCGCCGACGCCACCGGTGGCGGCGGCCCCCAGGTCGAGGCCGAGCTCCGCCCCGGCCTCCCGGGCGCGGGCGAACACGGCGCGGGCCGCCGGGGTGTCCTCCATGGCCGGGCAGGTTTCCGTCTGCCGCACCGTGGCCCGGGTGCCCGGTACGGACAGCTGGGCGGCGGCCACGACGATGGCCTGCCGGGCGCGCTGGATGCCCGATTGGGTCGAGGACCGCACCTCCACGTGCAACTCGGCCTCGGGGCAGACGATGTTGACACGGCTGCCGGCCCGGATCATCCCCACATTGACCGTGACGCCGTCCCACCGTCCGTTCATCTCCTGGCAGGCGATGAACAGATGAGCGGCGGCCAGTGCGGCGTTGGCTCCTCGTTCCGGTTCGATGCCGGCGTGGGCGGCCCGTCCCGTGACGGTGATCAGGAAGCCCGCCACCCCCTTGCGGGCGATGACGAGGTCGCCGTTCTCCCGGGCGCACTCCAGGCCGAGCCCGTAGTCGACGGCCGAGGCGAGCTCAGCGGTCACCCGGCGGCTGGCCGGTGAGCCGATCTCCTCGTCGGGGGTGGCCAGGAAGACGATCTCCGCGAAGTCCTTCAGCCCGCGGCGCAGCAGGATCTCCACGGCGGTGAGGCCGGCCAGCAGGCCGCCCTTGTCGTCGCTGACTCCGGGGCCGTGGGCGAGCGGGCCGTCACGGGTGAAGGGGCGTCGCGCCGCCGTCCCGTCGTCGAAGACGGTGTCCAGGTGTCCGGCGAGAAGGATGCGCCGTCCGCCCTGTTCTGCAGGGATCCGGCCGGGCAGCCGCCCCACCACCAGGTCGCCGAAGCGCATGTCCCTGCCGGGCACGGCGACGGGCTTCCGGTCCACCTCGAACCCCAGGCCGGTCAGGCGACGCCCGGTCCATGTCGCGACCCGGTTGACCCCCTCGGGGCTGTACGAACCGGAGTCGATGGACACCAGATGTTCCAGGTCCGCCAGGTAGCGGGGCTGGAGGGCGAGGGCGTCGGAGAGCAGCAGGGCCGCCGTATCCCGCTGCCGTGCTTCGGGCATCACAGGACCTTCGACAGGAAGGTGCGGGTGCGTTCCTGCCGGGGATCGCCGAGTACCTGCCGGGGGTCACCGGCCTCGACCACGACACCGCCGTCCATGAAGACGGCCGTGTCCGCGACCTCCCGGGCGAATCCGATCTCGTGCGTGACGACGACCATCGTCATCCCTTCCGCGGCCAACTGCCGCATGACGTCGAGCACTTCCCCGACCAGTTCCGGGTCCAGGGCCGACGTCGGTTCGTCGAAGAGCATCAGTTTGGGCTTCATCGCGAGCGCTCTGGCGATCGCGACGCGTTGCTGCTGGCCGCCGGACAGCTGGGCCGGATAGCGCTCGGTACGGTCGGCGAGGCCGACCCGGTCCAGCAGCCGCAGGGCGTCGGCACGTGCCTCGGCCCTGGTGACGCCCGCGACCTTCACGGGCGCCTCCATGACGTTCTCCAGCGCTGTCATGTGCGGGAAGAGATTGAACCGCTGGAACACCATCCCGATGTCGCGGCGGGCGCGGGCGATCTCGCGTTCCTTCAGCTCGTACAGCCGGTCGCCCTGCTGCCGGTAGCCGACCGGGGCGCCGTCGACGGAGAGGCTGCCTCCGTCGATCTTCTCCAGATGGTTGATGCAGCGCAGGAACGTGGATTTCCCCGAGCCGGAGGGGCCCAGCAGGCAGCAGACGCGCCCGCGTTCGACGGTCAGGTCGACGCCCCGGAGCACGGAGACCTTCCCGAAGTGTTTGCGCACGCCCTCGGCGTGCACCATCGGCGTTTCCACAGTCATCCCTTCGTGTCGGTCGTTGCGGCGGGGGCGGTCCGGGAGATCCGGAGTGCGGCGCCCGTGACGAGGCGTCGCAGCGGCCCGGCGGCAGGGGTGGCGGGTGCGGTGCCACGGCCGTAGCGGCGCTCCAGCCAGGACTGCGGCAGGCCCAGTGCCGTGACGAGGATCAGGTACCAGATGCCGGCGACCATGAGCATGGGGATGACCTGGTAGTTCTGGGCGTACACGTCCTGGATGTTGGACATCAGGTCGTGGGCGGAGATCACCGAGACCAGCGCGGTCATCTTGAGCATGTTGATCGTCTCGTTCCCCAGCGGAGGGATGATGACCCGCATGGCCTGGGGCAGCACGATGCGCCGGGTGGTCAGGGCCGGGCGCATGCCGAGCGACTGGGCGGCCTCCGCCTGTCCCGCGTCGACGGACTGGATGCCCGCTCGGACGATCTCGCTCGCGTACGCGGCCTCGTTCAGTCCCAGCGCCAGGAGCGCGGCGACGGCGGGGGTGAGCACCGTGTTGGTGTCCAGGTCCAGGAACGTGATGTGGGTGAACGGGATGCCGATCAGGATGTGTTTGTAGAGGGCACCCGCGTATCCCCAGAAGATGATCTGGACCAGGAGCGGGGTGCCGCGGAAGACCGAGACGAACACATGGGCCAGGGCGCGGAGTACCGGGTTGGACGACAGGCGCATCACGGCCACCAGTACGCCCAGTCCGAGGCCGGCGGCCATGGCTGCCGCGGTGAGCCACAGAGTGGTGGCCAGGCCGTCGAAGACGAGGTCGGCGAAGGCGTAGTGCCCGACGATGTCCCAGTGCAGGTTCTTGTTCCCGGCGAGGGAGCCGGTCAGGCCGACGAGGGCGGTGAGGGCTGCCGCGGCGGCCAGCCATCGGCCCCAGTGCCGGATCGGTACGACGGTGAGGCTCTGCCGGGCAGGCGCTGCGGTGGCTGGGGCGCCGCGTACGGCCCCGGCGGGTGTGAGGGCGGCCATGTCAGGACACCGCCGCGTTCCTGGTGGCCTGCTTGACGGCGATGGAGGCGGCGCCGTACTTGTCGCAGATCTTGCCGAGCGTGCCGTCGTCGATGAGTGCCTGCAGGGCCTTCTGGATCGCGTCGGTCAGCCCGGGAAGCTGTTTGCTGACACCGATGCCGTTGGGTGTCGCCTCGTAGCCGCCGCCCGCGGCGGGATCCTCGACGACCTCGAAGGCACGGCCGCCGTCGGCGGTCTTCGCCGACCAGCCGGCGCCGGGCTTCGTCACCAGATCGGCGACCACCTTCCCTGAGCGCAGGGCCAGTTGGGCGTCGGAATCCTTCGGGAACGTCTGGATGGAGACGGCGTCCCGGCCCGCTTCGGCGCACGTGGACTGGTGCTTCTTCAGCACTTCCAGCTGGTGACTGGCCGCCTGGGTGGCGACCTTCTTGCCGCAGAGATCGTCGAGCCGTGCGATCCGGTCCGGGTTTCCCTTGGCCACGAGGATCCCCGAGCCCGATACGGAGTAGTCCACGAAGTCCAGGACGCGCTGGCGCTCCCTGGTGTCGGTCATGGCCGACATGACCGCGTCGAACTTGCCGGCCTGGATGCCGGGCACGATGCCGTCGAACTTCTGTGCCGTGAAGGCGAATCGCACCCCCAGCTTGGCACCGAGCGCCTGGCCGAGGTCATGGTCGAGCCCGGTGAGCTCGGGCCGCCCCTCGGCCTTGAACATGACGAACGGTGCATACGGTACGTCGGTGGCCACCCGGACCGTACCGCTGGACCTGATGGCCGGGGGCAGGGCGGCGTGGAGTTTCGCGTCGCGGGTGACGTGCACACCCGCGACGGCGACATCGCCGGTGGAGGCGGCGTCGTCGACGGCGCGGTCCTTTCCGCATGCGGACAGCGCCGTGGACGCTGCGATCAGCAGTGCGGTGGCCGCTACTGCGCGGCGGACTGGGCGGGTAGGCAAGACGGACCCCTCTCGCGGAACTGCCGTGCGGTTGGTTCAACCGCCGACCAGATGCCCGCACGTTACACGCAGGGTTCATTTTGGCCACACTGTAATGCGCATAACAGGTCGATAACAGTCGACTCCGGTGGCGAAACGATCCACTATCGATGGAATCCGTGACCTTTGGCGCGACCCTCGCGACACACCCCGCACCGGAGACTCGTTTCAGAATGCCGACCGCCAGGCGCATATGTAACGCGTGCGACATGCGGCACCCACGGCCGGCCGCCCAGGTCAGTACGTGTGGTCGGCGGTGACGTCGGCGGAGAGCCGGAGGGCCTGTTCCGCCGTGGTCGCGCGAAGGGTGAGCAGGGTCTGGGTGAGCGCGTCGACCGTGACGAGGTGGGCGATCCGGCTGGCCGTGGTCTCCAGCCCGAAGACGAGGTCCTGCCCCCCGGCGACGAGAGTGTGCGTGCAGGTCTCGCTCAGGGGCGACTGTGCGTAGCTGGTGAGGCCGATGGTCTCGGCGCCCGCGCGGCGGGCCCGGCGAGCGGTGTCGACCGTACTGCGGGTGGCGCCGGTGTGGCTGATGGCCAGGCAGACCGCACCCGAGGGCAGTTGGGCGGCGGCGAGCTGGGCGGTAAGCGGGTCGGCAGGGGCGTCGACGACGCACCCGAGGGCACGCAGGCGGTAGGCGGCGTCGGCGGCCACGGCCGCGGAGAGGCCGGCCGCCGCGACCACGATGCGGGGCGCGGCATCCAGCGCGGTGGCCGCGGCGAGCAGCCGGTCGGCGGTCAGCGTGGTGGCGAGGTCGTCGAGGGCTTCACGGGAGGCGTGGATCGTGTCGGCCAGGGCGCGGGCGGCCGGGTCGCCATGGGGGTCCGGCGACGGTGCCCGGGTGGGGCTCTGGCGCGCCGCCGCGATCTTCAGTTCCTGGTAGCCACGGTAGCCGAGGCGTTGGCAGGCACGGACGACTGATGACGGTGCCGTGCCGGCCAGGGCGGCGACGTCACTGACGCTGAGCCGGACGAGGTCGGCCCCCTGGTCGAGGATCACCTGGGCGACGCGGGCCTCGGTCTCGCGGAGCTCCGGCAGCTTGGCCCGTACGTGAGCGCCGAGCCGGTACTCGTCGGCGGAATTTTGTTCCATGTGATTAGAGTAGCGCGGAACCTCATTCCAGATAGTCTGCTGCCGCCTGGAGTCCTTTCGTCATGCCTTCGTTCCTCCCTGCGGGCACGGCCGTACCCGCAGCCGTGCTCACTGCCGCCGTTCTACATGCCCTGTGGAACGCGATGGCCCATCGCATCACCGACAAACTCGTCGGTTTCACCCTCATCAACCTCGCGTACACCGGCTGCGCGGCGGTCATGGTCTGTTTCACACCGATACCCGAGGCCGGAGCCTGGCCGTTCATCCTGGTGTCCGCCGCGCTGGAGGTGCTCTCCCAGCTCTTCCTGCTGCGCGCCTACCAGCTCGGTGACTTCGGCCAGATGTATCCCATCGCGCGCGGCACCGCCCCGCTGCTCGTGGCCGTCGCCTCCGTGACCGTGCTGGGGCAACCGCTCGCCGCCGCCGCGATGGTGGGGGTGCTGGTGATTTCCGCAGGTCTGGCCGGTCTGGCCTTCGCGGACGGGTGGCCCGGGCGCGCACAGCTGCCCGCGCTCGCCGCGGCGGTGGCCACCGGAGTCGTCATCGCGGGCTACACGGTCGTCGACGGGACGGGCGTCCACCGCTCCCAGACCGTGATCGGCTACATCGCGTGGCTCTTCCTCTGCCAGGGCCCCGTCATTCCGCTGCTGGCGCTCGCCCGGCGGGGCCGTCCGCTGCTCGCGCAGCTGAAGCCGGTCCGCGGGATCGGCCTGACCGGCGGCGTCATCTCGCTGACCGCCTACGGCCTCGTCATCTGGGCGCAGGCCCACGGCGACCTGGCGACCGTCGCCGCCCTGCGTGAAACCAGCATCCTCATCGCGGCGCTGATCGCCACGCTGCTCTTCCGCGAGCGGTTCGGGCGGCTGCGCCTCACTGCCGGCGCGGCCGTCCTCGCCGGCATCGTCGTACTCGAACTCGCCCATCCCTGACCCGGCGGACGGGCCCCTGCTACGCCGTCCGGCCCGCGACCGGCCGCTCCGCGCCGGCCGGTGCCGGGATCGCGGCGGTCGCACCGGCCGGCGCCGGGGCCGTCGACTCCCGTACCACCAGCCGCGGCCGGATGAGCAGTGACCGTCCGGCCGCCGGGGCCGAGTCGATCCGGGCCCGCAACTGCTGGAAGGTCTCCGCGGCCATCTCCGGCAGCGGCTGGCGGACCGTGGTGAGCGGTGGTTCGAAGAGGTCGGCGAGGAGGATGTCGTCGAAGCCGACCACGGAGACGTCCTGTCCGGCGTTGCGCCCGGCGTCCTTGGCCCCCCGGCAGATCCCGATCGCGCACATGTCGTTGATGGCGACGAACGCGGTGGGCGGGCGGGGGCCGCCGAGCAGCTCCCTGGCGGCGTTGCGGCCCAGTTCGGCCGCGTCCTTGTCGCCGAACTCGGTGGCGTCCGCGCCGGGCCAGACGATCGCGTCGGCCGGGTCGAGACCGGCCGCCTCCAGGGCGGCCCGGAAGCCGCGCAGTCGCTCGCGGCGGTTGACACTGTTGACCGAGCCGGAGACGAACGCCAGCCGGCGGTGACCGAGCTCGATCAGATGGCGGGTGGCGATCTCGGCGCCCATCGCGTTGTCGACGCTGATGGAGGCCAGCGACGGCGGATCGCCCGCCTGTGCGGTGCGGTCGAAGGCGACCATCTTCAGCCCTCGGCTCAGCAGTGGTGTCATGTGGTCCAGCGAGGGCAGCGAGGAGCACAGCACCACTCCGCTCACCCCGTCCGCGAGCAGTTCCTCGCCGTACTTGAGCTCACGGGCCGCGTCGCGCTCGCTGTTGCAGAGCAGTACGTGATAGCCCTCGGCCAGCGCGATGGCCTCCAGCTCGCGGGCGAGCGCCCCCCAGAAGGGGTTGGCGACCGACGGCACGATGAGGCCGATGACCTTGATGCGGCCGGTGCGCAGCATCCGGGCGGCGCGGTTGGGCCGGTAGCTGAGCTGCTCGATCACCTGCTCCACACGGGCCAGCGTGGCCGCCTGCATACGGTCCGTCCGCCCATTGAGGACGTTGGAGACCGTGCTCGCGGAGACCCCCGCGGCCTCCGCGACCTGATGGATCGTTACCCCGCTCATGCCACCTCCCGTTCGGAACCCGATGAACCATACCAGTGTATCGATTTACTGAACTTCGTTTACCGGTACACCCGTTAACATCCCCGAAAATTCATGTGCATCAGCTGTTGACGTCCCTCTGACGACGTTCCTAGCATCAGTGCATCGATTTACCAGCACTTCCCGGCCATGGCTGGGTTCTATCGCTGGATCGGTCCACAGTCTCCACCTCAAAAGGGGTGTTCCATGCAACTCAAAAGACGGTCGCTGCTTGCCGCCATCGGCGCCGGTACCGCTGCCGCCGCGCTCAGCGGGTGCGGAACCGGCACTTCGGCGGCAGGCTCCGCCGACGGTCCCGCCGAAGGTGAGATCACTCTGCTCACCCCGATCTACGAAGGTGCCGACGGCAAGACGCTGTTGGAGAAGGAGATCCTGGGCGGGTTCCGGAAGAAGTATCCGGACGTCAAGGTGAACGTGGACTACACCACGTACGACCAGCTCAACGAGAAGATCACCACCGGTCTCGCGGGCGGTCTGCTGCCCGACGTGCTGATGATGGGCGTGGGCTGGATCCCGCCGTTCGCCGCGAAGAAGGCGATCGCGGAGCTGCCGGAGAAGTTCGCCACCGCGCACGACTACGAGGAGCGGGTGCTTGAGCCGTCCCGGTACGACGGCAAGCTCTACGCCCTGCCGGTCGTCCTCGACACCCGCATCGTCGTCTACCGCAAGGACCACTTCGCCGAGGCCGGCATCAAGAAGACCCCGGCGAACTGGGCCGAACTGCGCGCCGTGGCCAAGCAGCTCACGAAGGACGGCCGGATCGGTTTCGACCCGTTTTCCATCAATTTGCGCCAGTGCTGGGAGGCCTTCCTCTTCGCCAACGGCGGCCAGCTGTTCAGCGCGGACGGCAAGAAGGTGCTGTTCACCGACGCCCGAGGGGTCGAGGCGCTGCAGTTCTTCAAGGACCTGGTCAAGGACGGCTCCGCCGACTACGCCAAGAAGACGGAGCTCGGTGCCCCGACCAACGTACAGACCGGCAAGGCGTCGATGATGATGACGACCAGCGGGCTGTGGAGGCAGGTCGGGGAGCAGACGCCGGACCTCCTCAAGGACGACAAGCTCGGTGCGTTCATCCTCGCCAACCGCAAGCCCGCGATGCTCCAGGGCGGCACGCTCGTGACCCAGTCCGCCAGATCCAAGCACCCGGCGGCGGCCCGTGCGCTCGTCGAGTACCTCGCGACGCCCGAGTCGATCCTCGGCGCGGCCAAGCAGCGCGGTTCGGTGCCCGGCCTGAAGGACCTCAGCGACACCTCGTACGTGAAGGAGAACAAGTTCGTCGATCTCTCCCTGCAGAGCATGGGCGCCGCGTGCTCCGAGGGCGGCACCGCAGCCTGGATGGAGATCCGCGAGAAGATCAAGCCCACGCTGGAGCCCGCGATCGTGGGCAGCCAGTCGGCTAAGGACGCCATCGCGGAACTCGGCCGGCTCGCCGAGGCCGCAATCGGCCGGATGTAAGGACCCGTCACTGTGGGAGCTACATCCGTATTGAAGGCTCGCCCCGCGCCGCCCTCCGCCCCGACCGGACGCACGGTCGCGAAGAAGCGCGCCGGCCGGGTTCCGACGGGACCTGGGCGCCGCAGGCAACGCGCCGGCATGCTGATGGTGGCGCCCGCGCTGCTGCATGCCTCGCTCTGGATCGGCCTGCCGGTCGTCGCATCGGTGGTCCTGGCCTTCACGAAGTACGACGTGCTGACGGCGCCGCAGTTCGTGGGTCTGGACAACTTCACCGAGATGATGGGCGACGCGGTCTTCCGCAAGTCCATCGTCAACACGGTCGTCTACACCTTCTTCACCGTGCCGTTCGGCATGGCGCTGGGGCTGCTCATCGCCCTGGCGCTGCACACCGGCCTGAAGGCCCGCGGTATCTTCCGTACCGCGGTCTTCCTGCCGCAGGTGACGGCGACCGTGGCGATCGCACTGGTCTGGCTGTGGATCTACAACCCGGGCAACGGGCTGCTGAACACACTGCTGTCCTTCCTCGGGATCGACGGCCCGGCCTGGCTCTCGTCGACCACGTGGGCGATGCCCTCGGTGATCCTGGTCGGCATCTGGCAGGGCATCGGCATGAAGATGCTCATCTACTTGGCCGCACTGCAGTCCCTGCCGAAGGAGCTGTACGAGGCGGCCTCGGTGGACGGCGCCTCGAAGGTGCGGCAGTTCTTCTCGATCACACTGCCGCTGCTGAAACCCGCGACGTTCTTCGTCCTCATCACGTCGATGATCACCGCGTTCCAGTCCTTCGACCAGATCTACATCCTGACCGACGGCGGCCCGGGCAACAGCACCACGATGATGACGTTCGAGATCTACAAGTCCGCCTTCCGGGAGTTCCGCGTCGGGTACGCCTCCGCCCAGTCACTGGTGCTGTTCGTGCTGCTGATGGGCTTCACCCTGGTCAACCGGCGGATCATGGGAGGCACCCGTGGCCACAACTGAGCTGCACGCGCCGGGGGCCACGCGCAAGTCCCGGCCGGTGAAGAACGGCAAGCCGCTCACCGCCGGCCGGATCGCGCTCTATGTGACCCTCACCGTCGTCTCGCTGCTGATGGTGGTGCCGTTCGTCTGGATGGTGCTCACCTCGCTCAAGACCCCGGTGGAGATCGCCTCCCAGGACGCCGGACTGTTGCCGGAACACTGGGAGTTCGGGAACTACATCGACGCGCTGAAGGCGGCGCCGTTCGCGACGTACGCGCGCAACAGCTTCATCATCGCCTTCAGCCACACCCTCATCAACGTGGTCGTGGCGTCGATGGCCGGGTACGCGCTGGCGCGGATCAAGTTCCGCGGCAGCGAGGTCATCTTCTACCTCTTCATCGCCGCGCTGATGATCCCCACGTACACAAAGGTGCTGCCGGAGTTCCTGATCGTCCGCTTCATGCCGCTGGCCGGCGGGAACGACATCTTCGGCCAGGGCGGCAGCGGCTGGCTGGACTCCTGGTGGGCGCTGATCGTTCCCGGCGCCGTCACCCCCTTCGCGGTCTTCCTCTTCCGTCAGTTCTATCTGGACCTTCCGGTGGAGCTGGAGGAGGCGGCCAGGCTCGACGGTCTGGGCGAGTTCCGGATCTACACCCGGATCATGACGCCGCAGGTCAAGCCCGCGCTCACCACCGTGGCGCTGCTGACCTTCGAGTCGTCGTGGAACAACTTCCTCTGGCCGCTGCTGGTGACCCGCACGGACAGCCTGCGGGTGATCCAGGTGGGGCTCTCCGTCTTCAAGACGGAGAACGGCCCCCAATGGCACTTCCTGATGGCCGGCACCACGCTGGCCACCCTGCCCATGGTCATTCTCTTCCTCATCGGCCAGCGCTACTTCGTACAGGGCTTCGCGACCGCCGGTCTCAAGTGACCGGATCAAGCCCCGACGACCGTTCTTCGAAAGGTACTTACTCCATGTCTGCTGATCTCAACGGCTCCCGCGCACTGGTGACCGGCGCGGGCCACGGCATCGGCCGCGCCATCGCCGTCGCGCTCGCCGAGGCCGGCGCGGACGTCGCCGTCCACTACAACTCCTCCGCCGACGAGGCCGCCAAGACGGTCTCCGCGATCGAGGCGCTGGGCCGCCGGGCCAAGGCGTTCAAGGCCGATGTCACGGTGACCGCCGACGTGGACCGGCTCGTCGAGGAGGCGACCGGCTTCCTCGGCGGACTGGACGTGCTGGTCTGCAACGCGGGTCATCTGATCGGCCGGGCCACCATCGCCGAGATGTCCGACGACCACTTCGACCAGGTCATCTCCACCAATCTGACGTCCACGTTCCGCACCGTGCGCGCCGCCGTCCCCCACCTGACGCAGTCGCCGGCCGGCCGCATCATCACGATGTCCTCGCTGGCCGCGCACAACGGCGGCGGCCCCGGCTCGGTGGCCTACGCGGCGGCCAAGGCCGGTGTGCGCGGCTTCACCAAGGGCCTGGCCAAGGAGCTCGGCTCCACCGGCATCACCGTCAACGCCGTCGCGCCCGGCTTCATCAAGGGCACCGCCTTCCACGACACGTTCACCGCGCCCGAGGCACAGCAGGCGATGGAGGCGGGCATCCCGGTCGGCCGGGCCGGCACCCCCGAGGACGTCGGCGCCGCCGTCGTCCACCTGGCCCTGCCGTCGTCCGGCTTCCTCACCGCCACCACGGTGGACATCGACGGTGGCGTGTGGCCGCGTTGAGGCGGATCGCCCGGGAGCGGGGCGGCTGGTGGCACGCGTACGTCTGCCCGGCGCACGGCGTGGAGCTCGACCACGGTGACCTGCTCTCCGGGGTGTTCCCCGAGGACGGTGCGCGCTGCGCGTACGGCTGCCGGGTGGACGACGAGGCGGTGCGCGGCGCCTGGCTGGTGCTCTCGCACCAGGCGTGGGCGCGGCACCTGCGGGTGCTCGCCCACCGCAAGGAGCGCGCGGAGTCGGTGTCGCGGCTGGTGGAGTACGCGGGGCTGTACGCCTCGCTGGCCACCGATCGGCACGGCGAGGCGCAGTCCTGGATGCTGCGCGGCCGGCTCTTCCACCAGGCGCTGACCGACGCCATCTGGGCGGTGAACGTCGGGCACACCGTGATCACGCTCGCCGAGCAGTCGACCGAGGACCTGGCCCCGGTGCTGCCGCTGCTGGACGCGCTGGAGCAGGCCGCTCTCGACGCCCGGGATGTGCTCACCGGCCAGGGCCACCTCGCCTCCAACTACACCGCGTGGCTCAACGCGGCCGGTGTGGCGGCGAGCCGGGGTGCTGCGGCGGCCCGTGGCCAGGAGTGGGGCGGCGCCGGGCAGTGGCTGGAGGGCGAGCACGGGCTGTACGAGCATCTGCGCGTCGCGGTCGCCGACGACGGCTGGGAGTGGGAAGGCAGCACCTATTACCACGGGTTCGTGCTGCGGGCGGCGCTGCTGGCGCTGCGGGGCACCGACCCCGCCGCCGTGCCGTCCGACGTGGTGGACGTACTGGCCGGGATGACGGATGTGCTGGCGGCGATCGCCACGCCGGGCGGCATCCTGCCTGCGCTGCACGACGGCCCGTATCTGCGCCACCCGCTCGCCCTGGAGTGGCTCGAACTCGTGGCTCTGGCACAGCAGTTGGTGCCCTCTTCGGCACTGGAAGCGGTGGCCGGGCGGGCCCGTGCCGAGCTCGGTGCGCAGGACGACGGGCTCGACCGCGAGCTGGCCGGCTGGTTCGCCGGACCGCCGCTGCCGCGGCGGCCGGCGCCCGGTCCGGTGACGGTGTTCCCGGCCGCCGGGTACGCGGTGCTGCAGCACGCGGGCGTCCACGCGCTGCTGGACTTCGGTCCGCACGGCGGCTCGCACGGCCATCGGGACAAGCTGTCCCTGTACCTGTACGGGGACACCACCCCGTGGCAGCCCGACCCTGGCCAAGTGCCCTACGCGCACGCCGAGTTCCGGGATCTGTACGCGTCCACCCAGGCCCATCCGGCGTTCCGGGTGGACGGCGCCGAACAGGCCGAGTGCACCGGGCGGCTGCTCGGCTCGGACGGTTCGTCCGTCACCGCCGAGGCGACGACCGCGTACGAGGGTGTGCGCGCGGTGCGACGGGTGGTGCTGGGTGACAGTTATCTGGTCGATCTGCTGACGGTGCGTGCCGAGGACGAGCGGCGCCTCACCGCGCAGCTGCGCCCCGGCGTCGCGCTGGACGTCCAGCTCCAGGCCTCGGGCGAGGTCCGCACCACCTGGTACGGCGACGAGACCCTGCACGGCTGGCACACCCACACCCCCGGCGCGGCCGTGCGTCCGGTCTCCCGGCCGGGCCCCGGCCCGGCCGACGACCCGCAACGGGTGCGCACCCGGGTCGACTTCACCACCCAGTCGGACCTGGTCACCTTCGCCTCGGTGTACCAGGCGGCGTCGGCCGGGCCCGCCGTGGCCGACGTGACACTGGACGGTGACGGGGTACTGACGGTCTCACTGACCGACGGCGCCACCGCACGGTTCCGGACGGAGGACTGACCCTTGTTGCTCTCGGCGACCCCGCCGCCCGGCCCGCGCCCCGCGCAGCAGGCGCGGCTGTACGAGGAGGCGGCCCGCCACCGCGGGCTGACCCCGCCGCGTACGCACCCCCTGGCCAGCATCACCTGGCTCGGCCCGGCCGCCTCCAATCCGGCGCTGGCCTATCGGGTGAGCGGCGATCCGGCCCATCTGGCGGAGAGCCTGCGCTGGATCGAGGCCGCGGTGCGGCTGCCGCACTGGGGCAAGGCACATATGCCGGACCACGATCTGGACGCCGGCTGGCTGCTGCACCACCTCTCGCTCGCCTACCGGTGGATCGGCGACGATCTGCCGGAGGGCGTGCGGGCGCTGCTGCGGTACAAGCTGCTGCTCCAGGGGCGGCGGATGTACGAGTTCGCGGTGGCGAGCGAGGGCCGCTGGTGGTCGTCCTCGTACTGGCAGAACCACAACTGGATCTGCTACGCGGGTCTGGCGACGGCCGGTTATGTGCTGGGCAAGGAGGAGTGGACCGAGCGTGCCAAGGACAACCTCGGCACGGTCCTCGATCTGATGCCGGACGACGGTTCGCACGCCGAGGGGGTCGTCTACTGGCGTTACGGCGTGCCGTTCCTCGCCATCCACCTGGATCTCCTCCAGGAGGCGGAAGGCATCGACTGGTGGGGGCGGGGCGGCTTCCTCTCGAACACCTTCCGCTACCGGCTGCACCAGCTGGCTCCCGGCTTCGCGTTCAACATCGACCACGGCGACTGCCACGACCGGCGCAGCGGACACAGCGCCGGCCTGTACTACCGTCTCGCGGCGCAGTACGGGATTCCGCAGGCGCAGTGGCTGGGCGATCTCGCCTCGGGTGAACTGCTGTGGCAGGAGGCGGCACAGAGCGGGGTGCGGCCGGGGATCCTGCCGGAGGCGTATCTCGAATACCTCTGGTACGACCCGTCCGCGGCCGCCGCCCGGCCCACCGAGACACGGGCGTTCTTCCCGGATCTCGGCCTCCTCGCGGCCCGGACCGGGTGGGACGACGACGCCACTCTCGTCTCGTTCAAGGCGAGCCCCGGCGGTGGTCACAAGGCGTGGGAGACGTCCGCGAAGCACCGGGCGGAGCTGGGCTGGGAAACCCTCAACCAGGGGCACCACCACCCGGATTCGGGCTCGTTCGTGCTGGTGTCGCAGGGTGCGTTCCTCGCGGTCGACGAGGGCTACAGCAACCGCAAGCGGGCCGCGCACCACAATCTGCTGCTGGTGGACGGCCAGGGTTACGCGGACGAGGACCGCTATCACGTCTACAAGGACATCCCGTACGAGCGGCAGGCCCGGCAGCGCGATGTGCTCGCCGGTCCGGACTGCGGGTGGGCGCACGCCACGGCGGAGATCGCCGCGATGTACGACCCCGCGCTCGGGGTGCGGCGGCTGGACCGGACGCTGGTGTTCACCCCGTCGGGACGGCTCGTGCTGCTGGATCTCGCCGAGGCGGACGCGGAGCGGGAGTGGACGTTCCTGCTCCAGACCGACCGGCCCACCGAGCCGGGGCCGGACGGCGGCCGGCTGATCCGGTCCGGGGCGGCCTCGGCCCTGGTGCGGCAGTTCGCGCCGCAGGATGCCTCGGTCGTCTCCGAGGCCACCGAGGTGGAGGCCAATCCGACGTCCAGCACGCCGGAACTGCGGCTCACCCGCACACTGCACACCCTGAGCGCGAGGACCGCGCGCGCGACGGACGCGCTCTTCCTCACCGCGATCGTCCCGGGCCCGGCACCGGCCCCCGCCGAGCGGGTGCTGTGCACGCGGGGCCAGGGCGTCACCTTCGGCGAGGAGACCGTGCTCCTCTCCCCAGTCACCCGCCGGATCCGTACCGCCTCGGTGTCGGCGGACGCGGCGGCGGTGCTGCTCGGCACCGAGGACTCGGCCCCGTACGTGGTGGCGGCCACCCGGCTGGAGCTGGACGGCCGCGTGCTGCTCGATGTCCCGGAGCCGTACACAGGAAAGGTCGGCTGATCACCATGCAGGCAACCCTCTCGTCCGGCTGGCCGACGCTGCTGCGGCGGCTGGAGTTCGTGGCCTACCCGGCGGCCGCCGGCGCCGCCTTCACCCTGCTGTCGCTCGGTGTCGTGACCTGGCTCCCCGCGCTCGCCGCGATGGGGCACGCCCTCCAGCGGTGGCGGGCGGAGAGTGACAGCCGCTGCTTCACCAACACCTTCGCCGCCTTCCCGCAGTACTGGCGGTCCCTGTGGCGCCACTCCCTGGTGTCCACCGCGGCGGCCGTCGTGCTCGCCGCCAACATCGTCCATCTGCTGGGCCGTCCGGAGCCGTGGACGTTCGTGCTGCTCGCCGCACAGGTGGGCATCGCGGCCGCCCTGGCCATCCACCATGTGGCGCTCGCGGCCGAGGCGGGCCGCTCGCCGCACGGCACGGTCCGCACCTGGTCGCGCGGTGCACTGGCCCTCGGCTTCGGGTCGGCGGCCCGTGGCACCGCACTGCTCGGCGCGGTGGTCTCCGCCGCGCTGATCTCCCTCGTCGTACCGCTGGGACCCCTGCTCCTCGGCCCCAGCATCCCCGTACTGCTCGCTCTGTCCTTCGCAGACCCCAGGAGGCACACCCCATGAGCCGTGTACTGCGCACCACTCTCGTCGCCGCGCTCGCCGCCGGCGCGCCGCTCGCCTTCCCCCCGCCGTCCGTCGCCGCCGAGTCCGCCACCGCGTACTACGTGTCGCCGTCCGGCAGCGACTCCAACGCCGGTACGTCGGCGAGCGCCCCGCTCGCCACGATCCAGAAGGCGGTCGATCTGGCGCCGACGGGCGCGGTGGTCAACCTCGCCGCCGGTACGTACAAGCAGGACGTCGTGACCAAGCGCGCCGGTGTCACCCTCACCGGCCCGGCGAGCGCCGTGGTGAAGGGGGCCGGCGACGCCCGGATCATCCAGGTGCAGCACGACTCGACGACGCTCAGCGGCTTCACCGTGGACGGGCTGCACGGGTCGTCCACCGATGTGTCGGGGTACCGCCTCAAACTCGTGTATGTCATGAGCACGACTCCGGGTAACGGGGTGGGCGGTCTGCGCATCACCGGGATGACGCTGAAGAACGCCGCCGACGAGTGCCTCCGGGTGCGCTATCTGGTGACCGGCGCGGACATCTCCGACAACACGATCACCAACTGCGGGGTCAACGACTTCAAGTTCGGCGGCGGCGGCAAGAACGGCGAGGGCATCTACCTCGGCACCGCCCCGGAACAGCAGGGGGCGAACGGCGCACCGGACGCGGCCCCCGACATCAGCAGGAACAACCGCATCCATCACAACACCATCGCCACCCAGGGCAACGAGTGCGTGGATGTGAAGGAGAACTCGACCAACAACTACGTCGAGTACAACGACTGCAGCGGTCAGAAGGACTCCAGCTCCGGCGGCCTGGACGCGCGCGGCAGCGGCAACATCTTCCGTTACAACACCATTCACGACAACGTCGGTTCCGGCATCCGGCTCGGCGGTGACACCGCGACCGACGGCGTGAACACCAGTATTTACGGCAACACCATCACCGGTAACACGGGCGGCGGCATCAAGTTCATGCGCACCCCGCAAGGTCCGGTGTGCACCAACACCATGAGCGACAACACCGGTGGCGACGCGGTCGGCACCTACGGCAGCGCGTACGACCCGACGGGTGCGTGCCCCCAGTGACCGGGCGGGGACCCGCGAGACGCGGGGTACTGACGGCGGCGGCCGGTCTGGCGGCGGTCGCGGCCACGGCACCGGGGGCCCAGGCGGCCGAGCGGTCGAACGGCGGCGCGGGCCGGTCGCGCTGGACGACGTCGTGGGCGACCGCGCAGACCGCACCGACCGCCACGGACACGGTGGCGAGCGCCGGCCTGACCGACGGCACGTGCGTCGCCGACGTACGGCTCTCCGCTGGCGGAAACGTCCGGCTGCGCTACGGGCACGCCTTCGGCACGGCCCCGGTCCTCGTCGGCCCGGTGACGGCGGGCGGCCTGCCCGTGACGTTCGGCGGGCAGCGGCAGGCGTGGCTCGCCGCGGGCTCCTCGCTGACCAGCGACGCGGTCGCCGGACTGCGTGCCCCCGAGGCCTCACGGCTGACGGTCGAGACCCGGCTTCCCGGCCCCACCGGTCCGCTCTCCTTCCACCGCAACACCCATGCCTCGCACTCCGTCGACGGCGAGCGCACCACATCGGTGTTCCTGTTGACCGGCGTCGAGGTGACGGGCGCGCACGGGCCCGTGATCGCGGTGCTCGGCGACTCCATCACGGAGGGCGTCGGCACACCCGACGACGCCGATCTGCGCTGGCCCGACCAGCTGGCCAGGCGGCTTCCCGGCTCGTCCGTCGCCAATCTCGGCATCAGCGGCAACCGGCTGCTGCTGGACGACGCCAGGTTCGGGCCGGGCGGGCAGGCGCGCTTCGACCGCGATGTGCTGTCGCTGCCCGGACTGCGCACCGTCCTCGTCCACCTCGGCGTCAACGACCTCCAGCAGCCGCCGAGCCAGACCGATCCGGCGCGCGTCCTGGCCGGGTACCGGCAACTGGTGCTGCGCGCCCGCAACGCCGGGCTGCGGACGGTCGGCGCGACCGTCGCCCCGTTCGGCGGCTGGACCCGCTGGACGCCCGAGCTCGAAGCGGTCCGGCAGCGGATCAACGCGGCGGTGCGCACCGGCCGGGTCTTCGACGCCGTCGTCGACTTCGACGCGGCCCTGCGCGACGCGCGGAACCCGGCACGGCTGCTGCCCGCGTACGACAGCGGGGACGGACTCCACCCCAACCCTTCCGGTCATGCCGCGCTGGCAGCGGCCGTCGACCGCCGAAATCTCCTGTGAGGGCCGCATGACGAACCCAGGCACCACTCCAGGCACCATTCCGGGCACCACCCGGCGCACCGTTCTCGCCGGGGCGGCGGCTCTCGGCGCTGCCGCCGCGCTCCCGCTGACGCTCACCGCCGCCACGGGCACCGCTCACGCGACGGCCCCGGCCGCCGTCACCGACGACCCCACCGCCCTGCGCACCCGCTGGCACACCCTGCTCACCGGCGGCCCCGGCCTCGACCTGACGGACCCGCAGATCGCCGCTGCCGTGGCCCGGATCGGCAAGGCCGCGACCACCTCCGTCAAGGGGCTCGACCCGGCCCGGACCGACGGGCTGTTCCCCGATCTGACCAGCACCACGCTCTCCAACCATGTGACGACGTCGTTCAAGCGGCTCGCCACGGTCGCGACCGCGTGGGCCGTCCCCGGCACCCCGCAGTACGGCGACACCGCGCTGCGCGATCTGCTGCTGGCCGGCCTCGACTGGATGCTGACGAACCGCTACGGCGCCGGCCATACCCGGTTCGACAACGACTGGGACTGGGAGATCGGCTCCGCGCTCGCCCTCAACGACGCCGCCGTGCTGCTGCACGACGTGCTGGGCACGGAGCGGCTGGGCCGGATCACCGCGGCCGTGCGGCACTACACGCCCGACCCGAACCTCTGGCGGGCCGACCGGCAGATCGCCACCGGCGCCAACCGGGTCTGGATCTCCACCGTGGTCGCCGTCAACGCGGTGCTCAGCGGCACCGGCGGCGATCTGGCCCGGGTCCGTGACGCTCTTTCGGACGTCGAGGGTTCGGGCGCCAACAGCGTCCTCGCCTTCAACGACGCGAGCGCCGCGGCGGAGGGCACCGGCGAGGGCTTCTACTCCGACGGTTCGTTCCTCCAGCACTACAAGCACCCGTACAACGGCGGGTACGGCAAGGAACTGCTGAACAACCTGTCCCGGCTGCTGAACCTCCTCGCCGGGACCGAGTGGGCGGTCACCGACCCCGACCTCGACAACATCCGCGGCTGGGTCGACGACGGCTTCGACCCGCTGCTGGTGCGCGGCGACGTGATGGCTTCGGTGTGCGGGCGCGAGATCGCCCGGCCCAGCAAGCAGGGCCATGTGTCGGCGCAGACGGTCATCGAGGCGGTGGTGCGGCTGATCCCGAGCTTCCCCGGCGAGACGGCCGACCGTTTCACCTCCCTGGTCAAGCAGTGGATCGCCGAGGACACCTACCGGGACTTCCTGGCCGTCACCGACCTGGCCTCGCTGGTCGCCGCCCGGCAGGTCATCGCCTCCACGGTGCCGGCCCGGGGGCCGCTGGTCGCGCACAGACAGCACCCGCGGATGGACAAGGCCGCCCACCACCGGCCGTCGTTCGCGCTCGGCATCTCCGCGTACTCGTCCCGGATCTACAACTACGAGTCGATCCAGAACGAGAACCTGCACGCCTGGCACCTCTCCGACGGCATGGTCCTGCTCTACACCGACGACCTCGGCCATTACAGCGAGGACTACTGGCCGACCGTCGACCCGGCCCGGCTGCCCGGCACCACCGTCATCGCGGGCCGCCCGGCCGACGCGGCGGGGCAGCGCACCACCAGCACGGCCGACTGGACGGGCGGCACCTCACTGCCCGGCACCACGCTCGGCGCGTACGGCATGGAGCTGCGCGCGTACGGCAGCTCGCTGCACGGGCTGAAGAGCTGGTTCTGCCTGGACGACGTGATCGCCTGCGTCGGCTCGGGCATCGGCGCCGACGCGGGCACGGCCGAAACGGTCGTCGAGAACCGGAAACTCCGCGATCCGAAGGCGGCCCTGCTGGTCAACGGCACGGCGGCGCCCACGGACGCCGGCTGGTCGGCCCGGCTGGACAAGGTCCGGTGGCTGCACGTGGCCGGAACCGGCGGCTATGTCTTCCCCGAGCCCGCCACGCTGAACGGTCTGCGCGAGGAGCGCACCGCGACCTGGCGCGAGATCAACCTCAAGTACGGCACGGACACATCGGTCACCCGCCCGTACCTGACGCTGTGGCAGGACCACGGTGCCGCACCGAGCGGGGCCGGCTACTTCTGGCTCCAGGCCCCGGCCGCCTCGGCCGAACGGACCGCGCAGTGGTCGGCCGCGCCGCCGGTGAAGCTGATCGCCCGCTCCACCGCCGTGCACGCGGTGCAGCGCTGCGCGGACGGGCTGGTCGCCGCGAACTTCTGGACCGCCGGCACCGTCCGGGACCTCACCTCGGACGGCCCCGCCTCGGTGCTGGTGCGGCCGGACGGGAAGACGGTGAAGGTGTCGCTGTCCGACCCGACCCAGCTGCGGTCCTCGGTCGTGCTGGACCTGGCGCGGCACGGCCTGAGCGTCGTCTCCGCCGATCCGGGCGTCAGCGCCCGGTCCACCAAGGACGGCGTCCGGATCACCGCCGACACGACCGGCCGCCACGGCGCAACCCTCAACCTCACCCTGAAGAGGAGCTAGACCCTTGCTGTTCGACATGCCTCTGGACCGGCTGCGCGACTACCGGCCGGAGCCGGAGGAGCCGGCCGACTTCGACGCCTTCTGGGAGAAGACGCTCACCGAGACGGCCCGCCACGGCCTGGACGCCGAGTTCGTCCCGCACGACGCCGGGTTCGCGACCGTCGACGTGTTCGACGTGACGTTCCGTGGCTGGGGCGGGCAGCCGGTCAAGGCCTGGCTGATGCTGCCGAAGACGCGTTCCGGCCCGCTGCCCGCCGTGGTCCAGTACATCGGCTACAACGGCGGCCGGGGCATCCCGTACTCCTGGCTGACCTGGAGCGCGCTCGGCTACGCCCATCTGGTGATGGACAACCGGGGCCAGGGCGGCGGCGGCAAGAACACCGCCGACACCCCGGACATCGGCCCGGACGGGCACGGCTCCTCCTCGCCCGGCTTCCTGACCCGCGGCATCGAGGACCCCTACCGCCACTACTACCGGCGGCTGATCACGGACGCGGTGCGGGCGGTCGACGCGGCGAAGGCCCACGAGGCGGTGGACGCCTCCCGCGTGGCGGTGCTCGGCGGCAGCCAGGGCGGCGGGCTGGCGCTGGCCGTCGCCGGGCTGCGGGACGACCTCGTGGCCGCAGTCGCCGATGTGCCGTTCCTCTGCCACTACCGGCGCGCCTCGCAGATCACGGACGCCGGACCGTACGCGGAGATCGCCCGCTGGCTGTCCGGGCACCGCTTCCGGATCGACGAGGCGATAGAGACGCTGTCCTACTTCGACGGGGTCAACTTCGCGGCACGGGCGACCGCGCCGGCGTGGTTCTCGGTCGGCCTGATGGACAAGATCTGCCCGTCGTCCACGGTGTTCGCCGCCTACCACCGCTATGCGGGCCCGGCGCAGATCGAGGTGTTCCCGTACAACGGGCACGAGGGCGGCGCCGAGTACGACCTGCCGCGCAAGCTCGGCGCGCTGCGGGGCGTGTTCGGCCAGTAGCACACCTCGGTCACCGGCCCAGCGCCGCCATCGCGGCGTTGTGGCCGGGCACCCCGCTGACCCCGCCGCCGCGCACCGCACCGGCCCCGCACAGCAGCACATTGGCGTGCGCCGTCTCCACCCCCCACCGGCCGGTGGACTCCGTGGCGTACGGGAAGGCGAGGTCGCGGTGGAAGATGTGACCGCCGGGCAGCCGCAGGTCCCGCTCCAGGTCGAGCGGGGTCTTCGCCTCGATGCACGGCTCCCCGTTCCCGTCGCGGGCGAGGCAGTCGGTGACCGGCTCCTCCAGGTGCGCGTCGAGTTCGGCGAGCGTAGCGGCCAGCAGTTCGGCGCGGGTCGCCGCGTTGTCGGCGGCGAAGAGCCGGGCGGGGGCGTGCAGACCGAAGAGAGTGAGGGTCTGACAGCCGCGGGCAGCCAGGTCCGGGCCGAGGATCGACGGGTCGGTCAGCGAGTGGCAGTAGATCTCGGACGGCGGGGCTGCGGGCAGCCGCCCCGCCGCCGCGTCCCGGTAGGCGTCCGCGAGCTGCCCGTACCCCTCGGCGATGTGGAACGTCCCGGCGAAGGCCTCGCGCGGGTCGACGGAGCGGTCGCGGAGCCGGGGCAGCCGTTCCAGCAGCATGTTCACCTTCAGCTGCGCGCCCTCGGCCGGGGCGGGCGGTTCGTCCCCGAGGAGGGCGGCGAGCGCCTGCGGCGAGGCGTTGACCAGGACCTTGCGGGCCGCGACGACGTGTTCGGAGTCGGGTGAACGGACGGTGATCTCGGCGCGTGTTCCGTCGGTCTCGATCCGGGTCGCCTCGTGCCGGACCCGGATCTCCGCCCCGGCCTCGCGGGCGGCCCGCGCCAGGGCGTCGGTGAGCGCCCCCATGCCGCCGACGGGAACGTCCCAGTCGCCGGTCGCGCCGCCGATGACGTGGTAGAGGAAGCAGCGGTTCTGGAGCAGCGTGGGATCGTGCGCGTCGGCGAAGGTCCCGATCAGGGCGTCGGTGAGGACGACTCCGCGTACCAGGTCGTCGGCGAAGTTCTGCTCGACGGCGACGCCGATGGGCTCCTCGAAGAGCATCCGCCAGGCCTGCGGGTCGTCGATCCGCCCGCGCAGGGCGTCGCGGCCGGGCAGCGGTTCGGTGAGGGTCGGGAAGACGCGTTCGGCGACGTGCCGGGTCATGCCGTAGAAACGCTCCCACGCCCGGTACTCGCGGTCGGATCCGGTGAGCGCGGCGAAGGAGTCCCTGGTGCCCTTCCCGCCGACGAGCAGTCCGGTGGCGCGGCCGCCACGCACGGTCGGGGTGTACGAGGAGACGGTCCGCTTCCGCACCGCGAAGTCCAGTCCGAGATCGCGGACGATCTTGGGCGGGAGCAGGGACACCAGGTACGAGTAGCGCGACAGGCGGGCGTCGACCCCGTCGAAGGGGCGGGTCGAGACGGCCGCTCCCCCGGTGGTGGCCAAGCGTTCCAGGACCAGGACGGACCGTCCGGCACGGGCGAGGTAGGCGGCGGCGACCAGACCGTTGTGGCCGCCGCCCACGATCACTGCGTCATAGCTGTCGGGTGCGGGCATGACCCTTCGTAGCACGGCGCGATCGCCCGTGACCAGAGGCCGTGGTGACCGGCCGGTGTCGCGGCCGCTGCCCGCTGCGCAACGCCGACCCGCCGCGTGACCGGAGGCCGTGCCGCCCCGTCAGTGCGGTGGCTGCTGTCCGCCGCGCAACGCCGCGACCTGCCGGTACAGCTCCACGGCCTCCGTTCCCCGGCCCAGCTGCTCCAGGCAGTGCGCCTCGTCGTTGCGGGCTGCGAGGGCGTCGGGGTGGCCGGCGCCCAGCAGCCGGTCGCGGGCCGCGGCGACCGTGCGGTAGACGGTGAGGGCGTCGGCCCAGCGGCCGAGCCAGCCGAGGCCGACGGCGACCTCGCGGCGGCTGACGAGGGTGTCGGCGTGGTCGGGGCCCAGGACGCGTTCGCGGATCGCGCACACGTCGCGCGCTTCGGCGAGCGCCTCCTCCCAGCGGGCCAGGCGCCCCAGGTTGACGCCGAGGCCGTGGCGGGCGCGGAGCGTCTCGGGGTCGGTGGAACCGCCCACCCTGGTCCGGTCCGCCACGAGGGCGCGGTACAGCTCCAGGGCCTCCGCGCTGCGGCCCAGCCGGCCGAGGCTGATGCCCACCTCGTAGCGGGCGGAGAGCGTGTCGGGGTGGTCGGCGCCGAGCGACCGCGACCGGGCCCGGTCGACTTCCCGGTACGCCTGCAGGGCCTCCGTCCAGCGCCCCAGCCGGCCCAGGGTGTACGCCACCTCGTAGAGCGTGACCAGGGTGTCGGGGTGGTCGGCGCCCAGCAGCCGGCTGCGGGCCGACGCGACGTCCCTGGCCATCCGGTACGAGTCCTCCAGGCGGCCCAGCCTGCTGAGGTTGAAGGCGAGGTTGTGGCGGCAGCGCAGGGTGTCGGGGTGGTCGGGGCCCATCGACCGTTCCCGGGAGGCGAGAACCGCCGCGTACACCTGATGGGCCTCGAAGTGCCGGCCGAGCCGGCCCAGCACGTACGCCGTCTCCTGGCGGGCCGCCAGGGTCTCCGGGTGGTCGGGGCCCAGGGCACGCTCGCGGCCCCGGGCGACGCGGTCGAACTCCCGCAGGGCGTCCGGGACACGTCCGGTGCGGCTGAGGGTGAAGCCGATCTCGTAGCGGCTGGCGAGCGTGTCGAGGTGGTCGGGGCCGAGGGCGTGCTCCCGTTCGGCGGCGACCGCGCGGTGTACTTCGCCGGCCTCCTCCCAGTGGCCGAGGCGGCCCAGGTTGAGGCCCGCGCTGTGCCGGCTGGCGAGGACCGACAGCAGTTCCGGCGACGGGGTGGGCCGCTCGGCCCTGACCGGCGGCAGTTCGCCGGTCGGGCCGCGCAGACCGGTGCCGGTGGTCCACTCCCCGGTGAGCCCGGCCCAGTGATCGGGCGGGGCGAGCCCGGGGTGGGTGCCGGTCGCCCCGTGACCGGCGGTCATGCCGCGGGTCCAGGCCGGCAGCTGCTGCCCCGGGCGTACGACGGGAACGGGCGGTGCGAGCGGTACCTGCCCGGTGGGCGGCAGATGCGGCTGCTCGCCGGTACGGCCGACGGCGATCCGCTGCCGGAGGTCGCCCGCGTCGACGGGGCGCTCCTCGGGGGTCTTGGCCAGCAGTTCCAGTACGACGCGGTCGAAGAAGCCCGGGAGTTCGGCCCGGTGGGTGCGCAGCGGCCGGGGCTGGGTGTCGCGGTGTCCGACCAGGACGGCCCAGGCGTCGTCGAGGTCGAACGGCGGTACTCCGGTGGCGATCTCGTACAGCACGCAGCCCAGTGAGTAGAGGTCGCTGCGGTGGTCGATCTGACCGCCGCTGATCTGCTCGGGCGACATGTAGTGCGGGGTGCCCATGGCGATGCCGGTGCCGGTGAGGCGGGAGGTGAAGCCGACGTCGTGGCCGAGCCGGGCGATGCCGAAGTCGCAGATCTTCACCGTTCCGTCGGCCAGCCGCATGATGTTGGCGGGCTTGAGGTCGCGGTGCACGATGCCCTGCTGGTGGGTGTAGCCGAGGGCGTCGGCGACCTGTTCGGCGATGTCGACGACGTCGGGCACCGGCAGCGGGTGCTGCTTGTTGTCCTCCAGGAGCTGGCTGAGGTTGCGCCCGTCCAGGAGCTCCATGACCAGGTAGAGGACGCCCTCGTGCTCGCCGAAGTCGTGGACGACGGTGACGCCCCGGTGCTGGAGCGCGGCGGCGACCCGGGCCTCACGGCGGAAGCGTTCGCGCAGGACACGGGTGAAGGACTGGTCGTGCTGGGACCCCATCGGCTTGAGGCATTTGACGGCGACATGGCGGCCGAGCGATTCGTCGCGGGCGCGCCACACCTCACCCATGCCTCCGCGCCCGATCAGATCGAGCAGTCGGTACCGGCTCTGGATCAGCCTGGTGTCCGCCATCGCCTGCTGTCGCCCCCGTTTGTTCCGCCTGCTGTCTACTGCTGCGCCCTCCCCGGCCCGTCCAGTATGGCGGCCCGGCTGCGCAGTTTGTACGGGGTGGGGCGGCTGCCGGGACCGAGCCGGGCCATCGCGTTCAGAATGTGACCGGGCGGGAGCTGCCAGCGGAGCCGGGCGGGGACGCACCGCAGCAACGTTCCGGCGGTGCGCAGGCGGCGGTCGACGGTGTGCACCGGTGCGACGGGTCTGCCGTAGAGCTCGTGGGCGTACGGGGGCAGCGACTGGTAGGCGAGTGCCGCGACGCGCCGCCACAGCAGGGCCCGCGCCGGTACGAGCAGCGGGTGGACGGGGGGCCGGCGCAGGAAGTCGTCGACGTCCAGGGCCTCCGGGGACGCGGCGAGCCGGGGCCGCACGCTCTCGAAGTAGGCGGCGAGCTGTGCGGTGGTGGCCGGCACGTCCACGGGGTCGAGGCCGACCAGGCGGGCGCTGTGGCGGTGTTCGTCGACGTAGCGGTCGGCCTGGGCGGCGGTGAGCGGGAAGCCGGAGCGGCGCTCGACCTGGAGGTAGGAGTCCACCTCCGCGCAGTGGATCCACAGCAGCAGTCCGGGCTCGTCGATGCCGTAGCTCTCCCCGGTCTCCGGATCGCTGGCCTTGATGAGCCGGTGGATCCGGCGGACCCGGGCCCCGGCCTGCTCGGCGGCCTCGGTGGTGCCGTAGGTGATCGTGCCGACGAAGCCGGCCGTCCGCATCAGCCGCCCCCAGGCGTCCTTGCGGAAGTCCGAGTTCTGCATGACGCCGCGCACGGCGCGCGGGTGCAGCGCCTGGAGGTAGAGCGCCCGTACCCCGGCGATCCACATCATCGGGTCGCCGTGCATCTGCCAGGTCACGGATTCGGGCCCGAAGAGCCCCGGGTCGGCGTCCACCATGTCGCTCGTTCCTCCCGCTCGGCGGCGTACGCCTGCGGTACGCACCCACAGGATGCGCGTGAGCGGGCCGAAGCTCCAGACCCCCGTCCCGCACGGTCACGCACCGGCGGTCACCGCCGCACCGGCCCGAATTCCGCGTCGCCACGCGTCGTCCCCGTGCGGGGCTCGCGTCAGTCGTGGGGGACGACCGCGACGGGGCAGCGTGCGTGATGGATGGCGGCCTGGGCCACGGGCCCCAGGGACGGTGCCGGGCCACGATGGCGCGGGCCCCGGCCGACGACCAGCAGATCGGCGCCCTCGGCAGCCTGCACGACGGCCTTGGCGGGGCTCACGAGTGCCGTGCCGTCGGTGACGTCCACCTGCGGGAACCTCTCACGCCAGGCAAGGAGGGTCCGGGCGAGGAGCTCCTGCGTCTCCCGGCTGATCTCTTCCGCGACCTCGTGGTCCACGCCCCAGGGCACGTACGCGTCCACCGGCAGGCTGCGGCCGTGGACGGCCCGAAGAGGCATGCCTCGCGCGGCAGCGGTCTCGAAGGCGAACCGGAGCAGGTCGTCGCACGGACCGTGAAGTTTGAGCGCCACCACCACGCCGCTCGTTCCGGTCCGGGTGGACTGCCGGTCGTCGTCCTCCGTACCGGCCCGTACCAGGACCACCGGCCGCTCGGCGCGGGCCACGACGGGCAGGCTGATGTCACCGAGGAAGTAACTCTCGACGGGCACCAGCCCACGCGAACCGAGCACGGTCATCTCGGACTCCGCTGCCGCTCGCAGCAGCGCGTGCTCGGCGTCGTCGGCGACCAGGTTCTCGACGACCCGGAGGCCCGGGTGGTGCGCCTGGATTTCCGCCCGCGTGGTGCGCACGATCCGCCTCGCCCAGTAGTTCTGGTCCTTCTCGGCGGGAACGCCGGCCGGTTCCTGGGCCAGCAGCGGCCATGCGTGCAGCAGGCGCAGCGTGAGCTTGCGCCGCTCGGCCTCGTCGGCGGCCCAACGGGCAGCGGCCAGGCTCTCGGGGGACCCGTCGAGGCCGACGGTGACGACTGGCTCCATGACGAATGCCTCCGTCTCTCAGGAAGCCGGAACGGCGGCAGGGGGTCTACGGGGTCGAGCAGCTGCGCAGCCGCGCCGGGCGCGAGTCCTCTTCATCCGACAAGTACCCCAGATCCTCCGGCGGCGCATACCGGGGGGCGGCCTCCGGCTGGCCCGGGATGCGCCGGAGGCCGATAGTGGAGAGGCGGAGCATCGGGCAGAACCCGCCGGAGGTGCTCACGGAACTCTCCGGACCGGTCTCACGATCGGGCGCAAGGAACGGCCTCGGCCGGCAGAGGGGCCCGGGGCCGTGAGACCGCGCAGTACGCCGGCCCGGGTCCGTCCGGAACCGCGGCAGGGGCCGGTCGGCGCAGTCCGCGTGACGGTCGTCCGGCGAGGCCGAAATCGGAAGCCGCGGAGGAAGGCGCGGAGTCGGAAGCCGCGGAGGAAGCCGTAGAGGAACACGCAGAGTCGGAAGCCGTAGAGGAAGGCGCAGAGGAGGCCACCCCATGAGCGCTTCTCCCACTCGTATCACCACGGCGCTGCCTGCCCCGTACCGTGCCCGCCTGATGCAGTTCGGGCACGAGGTCAATTTCGACGAGGGAACCCGTCTCTTCGACGAAGGGGACCACGCGGACCGCTTCTGGATCCTGCGTTCGGGCACCGTCACGCTGGACTTCCGCGTCCCGGAAAGCCCCCCGGCCTCGATCGAGAACCTGGGGCCCGGTGAACTCGTGGGCTGGTCCTGGCTGTTCGATCCCTACGTCTGGCACCTCGGGGCCGAGGCGATGACGCATGTCCGTACCCATGAGTTCGACGCGGCGACGGTACGGATGGCGATGGACGCGGATCCCGCCTTCGGCTCGGCCATCGGCCATTGGGTCGGTCAGGTTCTCGCCCACCGGTTGCAGGCCGCCCGGACCCGTCTTCTCGATCTCTACGCCCCCCACGGCAGCGGCGGCCCCGTGTGATCCGTACCGCCGTCCGGACCCCGCCCCGGTCGGGCGAGAACGGTGCCCGTTTCCTGGCCCGGCGGGTGGAGCGTCAGTTCGTCGTGGGTTGCTGCGCGGGTGCCGGGGCCTCGTGGGTGGCGGCCCAGGAGGCGAGCAGACGCAGGCCCTCTTCGGACGCCGAACCGGGCTCGGCAGCGTAGATGGTCAGGGTCAGACCGGGCTCGGCGGCCGGCTCCAGGCCCTCGAAGGCGAGCGTGAGCTCCCCGACCACCTCGTGGTGGAAGCGCTTCGTGCCGGTGCCGTGGTGGCGGACGTCGTGGGCGCCCCACCGGGTGCGGAACTCCTTGCTCCGGGTCGACAGTTCACCGACGAGGTCGTGCAGGTCCTTGTCGTACGGGTTGCGGCCGGCCTCGGTGCGCAGGATGGCGACGGCCACGTCGGCGAACAGGTCCCAGTCGGGGTAGAAGCGCCGGGCGGCCGGATCGAGGAACTGGAACCGCGCGAGATTCGTCTGGTTGCCGGGTGTGGCGTAGATGTCGCGGTAGAAGGAGCGGGCGAGCGGGTTCGTCGCGAGGATGTCCATGCGCGCGTTGCGCACGAACGCCGGGCCCTCGGTGATCGCGTCCAGCGTCCACTGAAGGCTGCGGTGGGGCTGCCACTGGCCCTTGGTGCGCCGGCGACGGGGACGGGTGAGGGCGTCGGAGCCGCCGGCTGCCTGCGCCAGATTCAGCAGATGGGCCCGTTCGGCGTCGTCCAGCCGCAGCACGCGGGCGACTGCTTCGAGCACGCTCGGGGAGACACCGGCGAGGTTGCCCCGTTCGAGTTTGGCGTAGTACTCGACGCTCATGTCGGCCAGGGCCGCGACCTCACTGCGGCGCAGGCCCGGCACCCGGCGCCGGGAACCCGCGGGGAGCCCGGCCCGTTCGGGGCTGATCTTGGCGCGCCGCGAGGTCAGGAACTCGCGGACCTCATCACGGTTGTCCATGTCTCGACCGTACGGCCCGAGCGCAGCCGGAGCGATGTACTGCCGGTACACCCCTTGTCCGTGACTCGCTGTCCGCGCCCAGGAGCGGTTCTCTGGATGACGTGGCGCTCAGCGGCCGCCCCCACGGGGCGGACGGAGCGCTCGGTCCCGGGACCGCGGCGAATTTTCGTCGCCCGCACCGGGCTCGCAACCGCATTCAGCGGCTGTCGGCGCACCGCCCCGGGTGCCGGCCGCCACAGTACGTAACGTAAGGAAACCTCCCTCATGCGCGGAGCAGTGATCCACGCCCCCGGCGATGTGCACTTCGAGACCGTGGACGACGCGAAGATCCTCAAGCCGACCGACGCGGTCATCCGGACGGCCGTGACCTGTGTGTGCGGCTCGGACCTGTGGCCGTACCGCGGCGCGGAGCCGATCGAGCGGGCCCACCCCATGGGGCACGAGTACGTCGGCTTCGTGGAGGAGGTCGGGTCCGAGGTCACCGCGGTCAGGCCGGGTCAGTTCGTCGTCGGCTCCTTCGCGACCTCGGACAACACGTGCGCGAATTGCCGTAACGGCTTCCAGTCCAGTTGCCTGAACCGCGAGTTCATGAGCACCTGCCAGGCCGAGTACGTACGCATCCCCAACGCGCAGGGCACCCTGGTCGCCACCGAAGCGGTGCCGGGCGAGGAGTTCTGGCCCGGCCTGCTGGCCGTCTCCGACGTCATGGGCACCGGCTGGTGGGCCGCCGACGCCGCCGGGGTCGGGCCCGGCTCGACCGTCGTGGTGGTCGGCGACGGCGCGGTCGGTCTGTGTGGGGTGATCGCGGCGAAGGAGATGGGTGCGGAGCGGATCATCGCGATGAGCCGCCACGCCTCCCGCCAGAAGCTCGCGCGCGAGTTCGGTGCCACCGACGTCGTCACCGAGCGTGGCGACGAAGGCGTGGCCCGCGTCAAGGACCTCACCGGAGGGATCGGTGCCGACAGCGTGCTGGAGTGCGTGGGCACCGCCCAGGCCATGCAGCAGGCCCTGCACTCCGCGCGGCCGGGCGGCAACGTCGGCTTCGTCGGCGTCCCGCACGAGGTCGCCGTCGACGGACAGGAGCTCTTCTTCTCGCACGTCGGCCTGCGTGGCGGCCCCGCCCCCGTGCGCCGGTACCTTCCCGACCTCATCGACCGCGTCCTGACCGGCCGCATCGACCCCGGCAAGGTCTTCGACCTCAGCCTGCCCCTGGACCAGGTCGCCGAGGGCTACAGGGCCATGGACGAGCGCCGCGCGATCAAGGCACTCCTCAAGCCGTGACAGCCGGCGACGGGCCCGGCCGTCACCGGCCCGTCACCGGTCCTCCTCTCCCTCAGGCCGACGGCGTCCGGGCCCGCGGCTACCCGACGGGCCGCCCCCGGCGGACAACACAACACCTCATCGAATCGACAGGAAGCCCAGTGGAATTCATCAAGTCCCAGCCCACCGGCAAGGCTCCGGCCGACTGGTTCACCGGAGACGTCTGGTGGGATGTCATCGTCGTCGGTCAGGAACCCTCCAGGATGCAGGCGAACCTCGTCCGCTTCTCCCCCGGTGCCCGTACCCACTGGCACTCCCACGCCATGGGCCAGACCCTGCACGTGGTCTCCGGCATCGCCTTGGTCGGCACCCGCGACGGCACCGTCCTCGAAGCCCACCCCGGTGAAACCGTCGGCTGCCCGCCCGGCGAAGATCACTGGCACGGCGCCACCCCCGGCCGCTTCATGGAACACATCGCCATGTGGGAAGGCACCGGCGACGGCTCCCCCGAAACCCGGTGGGCAGAGCCCGTCACCGACTCGCAGTACACCGCTTCCCGCAGCCGCAACCGGTAACAACCGGCACAGGGATGTTGTCGGCGAGCTGCCGCAAGCGTTCCGGCCTCCCACCCTCCGTGTTCGCACCTCACCGCCGTACGCGCGGCATCCCCAGCCCGATCCACGAGATGATCTCCCGCTGGATCTCGTTGTTGCCGCCGCCGAAGGTGAAGATGACGGCGGAGCGGTATCCGCGTTCGAGTTCGCCGTGCAGCACGGCGCCCGCCGATCCCTCCTTGAGCGGTCCCGCCGAGCCGACGATCTCCATCAGCCAGGCGTAGGCGTCGCGGCGGGCCTCGGAGCCGTAGACCTTGACGGCGGAGGCGTCCTGCGGGGTGAGGGTGGCGTTCTGCACCGCGGAGACCATCTGCCAGTTCAGGAGCTTCATGGCGTCGAGCCTGGTGTGGGTGCGGGCCAGCAGGGCGCGGACCCAGCCGAGGTCGATCACGCGGCGCCCGTCCGTGAGCCGGGTGCCGGCCGCCCAGCGCTGGACGTTGTGGAGGGCGCGGATCGCCATGGTGCCGTGGGCGGCGAGGGTGACGCGTTCGTGGTTGAGCTGGTTGGTGATGAGCCGCCAGCCCTGGTTCTCCTCGCCGACGCGGCGGGAGACGGGGACTCGGATGTTCTCGTAGTAGCTGGCGGTGGTGTCGTGCGAGGCGAGGGTGTTGATCAGGGTGCAGGAGTAGCCGGGGTCCGTGGTCGGGACGAGCAGCATGGTGATGCCCTTGTGCGGTGCCGCGTCCGGGTCGGTGCGGACGGCGAGCCACACCCAGTCCGCGGTGTCGCCGTTGGTCGTCCAGATCTTCTGCCCGTCGACAACATATTCGTCGCCGTCGCGCACGGCCCTGGTCCTGAGGGCGGCGAGGTCGGTGCCCGCGTCGGGCTCGCTGTACCCGATCGCGAAGTCGATCTCGCCGGACAGGATCTTCGGCAGGAAGTACGCCTTCTGCTCGTCGGTGCCGTACCGCATGATCGTCGGGCCGACGGTGTTGAGGGCCATCAGCGGCAGCGGTACGCCCGCCTGTGCGGCCTCGTCGAAGAAGATGAACTGTTCCATCGGGGACAGTCCGCGTCCGCCGTACTCCGTCGGCCAGCCGACGCCGAGCCAGCCGTCGGTGCCCAGGCGGCGGATCGTGTCCCGGTAGAAGGCCTTCTGGGCCTCGGGGGCGGCGTAGCGCGCGTAGGCGTCGTCGGGGACCAGTGCGGCGAAGTAGGCGCGCAGCTCGGCGCGCAACTGCTGCTGATCAGGCGTGTATTCGAGGTGCACGGCCCCTCCGGGAGTCTCGCGGTCGCGTCGTCCGTGTGCGGCGGCGCACACAGTAGAACGTGTTGCAAGAATCCGGAAGGGCCGGGACGGGTTCCGGCGGGTCAGCGCCTGACGGCCCGCAGGACCACGAACTTCGGGTCGCCCGCGACCGTGACGCAGTTGCCGAAGATGCGGCGGAGCCGGGTGTGGTAGCCGAGGTGCCGGTTGCCGACCACCCACAGTTCGCCGCCGGGCCGCAGTGCGTCGCGGGCGCCGTGGAACATGGTGCGGGCCGTCGCGTCGGTGGTGGCCTGGTGGGAGTGGAACGGCGGGTTGTTGAGCACCAGGTCCACACTGGCGGGCGGCAGTTCCGCCGTCCCGTCGCCGACGACGAACCCGGCCTTGGCGTCCGGCCCGGTGTTGGCCCTGAAGGTCTCCTCGGCGGAGGCGACCGCCTGGTACGACTCGTCGATGAAGGTGACCGTCGCCTCGGGGTTGGCGAGCGCCGCGGACAGCCCGACGACGCCGTTCCCGCAGCCGAGGTCGACGACCCGGTCGGGGCCGCTGCGCGTGGGGAGGTGGCCGAGGAAGAACCGGGTGCCGATGTCGAGGCGCTCGGCGCAGAAGATCCCGGCGTGGTTGGTGACGGTCCGGCCGGAGACCGGTCCGAGCCCCTCGGGCAGGTCGTACCGGTACGGCCAGGGGCTGGGCGTACGAGGTGTTCCGCCGCCGGGGGTGCAGAAGATCAGCCGGGCCTTCTTGACCGCGAGGGAGGTGCGGGTCGGACCGATGATCCGCTCGAAGAGCTTGAGGGTGGAGGTGTGGATCTCCTTGACCATCCCGGTGCCGATGACGACCGTGCCGGGATGGACGGCCGGCGCGAGCCGGTGCAGCTGGTCCTCCAGGAGCGCGAGGCTCTTCGGGACACGCACCAGCAGGACGTCGATGCGGTCCGGCGGAGTGTCCCTGGCCGAGAGCAGGCGCACCGCGTCCGCGTCCAGGCCGTTGCGGCCCAGGTTCGCCAGGGTCGCGCGCTGCGCCAGGTAGGAGTCGGTGATCTGTACGGGCCGGTGCCCCGCCAGTACGGTGCTCAGCGCGCCCCAGCGGTCGCCCACCACGACCACGGCGCCCGACAGATCGACCGGATCCGTCCCGTCGGCCCCTTCCAGCCTCCGCAGCAGATACTCATCGGCAGCGTCCCAGGCACGGAGCGGGTCGCGCGGGTCCTCGGGGTGGCGGGAGAGCTCGAACCCGGCCCCTGACGTCGTCAAACGATTCATTGTCCACCCAGGCTAGCCGAGCCGCGGGGAGCGCCCACACACTCCCCGCGCCGGCCCCTGGGTCCGAGGCAGCGCCGGACCTAGGGCAGCACCTTGTCGATCGCCGAGCGGCCCTCCTGGGCGAGCCTGCGCTCCGCCCACTGGAGATTCTTCGGGGTCAGGTCCCGCCCGGAGGCGAGCACCAGGTCCTCCGCCGACGGATGATCGCTGCCGCCGGTGTGCAAGAGGCTGTCGGGAGTCACTCCCCGAGATGCGGATACGGATTCGGGCTCGTCGCTCATGCCGCCTCCTCGGTCCTTTCGGTCATTCTCGCCCCGCGCCCGCGCCGCCGCATCCGAGGGCTCCCGGACCTCTCCCGGCGTCGGGATCGACCCATCACTTGACCTGCACATGATAGATACACGCTGTTCACACCATGGTCACGGTGCGTGTGGAAGGCTCCCGCGTACCACGTACCACACACGACCGCCGCGGCGCCGCCCCCCACCTTGTGACGGTGTCGTGGCGCACTCATTTTCGGAGAGGACACCCCACATGTCCCGTCGTCACCTTCGTTACCGGCGCCCGCTGCTGGCGACCCTTGCCGCCTTCGCGATACTCGGCGGCACCGCGGCCGCCGCTCCGGCCGCCACACCCGAGGCCGCGCCCACCGCCGCGTCACCGCTGCGGGTACTCGACGACACGTACTACCAGGACGCGCTCGGCAAGAGCGGGACCGCGCTGAAGAGTGCTCTGCACGAGATCATCAGCGACCAGACCAAGCTCTCCTACAGCCAGGTCTGGGAAGCCCTCAAGGACACCGACGAGGACCCCGCCAACAGCTCGAACGTGATCCTCCTCTACACCGGCCGCTCCCAGTCCAAGAACTCCAACGGCGGCTCGGTCGGCGACTGGAACCGTGAGCACGTCTGGGCCAAGTCGCACGGCGACTTCGGCACCGCCACCGGCCCCGGCACCGACATCCACCACCTGCGTCCGGAGGACGTCACGGTCAACTCGATCCGTGGCAACAAGGACTTCGACAACGGCGGCAGCTCGGTCAGCGGCGCGCCGGGCAACTACACGGACAGCGACTCGTTCGAGCCGCGCGACGCGGTCAAAGGCGATGTCGCGCGCATGCTGCTCTACATGGCGGTGCGCTACGAGGGCGACGACTCCTTCCCGGACCTGGAGCCCAACGACAAGGTGAACAACGGCTCCGCCCCGAACATCGGCCGGCTGTCGGTGCTGAAGACGTGGAGCCAGGAGGACCCGCCGGACACCTTCGAGAAGCGGCGCAACGACGTCATATTCGACCAGTACCAGCACAACCGGAACCCGTTCATCGATCACCCCGAGTGGGTCGGGTCCATCTGGTAGACCCGGCCGCTCCGGAGGTCCGGCGGGCATCCGCCGGACCGACCGGGGGGGCTCAGCCCGCTGGGCCGCCGGTGCACCAGGCCACGGCCTGTTCACGGGTGGCGAAGGACCGCGGGGCCGTCGGCGCGTCCCGCTGTCCGGGGCCGGGCAGCGCGAGCCGCCGTGCCGGGTCGGCGACGGCGGTACGCGCTCCGTCCGCCGCGATCCGGCCGAGCCCGCCACGCAGCATCGCCCGGGCCACCCGGTCGACGCCGGTCACCTGCCCCAGGTCCAGCACGACCGGTCCGGCACCCTGGGTGCGCGACTCGTCCAGCGCGTACAGCACCCGCTCGGCCGCGGTGAAGTCGATGGCGCCCTGGGCGGCCACGACCCCGACCCGTTCACGCAGGGCGCGATCCTGCGGGGCGGCCCCGGCGACGGGCAGATCACCGGCGGTGGCGACGAGTGTGACGGTGGAGGCGGCCAGCGCCGGATTGTGCATCAGATGCAGGCCGAGCCTCTCCGACAGAGCACCGAGCGCGGCCCGCCCGCGCACCGAGGTGCCGCCCGGGTCCAACCGGGGGCTGTACGTGGCCAGGCCGAACCGTGCGGGGCCGGCGGCGATCAGCCCGCCGGACACACCGCTCTTCGCCGGCAGCCCGACGCGCAGCAGCCACTCTCCGGAGGCGTCGTACATGCCACAGGTCGCCATCACCGCCAGCACCTGCGCGGCGACCGGCTCCGGGACCACCGCGTCGTCGGTGAGCGGGTTCACGCCGCCGTTCGCGAGAGTGGCGGCCATCGCGGCCAGGTCCAGCGCGGTGACCCGTACCGCGCACTGTCTGAAGTACGTCTCGACCGCGGCCACCGGGTCCACGGGCAGCGGTCCGGTGCTCCGGATCAGATAGGCCAGGGCGCGGTTGCGGTCGCCGGTGGCGGACTCGGAGGCGTACACCTGCTCGTCCACGTCCAGCCGCCGCCCGGCGAAGCGGCTCAGACAGTCGAGGATGCGTTCGAACCTCGGGGCGTCGGGGGCGTCCGGGATCAGCGCGGTGGTGATGATGGCCCCCGCGTTGACCATGGCGTTGTCGGGCCGCCCGGTGTCCGGCTCCAGGCTGATGGCGTTGTACGCCTCCCCGCTGGGCTCGGCGCCGACCCAGCGGCACACCTCGTCGAGCCCCAGGACGGACAGGGCGAGCGCATAGACGAACGGTTTCGACACGGACTGCATGGTGAACGGGGCACCTGCGTCACCCGCGCTGTAGCGGTGGCCGTCCATGCTGATCAGTGCCAGCCCGAACGCGTCCGGCTCGGTCCGCGCCAGCTGCGGGATGTAGTCGGCGAGCCGGCCGTCCCGCAGCCCGGCGAACCTGGTGTGCAGTTCACGCAGCGCGTCGGTGACGGCGTCGGCGGCGGAGCTCACCCGGCCCCGGCCGTCAGCCGCGTCCGGCCCGGACCCTCCGGGGCCGCGCGGAAGATCGTGGACATCGCACGCACCTCCCGGGGACAGGGAATGAAGAACTCGCCCATATTAGGTTCAAAAGGTATGAATTGACTCGTCGACTTCACCCGCTTCGCTCGGGAGCGGATTCCGGCCGAAACCCCTGGGAGAGAACGATGGATACGGATGCCCTGACCGCCGGCCTGTTGCAGGAACTGCGGGCGGTCAAGCCCTATCCGGCCCTGTCCCTGACCATGCCGACACACCGCCGCGCCCCGGACAACGCCACGGACGCCGTTCGGCTGCGCAACCTGGTGGCCGAGGCCGCCGGGCGGCTGGAGGCGGACCCCGCGGTCACCCGCGAGGCACGGACCGCGCTCAAGGGCCAACTCGACCGGGCGGTCACCGAGGTGGACCCCCGACGGGCCCTGGACTCCCTGGTCCTCCTCGTCACCGCCGACCAGCACCAGATCTGGCAGCTTCCGCGCACCGCGCCCGAACGGGTGGTGCTCAGCGACACCTATCTGACCCGCAATCTGGTCGCCGCGAAGGCTCAGGCCCAGCCCTTCTGGGCGCTCACCGTGTCGGCCGACCGGGCCGTCCTGTGGAGCGGCACGGCGGACGCCCTGCGCGAGGAGCACAGCGGCGGGTTCCCGCTGACGGCTCCGCAGGAGCCGGCCGACCCGCAGCGCGAGGAGCAGATCGGCGACACTCCGAGCACCTTCAACGACGAGGAGACGCGCAACTTCCTGCGCACCGTCGACGAGAAGCTGCGAGCGGTCCTGGCCGAGGACCCCCGCCCGCTCTATCTGGTGGGCCTCGCCCCCGCCCTCGCTCTGCTGGACGAGGTCGGGGAGGGTGCCAAGCCGGCCGTCGGCCGGGTCACCAAGGGTGTGCCGGCCGACATGTCGCCGAGCGAGCTGCTCAAGGAGCTGCGGCCGGCGCTCGACGAACGGCAGCAGCGGTTCGCCGCGGAGATCGACGGCAGGCTGGACGAGGCCCGTGGCCGTCGTGCCTTCGCCGGCGGTCTCGACGAGGTGTGGGCGGCCGTCCGGGAGGGCCGTGCCGGGCTGGTCGCGGTGGAGGAGCACTTCCAGCGGACGGTCCGGGTGACGGACGGGCACCTGGAGCCGGTGAGCGGCGAGACCGTGGACCTCACGGACGGCACGGTCCGCGAGGACATCGTGGACGAGCTCGTCGAGGCGGCCCTGGACAGCGGCGCCGACGTGGTCTTCCTGCCGGACGGCTCGCTCACCGAGCACGGACGGATCGCGGCGGCCCTGCGCTACTGAACGGACCGGCGCGACGCCGTACCCCTCCCCCGGGCCCGCATGCCTCAGGCATGCGGGCCCGGGGCGTCGCTGGGAGACTGGGGAGGGGCCCGCCGGGCCCCGGGGCAGGTCCCGGAGAGAAGGGTGACCGCACCATGCCAAGCGGATCCAATGCCAAGCGGGAGCGGCAGTACGAGCACATCAAGGAGAGCGCGCAGGAGCGCGGGGTGAGCGAGGAACGCGCCGAGGAGATCGCGGCCCGTACGGTCAACAAGGAACGCGCCCGCGCCGGTGAGTCGAGGACGGCGAGTCGTACCTCCATCGAGGACATGTCGTCCTCGCGACGCGGTGGTCTGCGCTCCCACAGCGGAGCGGAAGGTCCGACCCGCGACCAGCTCTACGAAGAGGCGAAGAAGAAGAACGTCCACGGGCGGTCGCACATGACGAAGGCCGAGCTGGCACGCGCGGTCGGCCGCTGAGCCGCACCGGGCGCAGCGGGGCCGCCGTCAGCCGCTCCAGGTCCAGTCGGCCACCTCGGGCAGGTCCGTGCCGTGTTCGCGGATCCAGGCGTGGTGGCGGGTGCGGACATCCGCCATCGCCTGGCGCACCGCCACGGCGCGGACACCGAGGCCGGGCACCCGGTCGATGACGTCCATGACCAGCCGGTAGCGGTCCAGGTCGTTGCGGACCACCATGTCGAAGGGCGTGGTGGTGGTGCCCTCCTCCTTGTAGCCCCGCACATGCAGCTGCCCGTGGCCCGCTCGCCGGTAGGCGAGCCGGTGGATCAGCCAGGGGTAGCCGTGGTACGCGAAGATCACGGGGGTGTCCCTGGTGAACACGGCGTCGTACTCGGAGTCCGGCATCCCGTGCGGGTGCTCCTCGCGGGGCAGCAGCCGTGCCATGTCGACCACGTTGACCACGCGTACGGCCAGTTCCGGCAGGTGGGTGCGGAGCAGGTCGGCGGCGGCCAGTGTCTCCAGTGTGGGTACGTCGCCGGCGCAGGCGAGCACCACGTCGGGTGCGCGGCTGCCGTCCTCCGTGCCCGCCCATTCCCACACCCCGGCGCCGCGGGCGCAGTGCGCGCGGGCCTGGTCGAGGGTGAGCCAGTCGAAGGACGGCTGTTTGCCGGCCACGATCACATTGACGTAGTCGCGGCTGCGCAGCGCGTGGTCGGCGACGGAGAGCAGAGTGTTGGCGTCCGGCGGCAGATAGACCCGTACGACCTCGGGGCTCTTGTTGAGGATGTGGTCGACGAAGCCCGGGTCCTGGTGGGAGAAGCCGTTGTGGTCCTGGCGCCAGACGTGCGAGGTGAGCAGGTAGTTGAGCGAGGCGATGGGCCGGCGCCAGGCCAGCCGGCGGGAGGTCCTGAGCCATTTGATGTGCTGGTTGACCATCGAGTCGACGATGTGGGCGAACGCCTCGTAGCAGGAGAAGAGGCCGTGCCGGCCGGTGAGGAGGTAGCCCTCCAGCCAGCCCTGGCACAGGTGCTCGGAGAGCACCTCCATGACGCGTCCGTCGCGGGCGAGGTGCTCGTCGGTCGGCAGCGTCCGTTCCTGCCAGGCCTTGGCGGTGGCGTCGTAGAGGCCGTCGAGCCGGTTCGAGGCGGTTTCGTCGGGGCCCACGACGCGGAAGTCGCGGCGCTCCGCGGTGGCTGCCATGACGGCCTCCAGCAGGCCGCCGAGCACCCGGGTCGGCTCGTGCAGCGCGGTGCCGGGCCTGTCGACCTGGACGGCGTGACTGTCCAGCGGCGGGATCGGCAGATCGCGCAGGAGCAGACCGCCGTTGGCGTACGGTGTCGAGCCGAGCCGGGCGTCGCCCTCGGGTACGCAGGCGAGCACCTGGGGGCTGGGCCGTCCGGACGCGTCGAAGAGTTCCTCGGGCCGGTAGGAGCGCATCCACTCCTCCAGCTGCCGCAGATGCTCCTGGTCGTCCCGGACGCCGGGCAGGGGGACCTGGTGGGCGCGCCAGGTGCCTTCGACGGGCACCCCGTCGACCTCGACCGGGCCGGTCCAGCCCTTGGGGGTGCGCAGCACGATCATCGGCCAGTGCGGGCGGCCGGTGTCGCCGCCGGTGCGGGCGGCCGCCTGGAGTTCCCTGATCCGGTCGACGGCCAGGTCCATCGCGGCGGCCATCGCCCGGTGGACGCCGATCGGCTCGTCGCCGCCGACGTAGAGCGGGTCGTGCCCGTAGCCGCGCAGCAGGGCGTCGAGCTCCGTCTCGGGGAGGCGGGCGAGCACGGTCGGGTTGGCGATCTTGTAGCCGTTGAGGTGGAGGATCGGGAGGACGGCCCCGTCGTGCACCGGGTCGAGGAACTTGTTGGAGTGCCAGGACGCGGCGAGCGGTCCGGTCTCGGCCTCTCCGTCGCCGATGACGCAGGTGACGATCAGCCCGGGGTGGTCCAGGGCGGCCCCGTAGGCGTGGGTGAGGGCGTAGCCGAGTTCGCCGCCCTCGTGGATGGAGCCGGGTGTCTCGGGTGCCACATGGCTGGGCACCCCGCCGGGGAAGGAGAACTGTCTGAACAGCAGTGCCATGCCTTCGGCGTCGCGGGTGACGTCCGGGTACGTCTGCGAGTAGCTGCCCTCCAGCCAGGAGTTGGCGAGGACGGCGGGTCCGCCGTGGCCCGGGCCCCAGACGCAGAGGCCCTGGACTCCGCGCGACCTGATGACGCGGTTGAGATGGGTGTGGACCAGGTTCAGTCCGGGTGAGGTGCCCCAGTGGCCGAGCAGGCGCGGCTTGATGTGCTCCCGGGCCAGCGGCCGGGTCAGGAGCGGATTGGCCATCAGATAGATCTGGCCGACGGTCAGGTAGTTGGCGGCCCGCCAGTGCGCGTCGAGTGCCGCGACCTCTTCGTCGGACGGGCCGGTGGGGCCGGAAGCGGCCGCCGGGCCGGGGGCGTTGCTCATCGTGTCTCCAGACGGGAGGCTTCAGTGCGCCGGGCAGGTCCTACGGGCCGACGGGCTCGGGGCCGTACCAGACCGTGGTCGCGTTGCAGAATGCGCGTATGCCCTGCCCGGCGAGTTCGCGTCCGTAGCCGGAGCGCTTCACACCGCCGAAGGGCAGTGCGGGATGGGACGCCGTCATGCCGTTGAAGAAGACACCGCCCGCCTCCAGGTCGCGTACGCAGCGGCGGGCCTCGTCCGCGTCGCGGGTCCATACGTTGGAGCTGAGGCCGAAGGGGCTGTCGTTGGCGAGTGCCACGGCTTCGTCCAGGCCGTCGACCCGGTAGAGGGAGGCGACGGGGCCGAAGGTCTCCTCGTGGTGGATGCGCATGGCGGGGGTGATTCCGGTGAGGACCGTGGGGGTGTAGAACCAGCCGCGCTCCAGTTCCGGGGCGAGTCCATCGGGCCTGCCGCCTCCGCACAGCGCCCGCGCGCCCTGCCGTACCGCGTCGTCGACCAGCTCTTCAAGGTCGGTGCGGCCCTGTTCGCTGGCGAGGGGGCCGACGTCGGTGGATTCCTGCATGGGGTCGCCGACCGTCAGGTTGCTCATGCCCACGGTGAACCGTTCGGCGAACTCCTCGTACACCTCGGTGTGCACGATGAACCGCTTGGCGGCGATGCAGGACTGCCCGTTGTTCTGCACCCGCGCGGTCACGGCGGTGCGGGCGGCCCTGGCGACGTCCGCGGACGGCATGACGAGGTACGGGTCGCTGCCGCCCAGCTCCAGGACCGTGTGCTTCACCTCGTCGCCGGCGATCGACGCGACCGAGCGGCCGGCCGGTTCGCTGCCGGTGAGGGTGGCCGCGGCGACCCGGCGGTCACGCAGGATCGACTCGACCGCGCCCGATCCCACCAGCAGGCTCTGGAAGCAGCCCGCCGGGAATCCGGCCCGGCGGAACAGGCCCTCCAGATACATCGCCGTCTGCGGGACGTTGGAGGCGTGCTTGAGCAGGCCGACGTTGCCCGCCATGAGGGCCGGGGCGGCGAACCGTACGACCTGCCAGAGCGGGAAGTTCCACGGCATCACGGCGAGCACGGGGCCGAGCGGGCGGTAGTGGACGTAGGCGCGGGAGGCGCCGGAGTCCGCCACGTCGGCCGGGGACGGGTGCTGGTCGGCGAGGAGTTCCTCCGCGTGGGCCGCGTACCAGCGCATCGCCTTGGCGCATTTGGCGGCCTCCGCACGGGCCGCCTTGACGGGTTTGCCCATTTCGATGGTCATGGTGCGCGCGATGTCCTGCTGGTCCTCGTCGAGCAGCCCGGCGGCCTGGTTCAGCAGCCGGGCACGTTCGGCGAAGCCGGTGGTGCGGTACTGCCGGTACGCGGTGGCGGCGGCGTCGAGCCGCTGCTCGATCCCCGCCACGTCGAGCGCTTCGAATCTTCTGAGGGTTTCGCCGTTCGCGGGATTGACCGTCGCGATGGGCATGGCCGTGTCCTCCTTGCCTCGGTCCTTCGACCGTGCCGTGCCGTACGCCGCGCCGCAACGCGGGCCCCGGCGGGCGGACACCCGTCCGGCGCGGTCCGTTCGTGCGGTGTGCACGTCGTCCGCGCCGGGGGGAATCGGCCGGCGGTGCGGCCGGCGGCCGTGCCGTCCCGGTGGCCCGGATCAGACGAGAGCGGGGTCGGATGCCGTCGTGGACTCGGCGGCGGGGGCGGGGGCCGCGGCCTCGACGGGCGTGCGCCGGAACTCGCGCACGCCGGGCAGCGGCGGCAGCCGCACCAGGTCGACGCTGTACGGCTCCTTGGCGTACCTGGTGAACCAGACGACCTTGCCCTCGGCCGTGCGGCAGGTGCCCCAGCTGTCGCTCAGGGCCATGACCCGGCTCAGGCCACCGCCGCCGTTGCTGAGCAGCCGCGGCATCTCGGAGCCGTTGTCGGCGACGGAGACCGTGAGATGCCGCCCGGACCAGCGGAGTTCGACGACGCAGTTGTTGTTGTCACCGACATGCCGGTGGACATTGGTCAGCAGCTCCTCCACACCACGGCATACCGGCCGGATATGGAGTTCGAGACTCCAGTGGCGGAGGTGCGCCGCGATTATTCGTCGCAGCTGGGACACACGCTCTGCCGAAACCTGGAGTTCGACCAGGTAGTGCCGGTCGAGTGGAACGGTCATCGTCGAGGCTCCTCACATCGAGGCCCACTGGCTTCGCCCCGTTGAACCAACGACCCCCGAACACGAAGAGTGAGCAGATGTCACTTCTGGGTCACTTCACAGAGTGGCCCCGCGGAGGCGGTCCCGCAACACAAGGAACACCCGGTCGGCCGTGGCCCAGGGGGCCGCCCGGGTCACAGGAGGTACGGCAGCAGGGTGTCCGGGGTGAGCGGGAGGCCGCGGAGCCTGATTCCGGTGGCGTGCCGGACGGCGTTGCCGACGGCCGCCGCGGCGCCGACGATGCCGATCTCGCCGATGCCCTTGCTGCCCATCGGGTTGAGATGCGGATCCTCCTCGTCGATCCAGTGCGCCTCGATCTCCGGCACGTCGGCGCAGGCCGGCACATGGTAGGAGGCGAGATCGTTCTCGGTGTAGTCCCCGAAGACGGGGTCCATGGTGGAGGCCTCGGTCAGCGCCATGCCGATCCCCATGGTCATGCCGCCGATGAACTGGGAGCGCGCGGTACGGGAGTTGAGGATGCGTCCGGCGGCGAAGACCCCGAGCATCCGGCGCAGCCGTACCTCGCCCGTCCGTGAGTGCACGGCGACTTCGGCGAAGTGTGCGCCGAACGCGTGGCGTGCGTACGGAGATTGTCCGGCGGTCTCCTGCTGGGTGTCGGCGGTGACGGTGAGCCCTTCGGCGGGGACCGGGCCGGTGCGCTCGCGCAGCTGTCGCAGCAGCAGGGTGCACGCCTTGTGCACGGACCAGCCCCAGGAGGCGGTGCCGGACGATCCGCCCGCCAGTGGGGCGTCGGGCAGTTCGCTGCTGCCGATGTCGATCCGGACGTTGTCCACGGGGGTGGCCAGGACGTCGGCGGCGATCTGCGCGAGCACGGTACGGGCGCCGGTGCCGATGTCGGTGGCGTTGACCCGGATGCGGAACGAGCCGTCGGCGGCCGCGTGCGCCGAGGCGCTGGAGGCGGCGATGTAGACGGGGTAGGTGGCGGCGGCGACGCCCGTGCCGAGCAGCAGCGGCCCCTCCTCACGGCTCGCGGGACGGGGATCGCGGTCGTACCAGCCGAAGCGCGCGGCGCCCTTCTCCAGACAGGCGGCCAGGCCGCGGCTGCTGAACGCGCGCCCGGAGTCCGGTTCGACGGCCGGGTCGTTGCGGATGCGCAGTTCGACGGGGTCCATGCCGAGGGCCGAGGCGAGTTCGTCCATCGCCGATTCGAGCGCGTACATGCCCGGGGCCTCACCCGGTGCGCGCATCCAGGAGGGGCTCGGCACGTCCAGGGCGACCACCCGGTGGGCGGTGCGGCTGGTGGCGGAGCCGTACATGATCCGGGTCGGTACGGCCGCCTGCTCCACGAACTCCTTGATGGTGGAGGTGTGGGTGATGGTCTCGTGGTCGATCGCGGTGAGAATGCCGTCGAGTCCGGCGCCGAGCCGGATGTGCTGGATGGTGGGGGCCCGATGGCCGACCACGGCGGCCAGCTGGCGGCGGGGCAGCGCGATCTTGACGGGGCGGCCGGTGTGGCGGGCGGCCATGGCGGCCAGGACGGTCTGCGGGCGCGGGGTGCCCTTGGATCCGAAGCCGCCGCCGACGTGCTCGGAGACGGCGGTGATCTGCTGCGGCCTCAGCCCGAAGGCGGTGGCGAGGCTGTCGCGGACCGTGGTGGAGCCCTGGCTGGAGTCGTGGACGGTCAGATGTCCGTCGTCGTCCCACCGCGCCGTCGTGGCGTGCGGCTCCATGGGGTGGTTGTGCAGGGCTCCGACGGTGTAGGTGGCGTCGACCTGTACGGGTGCCGTGACGAAGGCCCGTTCGGTGTCGCCGCGTTCCCGGACGGCGGGGTAGCCGCCGTTGACGATCTCCGGGGTGTACAGGCCGGGGTGGTCCTCGGTCAGCAGGACGTCGTGCCCGTCGGTCTCGTACGTGATCCGCAGTGCCTCGGCCCCGGCGCGGGCGGCCTCCGGGGAGTCGGCCACCACGAGCGCGACGGGCCAGCCCCGGTGCGGGACCCGGTCGTTCTGGAGGACGGCGAGGGTCGGGTCGTCGGGCTCCTTCAGCCGGGGCGCGTTGTGGTGGGTGAGCACGGCGTGCACGCCAGGCAGGGCCAGTGCCTCGTCCGGGTGGACGGCGTCGACGCGGCCGCGGGCGATCGTGGCGGGGACGGGCCGGCCGTACAGACACCCCGGCGGGGTGTGCTCGGCGGCGTAGCGGGCGGTGCCCGTGACCTTGTCCCGGCCCTCACGGCGGACGACGGGGGTGCCCAGTGGTGACGGGGCCTGGCTCATGACGGGGTCCTCACGGCGGGGGGCGGCGTTGGTGCGGTTGCTCGGCTGTCGGCGGGCGGTGCCGGGGCGGGCCGCTCAGCGGTCGGCGGCGAGTTCGGCGAGCGCGTCGACGGCCAGGTTGCGGGCGAGGCCCACCTTGAAGGCGTTCTCGCGCAGTGGACGGGCCGCGGCGAGTTCGGCGTCCACCGCCCGTTCGAAAGTCTCCCCGGTGGCCGGTGCGCCCCGGAGCAGGTCTTCGGCGGCCCGGGCGCGCCAGGGCCGGTGGGCGAGCCCGCCGAAGGCCAGCGCGGCGTATTCGATCCGGCCGCCCCGGACGCCCAGTACGGCGGCGACGGACGCGAGGGCGAAGGCGAAGGAGGCGCGGTCGCGGGCCTTGCGGTAGAGGGAGGCGGCGCCTTCCGGGCGCGGTGGCAGGACCAGCTCGGTGACGAGTTCGCCCGGCCGGATCTCGGTGTCCCGGTCGGGGGTGTCGCCCGGCAGGCGGTGGAATCCGGTGGCGGGCACGGTCCGCGCGCCGTCCGGCCCGTGCAGGTGGACGGTGGCGTCGAGGGCGGACAGGGCGACGGCCATGTCGGACGGGTGGGTGGCGACGCAGTGCGTGGAGTGGCCGAGCACGGCGAGGTCGCGCTGCGCGCTGTCGAGGGCGGGGCAGCCGGTGCCGGGGTCCCGTTTGTTGCACGGTTTGGAGGTGTCCTGGAAGTACGCGCACCGGGTGCGTTGCAGCAGGTTCCCGCCGGTCGTGGCGGTGTTGCGGAGCTGCCCGGAGGCGCCGGACAGCAGTGCCTGGGACAGGGCGGGGTAGCGGGCGCGTACCGCGGGATGGGCGGCCAGGGCGCTGTTGCGTACGGTCGCGCCGATCCGCAGGCCGCCGTCCTCGGTGTCGGCCACGTGGTCCAGCGGCAGCCGGCTGATGTCAATGAGCCGGTCCGGGGCCGCCACGCCGAGCTTCATCAGGTCGACGAGGTTGGTGCCGCCGCCGAGGAACACGGCGCCGGGGTGCGCGGCGTGTTCGTGTACCGCTTCCTCGGCGGACCGGGCGCGGTGATAGCCGAAGGGTTTCACAGCGCCACGTCCTCGATCGCCTCGACGATGCGGGGGTAGGCGCCGCAGCGGCACAGGTTGCCGCTCATCCGCTCGCGGATCTCGTCGGCGTCGAGCGGTGCCGGGGCCGTGACGGGCGCCCTGCGGGCGGTGGCGTGGGACGGGAAGCCGTCCGCCGCCTCGCCGAGCATGCCCACCGCCGAGCAGATCTGGCCGGGGGTGCAGTAGCCGCACTGCAGGGCGTCGCGGTCCAGGAAGGCTTCCTGGAGGGGGTGGAGCCGGTCGCCGTCGGCGAGGCCCTCGACGGTGGTGATGGCGGCGCCGTCGTGGGCGACGGCGAGCAGCAGGCAGCTGTTGGCCCGCCGGCCGTCGACGATGACGGTGCACGCCCCGCACTGTCCGTGGTCGCAGCCCTTCTTCGCACCGGTGAGACCGAGGTGCTCGCGCAGGGTGTCCAGGACGGTGGTGCGGTGATCGAGCGTGAGCGTCCGCTCGGTTCCGTTGATCTGCAGTGTCAGGGTGGAACGGTCGCCGGTTGCTCCCGGCTGTTGCGCACCGTCGTCCCGCCCGCGAGAGGGGTCCACGCACTCGCACCTTTCAGAGGTGACCTTTTATCCGTTTTCTACCAGACGTGTGAGGGCGTACCGTGCCATTGCTCCGCCGCCGGGCCGCGCCCCGCCGGACTGTCGGCCCATCGGTCTACCGGTTCGCCAGCCGCAGCCGCACCTCTTCCTCCTGGTCGCCGGAGACGGTGCCGACGACCGTCACGTCGAAGGCGTGCGCCAGGCTCTGGCGGAGCCGTTCCACCGCCCAGTAACCGCCCTGGACGTCGACGCTCACGGGCGCTCCGAGGGCGACCGGCCCGGAGACCACCCTCGCCTCGGCGACGTCGACGGTCACCACCCACGCGGTGGGACGCTTCCCGGCGAGCTGCTGCGGTACGTCGACCGAGGCCCGGTCAGTGGTGAACGCGGCCCGCAGCACGTCGAAGACCATCCGCGCGTCGGCCTTCTCGCACCCGCTGATGACGACCGAGACCTCCTGCCCGTACCCGCTCTCCTCCGTCTGCTTCTCCTTGATGGTGTTCACCGCGGTTCCTTCCGCTCGGTGTTCCGCTCCGCGTCCCCGCGCCGGGCGCCGTGCCCCTGCGGCGTTTCGAGGATGTCTCCAGGCTCTCCCCGTGGCAGGACGACGGCGACACGAGGCCGGGTGCGCGCGGCCCCGCAGACGGTCGCCGTTCGGGTACGTACACCTCACCGCACCCCGCGTTCCCCGCACGACCGCTGCACCCTCGACGCGAAACTCCTTTTCAGGTCATATCCACTTAAAACATGAATTCATGGCAATTATTGCGTGACGGCTCCGCCTCGGGGTATCCGGCAAGCATGGACCTTTCGAGCACAGACCTGACTTCACTGGCTCTCGTTCTCGCCGACGGGCGGGGCGCGACCGGGTCGGTGATGGGCATTGTCGGAGTGGTGCTGGTGGCCGTGCTGATCGGCGCGGTCTGGCTGGGGAAGCGGCGCCGGGCCCAGGAGCTGCCACCACCCAGACCCGACGAGCAGCCACCCCGGCCGGACCACCGCGCCCACCTGGAGGAGCGCGATGTGCACGGCGACGACCACTTCCCGCCCGACCGCCGGGGCCTTTCGCCGTACGAACTCGGTGACCACGGGAACGAGCCCATCCCCCGCGACACCGACGAGCGGCGCGACTGACCCGGCGGACTCCCCCGGCGCCGGCCCCGGGCAGGGGCCTCGCGTGTTGCGGGGGTGGCTGCCTCCGGTGAGGCTGGTGTGGGCCCGTCGGCCACGGGCGTACCCAGACCTCAGAACCGATGAAGGCAGTAGGACCATGACCGGAAGCCACCCGGGGAAGGCGCCGACACCTGCGCCGCTGACCGGACCCGCAGCGCCCTGCTGGGTCAACCTCATGACCCGCGATCTGCGGGCGGCGCAGGAGTTCTACGGCGCCGTGCTGGGGTGGACCTTCCGTCCGGGCAAGCTGGGGCAGGAGTTCTCGGTCGCGCGCCGGGGCGAGGTACCGGTCGCCGGCATCGGCGCGGTGGCGACCGCCTACCGGGTGGCCGTCGTCTGGACGCCCTACTTCGCCGTCACCGACGCCGATGCGGCCGCCTCACGCATCCGTGAGCGCAGTGGCACCGTCGCCGTGGGCCCGATGGCGCTCGGCAAGGGGCGCGGGGCGCTCGCGGCGGACCGGGACGGTGCGGTGTTCGGGATCTGGGAGCGGACCGAGCCCGCGACCTCGCCGCCCGCGCCGGACGACCATTCGCACGCCTGGCTGCGACTGCACACCAGGAACGCCTTCGACGCCGCGATCTTCTACGGGCAGGTGCTCGACTGGGCGAGCGGGCGCCCGGGGTGCTGCGAGGTGTCGTACGAGAAGGACGAGGTCATCGTCGAGTGCGACGGGCGCCGGCTGGTCCGGATCAGCTCGGGCGCGGTGGAGGCGGCGCCCGATCCGCTGGTCCGCCCACACTGGCAGGTGCACTTCCCGGTCGCCGATGTGGCGGCCACGGTCGCGGCCGCGCGGGAGCACGGCGGCAGCCTGGTCGAGCAGCGGGCGCTGGCGCAGGGCACGACGGCGACGCTGCTGGACCCGGACGGCGGCCTCTTCACGGTCACGGACGTCCGGGGTCTCACGGCGGACGGTCCCGGCTGACCGCACCGCCCGCTCCCCCTGCGGCGCCCGGTCATGTGTCATGCGTGGACGAGGAGCGGGCCAGTGCCCAGGCCGGGAGGACGAACCAGCAGATCAGGAACCACAGCGCCATTCCGCCGACCAGCCACAGCGCGACGGAGTTGTGCAGGGCCACCCGCAGGATGAGCAGCAGGGCGGAGCACATGGTGCAGAACAGCAGGACGAGTCCCACCACCGTCATCCGTGACGCCCAGGTGACCGTCTGCGGTTTGAGCCGCCGCCCGGTGAGCAGCCGGTGGTACGAGACGGGGCCGATCAGTGCGGCGGCGGTGGCCGATCCCAGCATCACGGTGACCACGTAGATGGTGCGGTCGGTGTCCGAGAGCTCGGCGAAGCGGGGCTGGAAGACGACGGCGAGCAGGAAGCCGAAGAGAATCTGGACGCCGGTCTGGGCGACCCGCAGTTCCTGGAGCAGATCGGTCCACCGCCGGTCCGCCCGTTCCTCCGGTGTCTCGTCGCGGCCGTCGTCGTGGCCCGGGCGGTCGCGGTCGGGGCGATGCGCTGTCGAGGTCACCGGGAGCCTCCGTCCCAATACCCGGAGTACTTCGTGTTCCCCTCCTCCCCCACCGTAACGGTTCACCGGGGACGGGGAGATGACCGGATCGTCCGCCCGGCCCTCGACGATCGGTCCGGCCTCACCTAGGATCTTGAGTACGGCATCGCGCGTCGGTCACCGGCCGGGTGAGGCGTGGAGGTGCCCGTGAGATGCCTGTTGGAGGCATTCCACAGTGTCAGTCGAGTTGAATCACACCATCATCCACTCCCGGAACAACCGGGAGTCCGCCGAGTTCCTGGCGGACATACTGGGGCTCGAAGTCGGCGAGGAATGGGGCCCGTTCGTCCCGGTCGCCACCGCGAACGGGGTCACCCTGGACTTCGCGACCGTTCCCGAAGCCCCGATCACCACGCAGCACTACGCCTTCCTCGTCTCGGAAGGGGAGTTCGACACCGCGTACGCCCGCATCAAGGAACTCGGGGTCACGTACTACGCGGATCCGCACGGGAAGCATCCGGGCGAGATCAACCACAACGACGGCGGCCGGGGCGTGTACTTCATCGATCCCGCCGGTCACGGCATGGAGATCATCACGCGTCCGTACGGGGGCTTCGCCTCGTAACACGACGCTCCGGCAAGGGGGTTCGGCCCGCATCCGGATACGGGTGCCGGGCCGGGCCCCCTCGCGTCCGGTCAGTCGATCGGCAGCAGCAGCTCGGGCCGGTCCCACATCACCGCGGGCGGGTCGGCGGCCAGGGTGCCGGTCCGACGGGCCCCCACACTCCGGTAGAAGCCCTCGGCGGGCGGGTGCGAGACGATGCGCACTGCGGTGAGTCCGGCGCGCTCCGCCTCGCCGCGCAGATGCCCGACGAGGAGCCGTCCGATGCCGAGTCCCTGCGCGGCGTCGGCGACGAACATGAGGTCGAGCTCCGGCGGCGCGAGAACGAGCGAGTAGAAGCCGAGCAGCCGGTCGGTGTCGGGCTCCACGGCCGCGAAGACCCGGTGGGTCTCGATGTAGTCCGGTCCGACCCGGTATCCGGCGACCATGGCGGCGTAGTGCCCCTCGTAGGCGCGGGACGTCCTGACCAGCCGGGTGAGCCGCTTCGCGTCCCGGGCGGTGGCACGCCTGACGCGTACGGACTCCCGCGGCGTCCCGCCACCCCGGCGCGTAATGCTCGATTTCATGAATGGAGTATTACGCATCCGAATGCCGGGCACCCACTCACGTGCCATCGGCCGGCCCGTCGGGCACTACGACGGATCGCGCGCCGTGCGCCATTCGTCGACCATGGCGTCGATGTCGAACGGCTTGAGGTTCAGCGGCGGACCCGGCGGCGGCCGCCTGATGGCCGCCGCGATCTTCTCGTTCACCTCGGACAGGATGCGCCGCACCTCGGCCTCCGTCCGCGCCCCGGACACCGATTCGGCCGCGTCCTCCGCCTGCTTGCGCAGGGCCAGGGCCGGCGGGAGCACCGAGACCCCCTCGCGCTGAAGCTTCTGCTTGATCCACCAGTTCTCGTCGTAGGGAGCCCCGATGCTGTCGAGCGGCTTGCCGAATCCCGGCAACTGCGAGATGTCGCCACGCTGCTCGGACTCCCGGACCTGCTTGTCGACCCATGATTCGAAGCTGACGCCCGCAGGCTTTCGCTCGGTCAACGTACGCCCCTCTCGGAGGATTCGTAATCCGGTCCCCCACGATACCCAGGGGCCGAGGGGGCGCCGCTCCCGGCCTCCGCGCCCCGCGGCACAACACCCCTCGGCGCAATACCGTTTCGGGTCCGGCGGCCCGTTTCAGTGCGCGTGTCCGGCGGCCGCCCCGGCCCCGCCTTCCCGGTGCCCGCCGTCGTCGTTCCCCGGTTCCGCCACCCGGACGGTGAACGCCGCGGTGCGCACCTCGCCCTCGTGCTTGAAGTCGAGGAAGAGCCGGTACGTTCCGGCACTGGGTGCCGTAGCGGTGAAGGACACTTCCGGCCCGGGGCCGCCCTCGTTCGGGTGGACGTGCAGATAGGCCAGGTCACCCGAGCGCAGGGCGACCAGGTGCCCGTACGCACCGAGGTAGGGCTGGAGGTCGGTGACGGGACGGCCGTTCCTGCTGATGGACAGCTTCAGTTCGCCGCTCCGGCCGGCCCGGAGTTCACCGCCGAGCGCGACTCGGTAGCCGTCGACCTCGGCGGTGGTGCCCGGGGCCGGGAGAGCGGCGGGGCGGTAGGCGCCGGAGACGGCCAGATCCGCGCCGAGGGTGAGGTTCCCGGCGCCCGCGGCCGCCGGTGTGAAGTCGGCGAACACCCGGTAGCCACCGGCCTCGGGCAGGGCGACGGAGGTCGACCAGGTGCCGTCGGCCGCACGGACGGGGTGCAGGTGACGGTACTGGGTGAGGTCGGTGGAGGCGAGGATGAAATGCAGCTCCTTGCCGTGCTCACGCTGATAGGCGGTGACCTTGCGCCCGCTGTCGTCCTTGACGGCGAACCGGATCTCGGTCCGGGCCCCGGCCCGGACCGTCGGTGTCGCCAGGTCCAGGGTGTAGCCACCCTCGGAGATCTGCAGTCCGCCGGGCGTGTGATCCGCAGCCGCCTCCGTCCCGCCCTCCTCTCCCCCGCCGTGGCCGCCGTGCTGTTGTTGTGCGGGGCGGTCCTCGGCGGCCACCAGCGGGTCGACGCTCCTGCCCACCCCGTATGCGGTTCCGAAGGTCGCGGCGAGTGCGGCGGCGAAGGCGGTGATCCTCAGTGCGTTGTTCATGACGGTTCCCTCCATCGGGTCGACCGGGAGGCAGCGCTTCCCGATGCCTCACAACATACCCCCTGGGGGTATCAAGTCAACCCGAGAGCCCGCCATCGATTCGCGGGTGGGCAGGAGGTTCGCGGATGAACAGAGGTTCGCGGGCGGGCAGGGGCTCGTGGGCGGGCAGGGGGACAGGAGAGCCGGCCGGATCGCGGCCCGCCGCTCAGGCCGGCACCACCAGGCCGGCGCGCAGCCGCTCCACCACCGCCTCGGGGATGCGCAGACCGTCGCGCACATAGCCGTCGAGTCCGCCCCAGCGTTCGTCCATGGCGTCCAGCGCCGTGTCGAGGTAGCGGGGGCGCACCTCGGTGATCGCGGAGGCGATCTCCGGGTCGCCCCCCGCGTCGAGGAAGTCCTGCACGTACGGCGCGAAGGCCACCCGCACCACCGGATTCACCGCGAGGAACTCGGCGCGCACCGCATCGCGCGACGCGCCGAGCATCATCAGGAGCAGGGCGGCGGCCCAGCCGGTCCGGTCCTTGCCCGCCGTGCAGTGGAAGAGCACCGGGCGGGCACGGTCGTCGGCGACGGTCTCGACGAAGGCCCGGTAGGCGGCGGACGCGCCCGGCGAGAGCACCATCTGCCGGTAGGTGTCCGCGAACAGCCCGGCCGCCTTTCCGCCGCCGAGCATCTGCTCCGCGGCCACGGGATCGGCGAGCAGGGCGCGCAGCCGGGCGGGCGCCACACCCGGGTTGTCCCCGAGCACATCGGCGACGAACAGCCGCGCGCCCTGCGGCAGCCGGTCGGGGGCAGCGGCCCGCTCGTCGGCGGTCCGCAGATCGACGACGGTGCGGATGCCGAGCGTGGACATCCCGGAGTCCTGCGCCGCGTCGAGCCCGCTGAGCTGCCCGGACCGCAGCACGGCACCGGCCCGGACCCGCTGGTCCGGGCCCAGGGCGACGCCGCCCAGGTCGCGCAGATTGAGGACGGTGGATGCCTGGACGGCCCTGGCTGTCTGCACGATGAACTTCCCCTTTTTCGCTCGACGCGTATCCGAATTCATTCGGTTTTGCCGGATCAAACGTCGCACGCAGCCGGGAAATCGACAAAGTAAAACGCCGGTGGACACCGTTTGGGGGCATGTGCCGGGATAAAGGAAATGTGAAATCGCAACCGCTCTCACCCCAGGTCAGGGGCGTACCACACCAATAGCGGTGTGTTCCGTGAATACCCGCTCATGAATTCTCGGCCCAGTGTTTCCCACCGGAGAACAGAGCGGGCCGGTACGTCCCTGGCCGGTACGCGGAATCCGTGCGTTCAGAGCACGACGACGGTGACCTCGGTCGCCTTGACGCTCGTCCATACGGCAGTGCCCTCCACCAGGCCCAGCTCGGTCGCCGCTTCGGGGGTGATCTCGGCGACCAGGTCCGGCGCCTCGTCGGAGGCGATCACCACCCGGAGCCGGCTGCCGACGGCGGTGAGCTCGCGCACCGTTCCGGGCCAGACGTTGCGGGGGCTACCGCCGGGCCTGTCGTGGTGCACGGAGACCGCTTCGGGCGCGATGATCGCGAGGGCCGCCGTCCCCTCGGCGAGCGCGTCCGCGACGACCAGCCGGCCGCGGCCCGCGAGGGCCAGCGTGCCGTCGGGCGCGGCGGTGCCGGGCCAGGCGTTGCGGCCGAGCATCCGGGCGACCCACGGTGAGCGGGGATTCCGGGTGACCTCGGCCGGTGGCGCGTCCTGGAGGGTGCGGCCCTCGTCGAGCACCAGCACCCGGTCGGCCAGTGAGACCGCTTCGACGGGGTCGTGGGTGACGATCAGACAGACGCCGCCGAACCCGGCGAGGTGGGTGCGCAGGGTGTGCCGGACATGGGCGCGGGTGGTCTGGTCGAGGGCGGCGAGCGGCTCGTCGAGCAGCAGCAGCCAGGGGCGGGCGGCGAGCGCCCTGGCCAGTGCCACGCGCTGGGCCTGGCCGCCGGAGAGCTGGGCGGGCCTGCGGTGGGCGAGGTGTCCGACGCCCAGCCGGTCGAGCCACTGCTGCGCCTCTCGCCGGGCCTCGGCGCGGGAGACGCCGTGGGCGCGGAGCCCGTACGCCGTGTTCGTCAGCGCGCTCAGGTGCGGGAAGAGCGCGCCGTCCTGCGGCACCCAGGCGACCTGACGTCGGTGCGGGGGCAGTTCGGTGACGTCGGTGTCGCCGAGGCTCAGCCGGGCGCGGGCGCGCGGGGTCAGGCCGAGGAGCGCGCGCAGCAGGGTCGTCTTGCCCGCGCCGTTGGGGCCGACGACGGCGATCGTGGTGCCGGGCGCCGCTTCGAGGGTCAGCCGGGCGAAGCCGGTGACCTCGGCGTGCAGCGAGCGTCGTTCCTGCGGGGCAGGGGGCGTCTCCCGGTCCGCGCGCAGTGCCGTGTCCGGGACGGCCGGGTCGTCCGCCGGGGGCTGCGCGCCGCGTGCGCGGTCGCGCGGCGTTCCGGTCCAGCGCCCCCGCAGCGTGATCAGTACGGCCATGGCGATGGCGAGCAGCAGCAGCGATACGGAGGTGGCGGCCTCCGGGGAGTCCTGGAGCAGCAGGTAGACCTGGAGCGGAAGCGTCTGGGTGGTGCCGGGCAGATTGCCCGCGAAGGTGATGGTGGCACCGAATTCGCCGAGCGCCCGTGCCCAGGTGAGGGCGGCCCCGGCGGCGAGCCCGGGGGCGACCATCGGGAGGGTGACGGTGAAGAACACCCGGACCGGTGAGGCTCCGAGGGAGGCCGCCGTCTCCTCGTACGCGGGGCGCAGTCCGGCCAGTGCGCCTTCGAGGCTGATGACGAGGAACGGCATCGCGACGAAGGTCGCCGCGACCACCGCGCCCGAGGTGTGGAAGGGCAGCGTGATCCCGAAGGTGTCCTCCAGCCAGGGGCCGAGCAGTCCCCGGCGGCCGAAGCCGAGGAGGAGCGCCACGCCTCCGACGGTGGGCGGCAGCACCATCGGGAGCAGGACCAGGGAGCGTACGAACGCCTTGCCGGGAAAGTCCGTCCGGGCCAGCAGCCAGGCCAGCGGCACCCCGAGCAGCAGGGAGAGGCCCAGCGCCCAGAAGGAGACCAGCAGGGAGAGTCTGAGCGCCTGGGTGACTTCCGGGCTGGTCAGATGGGTGCCGAGGTCGGCCCAGGACGTACGGGCCAGAATGCCGATCAGCGGGATCAGCAGGAACGCGACGGCGAGCAGCGCGGGGATCGCCAGAGCGAGGGGTGTGCGCACGCCGGGCACCCGGCTGCGGAGAGCTCTCATCGGAGGTTCCCGGAATCGGTCGGTTCGGGCAGGGCCGCTCACGCTCCCCCGGGCGGCCGGCCGGACAGGACCTCCCGGGACAGAACACCTGGGGCTGCTGGAGGCTAGGGCTGCTGGAAGCCCGCCGACTGCAGGATCTTCTGCGCCTGCGGGGTGCTCAGCCACTTCACGAACTCCGTGGCGGCCTCGCTGTTCCTGGACTGCCGCAGCGTAGCGGCCGGGTAGGAGGCCACGGCGTTCTGCGCGTCCGGGATGTCGACGGCGTCGACCTTGTCGGTGGCCGTGGCGGCGTCGGTCCGGTAGACGATGCCCGCGTCGGCCTCGCCGAGCTCTACCTTGCTGAGGACGGCGCGGACGTTGGGCTCCTGGGAGACCGGCTCGACGGTGAGCTTCTGGGCGTCGAGGACCTGCTTGCTGTAGCGGCCGACCGGCACCTCGGACGCGGCCAGGACGACCTTGAGCCCGGGGTCGGTCAAGTCCTTCAGGCCCGCGATCTTCTCCGGATTGCCCTCGCGGGTGGCGATGACGAGGCGGTTCCTGGCGATGACGACGGGCGTCGCCGTGTCGGACTTCAGCCCGTCCATCGTCCTGGTGTCGGCGACGACGAGGGCGTCGGCGGGCGCGCCCTGCTTCACCTGGGCGGCGAGCTCCTGGGAGCCGGCGAAGGAGAACGTCACCTTCGTGCCCGGGTGCTCCTTCTCGTACGCGGCGCCCGCGGTCTTGAACACATCGGTGAGCGAGGCCGCGGCCAGCACCGTCAGCCGGATGTCGGACGGCGCCGGCTTCCCGGCGGATTCCTTCTTGCTGTCGTCGCTGCCGCCGCACGCGGCGAGCGGGAGCAGCAGTGCGGCGGTGATGACCGCTGCGGCGGCGCGCCGCCCGGTGAGGGTGGTCGACATGGTCCGGTGACTCCTTGAAGTTGATGCGTGCCGTGGGTGACGCGCCGTCAGACGCGATCGATGTGCACGCTGGTGGACTTCACGCGAGCGGTGGCCTGCATGCCGACCTCCAGCCCCAGTTCCTCGACGGCCTCCCGGGTGAGCAGTGACACCAGACGGTGCGGGCCCGCCTGGATCTCGACCTGGGCCGCGACATCGCCGAGCTTCACCGCGGTGACGATGCCCGGGAATGCGTTGCGGGCCGAGGTGTACGAGGTGTCGTCCTCGCCTCCCCCGCCCTGGCCGACCTCGATGGAGAAGGCGGCCAGGTCCCGGCCGTCGATGAGCCTGCGGCCGCTCTCGTCGCGGTGGGTGGCGACCCGCCCGGCGTCCGCCCAGCGGCGGGCCGTGTCGGGGCTGACCCCCAGCAGACGTGCCGCCTGGCCGATTGTGTAGGACTGCATGTGCGACAAGATATTCGAATCGTCCTCGCAGCTGCAATCCATCCGGGTGATCTGTGGAGCAAATGCCAGGGGCATTGGAGGAATCGCCAAGCACCGGGCCGGGGCGGGGGCGAGGACCGGCTACGCGACGGTGGGTGAAGGATCAAGTGCGCTCGGAGAGGGCAAGGTCACAAGCGGAACCCATGCTGCGCTCAAGCGCCCTGACCTAGCATCTGGGCATGACGGTCCTGCCTGCCGACGGGCTTTCGTTGGCCGCCGAATTCCCCGCCCCCGCCCATGAGCACTGGCAACACCTCGTCGAAGGTGTGCTGCGCAAGTCGGGCAAGGAGGCTGCGGGTTCGGCCGCCGAGGAAGCGCTGTCCACCACGGTCGAGGACGGGCTCACCACCCGCCCCCTCTACACCTCGCGCGACAGCGCGCCCGATGCCGGATATCCGGGCTTCGCCCCCTTCACCCGCGGCAGCAGGTCCGAGGGCAACGCGGCGGGCGGCTGGGACGTACGGCAGCGGCACACCCTTCCCGATCCCGCGCGTCTCAACGAGGCGCTGCTCGCCGATCTGGAGAACGGTGTCACCTCGCTGTGGCTGACCGTGGGCGGTGCCGCGGGTGTCCCGGTGTCCGCGCTGGCGGGGGCCCTGGACGGCGTCTTCCTCGATCTGGCTCCCGTGGTGCTCGACGCGGGCGGTGAAACCGACGCCGCGGCCACCGAGTTTCTGCGGATCTGCACGGAACGGGGCATCGACCCGCGGAGCCTGCGCGGCAACCTCGGCGCGGACCCGTTCGGGCAAGCCGCCCGCGGCGGAGCCGAGCCCGATCTGTCGGCCGCCGTCCACTGGGCCCAGCGGTGTGCCCGCGAGTTCCCCAGGCTGCGGGCGCTGGCCGTCGACGCGCTGCCGTACCACGAGGCCGGCGGTTCGGCCGCCGAGGAGCTGGGCGCCTCGCTGGCGACCGGTGTCGCCCTGCTGCGGGCGCTGACCGAGGCCGGGCTGTCGGTCGAAGAAGCCTGCGGGCAGCTGGAGTTCCGGTACGCGGCCACCGCCGACCAGTTCCTGACCATCGCCAAGCTGCGGGCCGCGCGCCGGCTGTGGTCCCGGGTTGCGGAGGTCTGCGGGGCCGCCGGAGCCGGGGCGCAGCGCCAGCACGCGGTGACGTCCTCGGTGATGATGACGCGGCGCGATCCGTGGGTGAACATGCTGCGCACGACGCTGGCCTGTCTGGGGGCGGGGGTCGGCGGCGCCGACTCCGTCACCGTGCTGCCGTTCGATCACGCGCTGGGGCTGCCGGACGCGTTCGCCCGGCGCATCGCCCGTAACACCTCGACGATCCTGCTGGAGGAGTCGCACCTGGCCCGGGTGATCGACCCGGCGGGCGGCTCCTGGTACGTGGAGCGGCTCACCGCCGAACTCGCCGACGCCGCCTGGTCGTTCTTCCAGGAGATCGAACGGTCCGGCGGTCAGGCCGCCGCGCTGGGCTCGGGAATGATCGGTGAACGTCTCGCGGCCACCTGGGCGGCGCGCAGCAGGGATCTGGCGCGTCGCAAGGAGCCGATCACCGGGGTGAGCGAGTTCCCGCAGCTGGCGGAGCGGCCGGTGGAGCGCGAGCCTGCCCCGCGCGGACCGGCCGCGGCACCGGGCGGTCTGCCCAGGGTCCGCCGTGACGAGGCGTTCGAGGCGCTGCGCGCCCGGTCGGACGCGCATCTCGCGGCGACCGGGCAGCGGCCGAAGGTCTTCCTCGCCGCGCTCGGCCCCGCCGCCGCGCACACCACGCGGGCGTCGTTCGCCGCCAATCTGTTCCAGGCGGGCGGCATCGAACCGGTCCACGACCCGGTCTCCGTCGACGCGACGACGGCCGCCGACGCGTTCAGGGCGGGCAGCGCCACCGTGGCGTGCCTGTGTTCCAGCGACGCGCTCTACGCCGAGCAGGCCGAGGCGGTCGCCGGGGCGCTGCGTTCGGCAGGCGCCGAGCGGGTGTTCCTGGCCGGCCGGCCCGGCGAGTACGCCGGTGTCGACGAGTACGTCTTCGCGGGCTCCGATGTGGTGGCCGTGCTCTCCTCCCTCCTCGACCGTATGGATGTGGCGTAATGCGTATCCCCGACTTCTCCGGCATCGAGCTCGGTCCGGGCGGCGCCGCCGAGGTCTCCGAGGACCAGTGGCGCGCCTCGGTGAAGGAGTCCTCCGGCAGTTCCGACGGCGACCTGCTGTGGGAGACCCCGGAAGGCATCGCGGTGAAGCCGCTGTACACCGGGCACGACCTCGAAGGGCTCGACTTCCTCGGCACGTATCCGGGCATCGCCCCGTACCTGCGGGGCCCGTACCCGACGATGTACGTCAACCAGCCCTGGACGATCCGGCAGTACGCCGGGTTCTCCACCGCCGAGGAGTCCAACGCCTTCTACCGCCGCAACCTCGCCGCCGGTCAGAAGGGGCTCTCCGTCGCCTTCGACCTGCCGACCCACCGGGGCTACGACAGCGACCACCCGCGGGTGACCGGCGATGTCGGCATGGCGGGCGTGGCGATCGACTCGATCTACGACATGCGGCAGCTCTTCGACGGCATCCCGCTGGACCGGATGTCGGTGTCGATGACGATGAACGGCGCGGTGCTGCCCGTGCTCGCGCTGTACATCGTGGCCGCGGAGGAACAGGGCGTCGGGCCCGAGAAGCTGGCCGGGACCATTCAGAACGACATTCTGAAGGAGTTCATGGTCCGCAACACCTACATCTATCCGCCGAAGCCCTCGATGCGGATCATCTCCGACATCTTCGCGTACACCTCGCAGAAGATGCCGCGCTACAACTCGATCTCCATCTCCGGGTATCACATCCAGGAGGCGGGTGCGACGGCCGATCTGGAGCTGGCGTACACCCTCGCGGACGGGGTGGAGTATCTGCGGGCCGGCCGGGACGCAGGTCTCGACGTGGACGCGTTCGCGCCCCGGCTGTCGTTCTTCTGGGCGATCGGCATGAACTTCTTCATGGAGATCGCGAAGCTGCGGGCGGCCCGGCTGCTCTGGGCCAAGCTGGTCAAGGAGTTCGAGCCGAAGAACGCCAAGTCGCTCTCGCTGCGCACCCATTCGCAAACATCCGGGTGGTCGCTGACCGCACAGGACGTGTTCAACAACGTCACCCGGACCTGTGTGGAGGCGATGGCGGCCACCCAGGGACACACCCAGTCGCTGCACACCAACGCGCTCGACGAGGCGCTCGCCCTGCCGACGGACTTCTCCGCCCGGATCGCCCGGAACACCCAGCTGCTGCTCCAGCAGGAGTCGGGGACCGGCCGGGTGATCGACCCGTGGGGCGGCAGCGCGTACGTGGAGAAGCTGACGTACGACCTGGCGCGCCGGGCCTGGCGGCACATCGAGGAGGTCGAGGCGGCGGGCGGCATGGCGCAGGCCATCGACGCGGGCATCCCGAAGCTCCGGGTGGAGGAGGCCGCGGCCCGTACCCAGGCGCGGATCGACTCCGGGCGCCAGCCGGTGATCGGGGTGAACAAGTACCGGGTGGAGAGCGACGAGCAGATCGATGTGCTCAAGGTCGACAACTCCTCGGTGCGCACCCAGCAGGTCGAGAAGCTGCGCCGGCTGCGCGAGGAACGCGACGAGACCGCCTGCCAGGCGGCGCTGCGCGCCCTGACGGATGCGGCCGGGCGCGACCCCGGTCCGGGGCTCGAAGGCAATCTGCTGGCCCTGGCCGTGGACGCGGCGCGTGCGATGGCGACCGTGGGCGAGATCTCGGACGCCCTGGAGAAGGTGTACGGGAGGCATGCGGGCCAGATCCGTACGATCTCCGGTGTGTACCGCAACGAGGCAGGTGAATCCCCTTCCGTGGACCGGACCCGGGCGTTGGTGGACAGGTTCGAGGAGGCCGAGGGTCGCCGTCCGCGCATCCTGGTCGCCAAGATGGGACAGGACGGCCACGACCGCGGCCAGAAGGTGATCTCGACCGCCTTCGCCGACCTGGGTTTCGACGTGGACGTCGGTCCGCTGTTCCAGACGCCGGCCGAGGTGGCACGGCAGGCGGTGGAGGCGGACGTGCACATCGTGGGCGTCTCCTCGCTGGCCGCCGGGCACCTCACGCTGGTGCCGGCGCTCCGCGAGGAGCTGGCGGCCGAGGGGCGCGAGGACATCATGATCGTGGTGGGCGGGGTGATTCCGCCACAGGACGTCGAGGCGCTGCACGAGGCGGGCGCGACAGCCGTGTTCCCGCCCGGGACGGTGATCCCCGATGCCGCGTACGACCTGGTGACTCGGCTCGGCGCCGCGCTCGGCCACGAGCTGTGAGCCGCTGACCCGATGGCTCCCAGGATCGACATCGACAGCTATGTGAAGGGGGTGCTCGACGGGAAGCGGGCGCACATCGCGCGCGCCATCACTCTCGTCGAGTCCACCCGCCCCGATCACCGGGTGCTGGCCCAGCGATTGCTACGCGAGCTGCTGCCGCACTCCGGCGCGGCCCGGCGGATCGGGATCAGCGGCGTGCCCGGGGTCGGGAAGTCCACGTTCATCGACGCGCTGGGCACGATGCTCACCGGGCTCGGGCACCGGGTCGCGGTGCTGGCCGTCGACCCCTCCTCCAGCCGTACCGGCGGCTCCATCCTGGGCGACAAGACCAGGATGGAACGGCTCGCGGTGGACCCGGCGGCGTTCGTACGCCCGTCCCCCACCGCCGGCACCCTCGGCGGAGTGGCCAAGGCGACCCGGGAGTCCATCGTGGTGATGGAGGCCGCGGGTTACGGCGTGGTGCTGGTGGAGACGGTCGGCGTCGGGCAGTCGGAGACGGCGGTGGCCAACATGGTCGACACGTTTCTGCTGCTGACGCTGGCCCGGACCGGTGATCAGCTCCAGGGCATCAAGAAGGGTGTGCTGGAGCTGGCGGACGCGATCGCGGTCAACAAGGCGGACGGCCCGCACGAGCGGGACGCCCGCGCGGCGGCGCGCGAACTGGCGGGTGCGCTGCGGCTGATGCACCCGGTGGACGCGGCGTGGACACCGCCGGTGCTCACGTGCAGCGCCCGTGAGTCGGCCGGCCTCGACACCCTGTGGGAACGGCTGGAGCAGCACCGCGCGCTGCTGGAGTCGACCGGGCGGCTCGCCGCGAAGCGGCGCGACCAGCAGGTCGACTGGACGTGGACGATGGTGCGGGACGAGCTGCTGGAGAGTCTGCGCGGCCATCCGGAGGTGCGTGCGCTGACCCCCGGGCTGGAACAGCGGGTCCGGGACGGCGAGTTGACGGCCACGCTGGCGGCCGAGCAGATCCTGGCCGCGTTCCGGGGCGCGGCGGCGGTGGCGGAGTCCGGTGACCCGGTGGCCTGACGGCCCGGGTACGCGATGTCTCCGTCCGGCGGTCCGGAACTCCCGGGCCGCCGGACGTTCGTGTCGGCTACAGATCGAGCTGGTACTCGACCGAGGTGTGTGTCGGCTCGTAGCCGAGCGCGTCGTTGATGTGCCGCATGTGCGTATTGCTGTCGGCGGTGTCCGTCAGCAGCCCTGCCAGACCGGGCCGGGTCTCGCGGGCGTGAAGGATGGACCGGGCCTTCATCCACCTTCCGAGGCCGTGTCCCCGGTGCTCGGGAAGGACTCCGGTGCCGTAGTGCTGCCCGTCGCCCGTTCCGTCACCCGGGACGACGAGTTCCGTGAAGCCCGCGATCGTCGCGGTGGACTCGTCGAACGCCGCGACCGTGTGCAGGAGTTCGCCGCGTGCGGCGACGGCTGCCGCCGCGGACCGGACCCGGTCCACGTCCCAGACGACCGTGCCGAAGTCGGTGTCGTCCATGGGCATGTCGTCCATCGCCCGGCGGGAGGCGGCGAACGTCTCCGCGAGCTCGTCGGGGACGGTGCCGTCCCAGGAGATCAGCCGGTAGCCCGGGTGCGGTTGCCCGACGGTCCGGTGCAGGGCCTGCATGTCCGCCTTCGCCAGCGGAAGCCGGACGTATGTCAGGGTCAGGACCTTGCGCAGCCCCTTGGCCCGCAGGAAGTGATCCCCCGCCGATCCGGCCTCGACCTGCGCAATGACGGTGCGCCGGTCCGCCTCGCGGGCGGCGGCGACCGCGGCGTCGAACAGGAGTGAGCCGACGCCGTTGCGGCGCTCCGCGGGGTGGACGCCGAGTTCGAGTTCGGCGAGGTGGTCCTGGCCCTCGCGGGTGAAGACGCGCAGGAACGCCGAACCGACGGGGCTGCCCCCGGCGTCGGAGGCGAGCCAGGCCAGCCGGTGACTCCCGGTCGGCGGAGCGGGGTCGGCCAGCGCGGTGATACGTATCGACAAAGTGACTCCTCCGCGCCCCGGGGCGCAGGTCAGGATGGGTGAGCGGGCCGGCGGCCCGGAGAACCACATCACCCCGCGAGAGCCGTGACAACCGGATTTCGGAGCCCCCGCGCAGCCTTGCCCGCTCTCGGCACGGTCCCGTTCCCGCCGGGCCGTGCTACCGTGCTTGTGGTACCCGTGCTCGCCTCGGTTCGAGGCGCCGGTGCCGATTCATCTCTCCGCAGCTGCCGCGCCCGTCCATTTCCGACCGGCGGTCCAGCTCTCCGCATCACCTCATCCAGTTCGGACCGGAATCCTCCCTCCGGGCTTTCCCGCCCGTCGTCGGGGGCGTGTTCTCTGCCGCCCCGTGCCGCCCGGCCCCTCATTCGCCATGTCCGCGAAAGGACCCGCCCACCATGACCATCTCTCTCGAACACCCGCTTGAACAAAGCCAGTTGGCTGCCGAGGCCACGCACACCACCGCGGCCGCCGGCGTACTCGACCTCACCCACCAGGGGAACGGCGTACTGCGCGTACGGGACGGCCTCCCCTCCCCCGGCGACGTGGTGGTCCCCGCCGCCCTGATCCGCCGCCACGGCCTGCGCCGGGGCGATGCCGTCGCCGGGCTCTGCGACCGGCCCCGCACCCTGTCCACCGTGGAGCGGGTCAACGGCCGCTCCCCGCGGGCGCTCCGGGGCCGACCGCACTTCCGCGACCTCACCCCGCTCCATCCTCGGCAGCGGCTCCGGCTGGAGACACCGTCCGGCGGTGCCGCGATGCGTCTCGTCGATCTGCTCGCGCCGGTCGGAAAGGGGCAGCGCGGGCTGATCGTCGCGCCGCCCAGGACCGGCAAGACGGTGCTGCTCCAGCAGATCGCCGCGGCCGTCGCCGCCAACCACCCCGAGTGCCACCTGATGGTGGTGCTGGTCGACGAACGCCCCGAAGAGGTCACCGACATGCGCCGGTCCGTCCGGGGCGAGGTGCTCGCCTCGACCTTCGACCGGCCCGCCAAGGAGCACATCGCCCTCGCCGGACTCGCGGTCGAACGCGCCAAGCGGCTGGTCGAGCAGGGCCAGGACGTCGTCATCCTGCTCGACTCCCTCACCCGCCTGTGCCGCGCCCACAACAACGTCTCCGCCTCGGGCGGACGCACCCTCAGCGGCGGTGTCGACGCTGCCGCCCTGCTCGGGCCCAAGCAGTTCTTCGGCGCCGCCCGGCCCGCCGAGGAGGGCGGCTCCCTCACCATCCTGGCCACCGCACTGGTGGAGACCGGCTCCCGCGCCGACGACTACTTCTTCGAGGAGCTGAAGAGCACCGGCAACATGGAGCTCCGGCTCGACCGCGCACTGGCGGAACGGCGCGTCCACCCGGCCGTGGACATCTCGTCGTCCGGCACCCGGCGCGAGGAACTCCTCGTACCTGAGGGCGAGTTGCGGGTGGTACGCGGACTGCGGCGGGCACTGCACAGCAGGGACCCGCGGACCGCGCTCGAAACACTGCTGGACCGGCTCCGCCGCACCCCGGACAACGCCTCGTTCCTCCGTGCCGTCCACGGCACCGTCCCGGAGGCCTGAGCCTGTCCGGGCGCCACCGGCCCCGGCGCATACCTGGCCCGGCGATCGCGTGATCCCCGCCCACGAGCACAAGAAGAGCAGCCACACGGAGTTCCGCCGACTCGGCCGCAGCGGCCTGACCGTCAGTGAGATCGCCTACGGGAACTGGCTCACCCACGGTTCCCAGGTGGAGGAGGACGCGGCGGTCGCCTGCATCCGCGCCGCCCTGGACGCCGGAATCACCACCTTCGACACCGCGGACGTCTACGCCGAGACCCGGGCCGAGGCGGTCCTCGGCCGGGCGCTGAAGAACGAACGCCGGGAGGGCCTGGAGGTGTTCACCAAGGTCTACTTCCCGACCGGTCCCGGACACAACGACCGCGGGCTCGGCCGCAAGCACATCATGGGGTCCATCGACAACTCGCTGCGTCGCCTGCAAACGGAGTACGTGGACCTGTACCAGGCGCACCGCTACGACCACTCGACCCCGCTGGAGGAGACCATGGAGGCGTTCGCCGACGTCATCCGCTCCGGCAAGGCCCTCTGCATCGGCGTCTCGGAGTGGACGGCCGACCAGCTCCGCGCCGCGCACGGACTGGCCCGCGAGCTGCGGGTGCCGCTGATCTCCAACCAGCCGCAGTACTCGGCGCTGTGGCGGTCATCGAGAGCGACGTGGTGCCCGCCTCCGAGGAACTGGGCATCGGCCAGATCGTCTGGTCCCCGATCGCTCAGGGCGCGCTCACCGGCAAGTACAAGCCCGGTGCGCCGCTCCCGGCCGGTTCACGGGCGACCGACGACAAGGGCGGTGCGAACATGGTCGCCGGCTGGCTGCGCGACGACGTGCTGGAGCGGGTGCAGCGATTGCGGCCGCTCGCCGACAGCGCCGGGCTCAGCCTGGCCCAGCTCGCGGTCGCGTGGGTACTGCAGAACTCGAACGTCTCGGCCGCGATCATCGGCGCGTCCCGGCCGGAGCAGGTGACGGAGAACGTCGCGGCGGCCGGCGTGACGCTGGACGCGGAGCTGCTGAAGGGCATCGACGACATCCTGGACCCGGTGGTCGAGCGGAATCCCGGACTGACGGCGGGTCACGCGGGCAACGGCTGATCCGGCCGGACCGCCCCGGCCGCGCCGTACGCGGGGCCGGGGCCTTCGGCTGCGGGATCAGGTTCCGGTGTGCAGCGCGGCGGTGTGCTCGCGGACCTGTTCCGGTGTGAGGTAGGCGTCCGTGTGCTCGAAGTCGCGCAGCTTGGCCGGCTGCCGGGACAGAAAACCGAGGCGTACGAAGTCGTCGCCCGCGACGGCGTTGAGGATCCAGTTGGTCGCGACCCGGGCCTTGGCGACATTGGTGCGCAGCGCCGACCAGTGGTAGCCGCGGGCGACGGCCTGCGCGGGAATCCCGTGCAGCTCGATCCCGAGCGGCTTGGAGACCGCGTCCTTGCCGCCGAGGTCCACGACGAGGCCGAGGTCCTTGTGGACGTACGGCTTCAGCGGCTGGTTCCGCAGGGTCGCGATGAGGTTGTCGGCGAGCCTGCGGCCCTGGCGCATGGCGTGCTGCGCGGTGGGCGGGCAGACCGCTCCGTCGCCCTTGTGCAGGTCGGGGACGGCCGCGCAGTCGCCGAGGGCGAAGACGCCGTCGAAGCCGGGCAGGCTCATCTCGGGGGTGACGGCCAGCCGGCCGCGTACCGTCTCCGCGTCGAACGTGCTGACCAGCGGGCTCGCGGCGACACCCGCCGTCCAGATCAGGGTCCGGCAGGGCAGCACCCGGCCGTCGGTGAAGGTGACCTTCTCCGGGGCGGCCTCGGCGATCGAGACGCCGAGCGACACCTCGATGCCGCGGGCGCGCAGCACCTCCAGGGCGCTCCGGCCCAGCTTGTCCCCCAGTTCCGGCATCAGCTTCGGGGCGATGTCGATGAGGTGCCACTTGATCAGCTTCGGGTCGAGCCGCGGGTAGTGCCGGACCGCGCTGGTGGTCAGGCGCTGCAGACAGGCCGCCGTCTCGGTTCCCGCGTAGCCGCCGCCGACCACCACGAACTGGAGGCGCGAGGCCCGTTCGTTCTCGTCGTGGCTGGCGTCCGCGAGGTCGAGCTGGGCGATCACGTGGTCCCGTACGTAGGCGGCCTCGGCCAGCGTCTTCATGCCCCGGGCGTTGTCCAGCAGGCCGGGGATGTCGAAGGTGCGGGTGACGCTGCCGGCGCTGAGCACGATGTAGTCGTAGGGCTCGTAGACGATCTCGTCGGTGATCTTGCGGATGACGCAGATCTTCGCCTTCGGATCCACTCCGATGGCCCCGCCCGGGATGATCCGGGTGCGGTGCTTGCGGCTGCGGCGCAGTGAGACGGCGACCGACTGCGGGGTGAGCACGCCTGCCGCCACATGTGGCAGCAGGGGGAGGTAGAGCTGGTACGAGAACGGGGCGACGAGAGCGATCTCCGCCTCGCCGGGGATGAGCCCGCGCTCCAGACGGCGTACGCACTCCACTCCGGCGAATCCGGCGCCGACAACGAGGATCCTGGGTCGTGCCACGGTGTTCGTCCCTTCAGGGGCCTGTACGTTCATCCGTTCGCCTGCCACGTCGCACGCGCCCGTCCTCACTCATCTTTACGAGCCGTGGACGAGTTCGCCTGCGGAGGGCGGCGGAACGGACGACGCGCCCGCCCTGCTGTCGCTGTCCTTGCCGTGGGCCACTCGCGCCTCCTCTCCGCGGGGCGTCGTGCTCAGGCCCGCTCGTCGCCCGGGGCCGGGAACGTCCCGGTGTCCGGACGGTTGAGGGCCTCGTCGCGCGCGCGGACCGAGGGGTGGTGCAGGTCGAACGCCGGGGATTCGGAACGGATCCGCGGCAGGGTGAGGAAGTTGTGCCGCGGCGGCGGGCAGGAGGTCGCCCACTCCAGCGAGCGGCCGTAGCCCCACGGGTCGTCGACCCCGACGTTCCTGCCGTACCTGGCGGTCTTCCACACGTTGTAGAAGAACGGCAGCATCGACAGGCCGAGCAGGAACGAGGAGATCGTCGAGATCGTGTTCAGCGCGGTGAAACCGTCGACGGCGAGGTAGTCCGCGTAACGACGCGGCATCCCCTCCGCGCCCAGCCAGTGCTGCACCAGGAACGTGCCGTGAAAGCCCACGAACAGCGTCCAGAACGTGATCTTGCCGAGCCGCTCGTCCAGCATCTTGCCGGTGAACTTCGGCCACCAGAAGTGGAATCCGGCGAACATCGCGAAGACCACGGTGCCGAAGACGACGTAGTGGAAGTGCGCGACGACGAAGTACGAGTCCGAGACGTGGAAGTCCATCGGGGGCGACGCCAGGATCACACCGGTCAGACCACCGAAGAGGAAGGTCACCAGAAAGCCGATCGACCAGAGCATCGGTGTCTCGAAGGACAGCGCCCCCCGCCACATCGTGCCGATCCAGTTGAAGAACTTCACACCGGTCGGTACCGCGATGAGGAAGGTCATGAACGAGAAGAACGGCAACAGCACACCGCCCGTCACATACATGTGGTGCGCCCACACGGTCGCGGAGAGGCCCGCGATGGCGATCGTCGCGCTGACCAGGCCGATGTAGCCGAAGATCGGTTTCCGGCTGAAGACCGGGATGACCTCACTGACGATGCCGAAGAACGGCAGGGCGATGATGTACACCTCCGGATGGCCGAAGAACCAGAAGAGGTGCTGCCAGAGCAGGGCCCCGCCGTTGGCCGGGTCGAAGACGTGAGCACCGAACTTCCGGTCCGCCTCCAGCACCAGGAGGGCCGCCGCGAGGACCGGGAAGGCCAGCAGGACCAGCACAGCGGTCAGCAGGACGTTCCAGACGAAGATCGGCATGCGGAACATCGTCATGCCGGGCGCGCGCATGCAGATGATCGTGGTGATGAAGTTGACCGAACCGAGGATCGTGCCGAAGCCGGAGAAGGCCAGACCCATGATCCACATGTCGCTGCCGATGCCCGGTGAACGGACCGCGTCGGTCAGCGGGGAGTACGCGAACCAGCCGAAGTCCGCCGCCCCGTTCGGGGTGAGGAAGCCGCCCACGACAATGATCGAGCCGAAGAGGTACAGCCAGTAGGCGAACATGTTCAGCCGCGGGAACGCCACGTCGGGCGCGCCGATCTGCAACGGCATGATCCAGTTGGTGAATCCGGCGAACAGCGGGGTCGCGAACATCAGCAGCATGATCGTGCCGTGGATCGTGAACGCCTGGTTGAACTGCTCGGGCGAGACGATCTGCATCCCAGGACGCGCCAGTTCGGCGCGCATGACCAGGGCCAGCACACCGCCGACGACGAAGAAGGCGAACGAGGTGACGAGGTAGAGCGTGCCGATCGTCTTGTGGTCGGTGGTGGTCAGCCACTTGATGACGACGTTTCCCGGTTCCTTGGCACGGACCGGAAGTTCGTTCGCGTACGCCTCCTCCGCCTCGGCTGCCCCTGATGTGCCCGTCGTCGTCACTGGGACGCTCCTTCGATTGTCGTTCGCGGGTGGCCCGAGCACCCGGCAGGGGCGCCGTTCCCACCGGGACGGCCGACAGACCGGTCCCGCGCGCGTCACGCCAGATTCCAGGAGCAGCAAATCAGCCGCGGGGCCGCGATACGTGGCCCGCCGCCCGCCGCCGCACGACATTCACCCGTCAGGGCGTCCATGGGCACAGGCCGTGTCTCAGGCCTTCGGTACGCCGCGAGCCGGGCCGCCGCCGGCCGAATTCCTGTGCGGTGCGGTGCCGTTGCCGGACGATCCGGTGGATACCCGGGCCGGGGGCCGGCGGAACGCTCCCCCCGGCGCCGCTCAGGCCAGCCCGCCCGTCGCGCGGACGTTCTGTCCCGTGATCCACCGGCCGTCATGACCGGCGAGGAAGGCGACCACATCGGCCACGTCCGCGGGTTCCCCCAGGCGGCGCAGCGGGGTCATGCCGGCGACTGCCTCCAGTGCCTGCGGCTGGTTGTTGCCGCGCAGCAGTTCGGTGTCGGTGGCTCCGGGCGAGACGGTGTTGACCGTGATCCCGCGGGCCCCGAGTTCATGGGCGGCGACGGCGGTGAGCTGCTCGACGGCACCCTTGCTCGCGGCGTAGGCGGAGATACCGGGGCCCGTACGCGCGGTGTTGGCCGTGGAGATGTTGACGATGCGGCCGCCGTCGCGCATCCGTAGCGCCGCGTGGCGGACCGTCATGAAGACCGCTCTGGTGTTGACCGCCAGGACCTGGTCGAAGACCGCCGGATCGGTGTCCGTGAGCAGGGCCGGGGTGGGGCAGAGGGCGGCGTTGTTCACGAGGATGTCCAGCCCGTCGAGCTCCTCCTCGGCGGCCGCCATCAGGCGCTCCGGTCCGTCCGGGTCCGCGAGGTCCAGCCGGACGGCCCGGACCCTGCCGCCGTCGTCGCGCACCGTGCGGACGACCTCGGCCGCCGCGTCGTCGTCGCTGGCGTAGTTGAAGAACACGTGCGCCCCGTCGCGGCACAGCCGCTCGACGATCGCACGGCCGATGCCCCGTGAGCCACCGGTGACCACGGCGTTCCTGCCTGCCAGCACGGCCTCTCCCCTTCCAGGGCACGGTTCGGTCCGGGCGTTCGAACCTACCGCCGGAAGGGCTCCCCGGGGCCGATTACGCGGAAACTCCTCGATCCGGCGGCCTGGCTCCGGTGCCGCTCCCGGACACGGAGCCGCCCCGGCCGGGCATGGTGCCGGCCGGGGCGGGAGGAGCGGGAGCGCCTGGTCGCCCCCTCTCCGCGGTGTCCCGTCAGCCGATGGAGGCGATCGCCTGGACGAAGGTCTGCGACGGACGCATCACGGCGGAGGCCTTGGCCGGGTCGGGCTGGTAGTAGCCACCGATCTCGGCCGGCGAGCCCTGCACCGCGATCAGCTCGTCGACGATGGTCTGCTCCTGCTCGCCCAGCGTCTTCGCGAGCGCGGCGAACGCCTGCGCGAGCTGCGCGTCGTCGGTCTGCTGCGCCAGCTCCTGGGCCCAGTACAGGGCCAGGTAGAAGTGGCTGCCGCGGTTGTCGATGCCGCCCAGCTTGCGGCTCGGCGACTTGTCCTCGTTGAGGAAGGTGCCGGTCGCGCGGTCGAGGGTGTCGGCGAGGATCTGGGCGCGTGCGTTGCCCGTGGTCGTCGCCAGGTGCTCGAAGCTGGCCGCGAGCGCGAAGAACTCGCCCAGGCTGTCCCAGCGCAGGTAGTTCTCCTTGACCAGCTGCTGGACGTGCTTGGGCGCGGAGCCGCCGGCGCCCGTCTCGAACAGACCGCCGCCGTTCATGAGCGGGACGACGGAGAGCATCTTCGCGCTCGTGCCCAGCTCCAGGATCGGGAACAGGTCGGTCAGGTAGTCACGCAGCACGTTGCCGGTGACCGAGATGGTGTCCTCACCGCGGCGGATGCGCTCCAGCGAGAACGCGGTCGCCTCGACCGGCGACATGATCTCGATCTGCAGGCCGTCCGTGTCGTGGTCGGCGAGGTACTTCTTGACCTTGGTGATCAGCTGCGCGTCGTGGGCGCGGTCCTCGTCCAGCCAGAACACGGCCGGGACACCGGTGGCGCGGGCGCGGGTGACGGCGAGCTTGACCCAGTCCTGGATCGGCAGGTCCTTGGCCTGGCACATGCGGAAGATGTCGCCGGCGCCGACGGCCTGCTCCAGCACGACGTCGCCGTCGCCGTTGCCGTCGACGACCCGCACCGTGCCGGTGGTGGGGATCTCGAAGGTCTTGTCGTGGCTGCCGTACTCCTCGGCCTTCTGCGCCATGAGGCCGACGTTCGGCACCGAGCCCATGGTCGACGGGTCGAAGGCGCCGTTGGCGCGGCAGTCGTCGAGGACGACCTGGTAGACGCCCGCGTAGCTGCTGTCCGGCAGCACCGCGAGGGTGTCGGCCTCCTGGCCGTCCGGGCCCCACATGTGGCCGGAGGTGCGGATCATGGCCGGCATGGAGGCGTCGACGATGACATCGCTCGGCACGTGCAGGTTGGTGATGCCCTTGTCCGAGTCGACCATGGCCAGCGCGGGGCCGTCGGCGAGCTCGGCCTCGAAGGACGCCTTGATCTCGGCGCCGATGTGCGGCACCGAGTCCAGGCCCTTGAGGATGGCGCCGAGGCCGTCGTTCGGGGACAGGCCGGCGGCGACGAGCACGTCGCCGTACTTGGCGAAGGTGTTCGGGAAGAAGGCGCGGACCACGTGGCCGAAGATGATCGGGTCGGAGACCTTCATCATGGTGGCCTTGAGGTGGACGGAGAACAGCACGTCCTCGGCCTTGGCGCGGGCGACCTGCTCGGTGAGGAACTCGCGCAGGGCCGCGACGCGCATGACCGCCGCGTCGACGACCTCGCCGGCGAGCACCGGTACCGACTCGCGCAGCACGGTGGTGGTGCCGTCGTCGCCCACGAGCTCGATGCGCAGCGAGCCGTCCTCGGTGACGATCGTGGACTTCTCGGTGGTCCGGAAGTCGTCCACGCCCATGGTGGTGACGTTCGTCCTCGAGTCGGCGCTCCACTTGCCCATGCGGTGCGGGTGCGCCTTGGCGTAGTTCTTGACCGAGGCAGGGGCGCGGCGGTCGGAGTTGCCCTCGCGCAGGACGGGGTTCACCGCGCTGCCCTTGACCTTGTCGTAGCGCGCGCGGACGTCCTTGTCCTCGTCGGTCTGCGGGTCGTCCGGGTAGTCCGGGAGCGCGTAGCCCTGCGCCTGCAGCTCGGCGATGGCCGCCTTGAGCTGCGGGATCGAGGCCGAGATGTTCGGAAGCTTGATGATGTTGGCCTCGGGACGCTTGGCCAGCTCACCGAGCTCGGCGAGCGCGTCGTCGATGCGCTGCCCCTCTTCGAGACGCTCGGGGAAGCCTGCGATGATGCGTCCGGCCAGCGAGATGTCACGGCTCTCGACATTGACCCCGGCCGTCGAGGCGTACGCCTGGATCACGGGCAAGAACGAATACGTCGCCAGGGCCGGGGCCTCGTCGGTGTGTGTATAGATGATGGTCGAGTCAGTCACCCTGTGCTCCGCTCCACGTCTGCAACATTGCTTGACATCAAGATATCTCGTGATCGCCCCGGCCTCGACAGGGCCCTGCCTTCATCGGCGGCGGAAGCGGCGAAGCGTGCCGCCACGGCCACGCACCGCGCACGCGCCCCGGCCCGGCCCGGTGGCCACCCGCCGGCGTACACCCTGGTCGCCCTGTTCACACCACACCCCTCCCACCGGCCGCGACCGCGTCCGGGAGCGCTCCCGGGCGGGTACTTGCACGAGCAACGGACAGGTGCCATACGGTGGTTGTCCCACAGCTCACCAGAAGGAGCGCACACATGCCGGTCTCGCTGGGTCTCGGTCTTCCGCAGATGAAGCAGTACGACATCGGCCGCGATGTGGCCGCCGTGGCGCGCGCGGCGGAGGAGACCGGCTACGAGAGCCTGTGGGTCTTCGAGCGAATCATCTTTCCCGAGCCCGCCACGCAGGGGCTGTACGGCGTTCCCGGCCTGCCCTGGCCCGAGCAGTACCGCAGCGTCGCCGACCCGCTGATCACGCTGGCGCTGGCCGCCGGGGCGACGGGCCGGGCCCGGCTGGGCACCAGCGTCCTGGTCGCACCGCTGCACGTGCCCTTCCAGCTGGCCCGCTCACTCGCCTCGCTCGATGTGGCGAGCGGCGGCCGGGTGGTCGCGGGCATCGGCACGGGCTGGTCCCTGGACGAGTACGCGGCCGCCTCGGTCGCCCCCTTCGAGAAGCGCGGCGCGGTGCTGGACGAGCTGCTGGACGTGTGCGCGGCCGTCTGGGGCCCGGACCCGGTCTCGTACGAGGGCGAGCTGACGACCATCGCCCCGTCGGAGGTCGGCCCAAAGCCGGTGCGCCCCATCCCGGTCTATCTGCCGGGGAACAGCCCCCGGGCCACCCGCCGACTGGTCGACCGGGCGGACGGCTGGATGCCGGTGGCCAATGGCGCCGCGCAGCTGGCCGAGCAGTGGAAGCGGGTCCAGGACCTGGCGGCCGAGCGGGGCCGGGAGCGTCCGGTCGGCGTCTGTGCCCGCGCCAATGCCAGGTACACCGCCGAACCGGTCGCCGGTGCGGGCCGCACCCCCTTCCACGGCAGTGTGGCCCAGATCGTCGAGGACCTGGTGGCGCATGCCGGGACGGGGGTTCCGGAGATCCTGCTGGATCTTCAGGGCACGACGCGCGACGCCTCGGAGCTGATCGACGTGGCCGCCGAGGTGTACGAGGCGGCGCGGGCCGCGGGCGTCTGAGGCGAGGGGCCGGCCGCTATCGGCCGGCCATCCGTGCGCGGCGGCGGCCGACGGTGATCACTGCCGTCGCGCCGAACGCCAGAACGGCGGCACCGGCGATCGCGATGTAGGGCGTGCTGCTCTTGGCACCGGTCTCGGCGAGTTCGGTGTCCGGGGCCTGTCCGGTGGTGCCGTAGGTGCCGTTGATCTCGGGTTCGGCGGCCGCGTCGGCTGCCGCCCTCGGCGCGGGGGAGGCGCCCGAGCCGGTCTGCGTGCCGTGGCCCTGGTGCTGGACCGAGGACTTCGCCGCACCGTCCGCGGAAGCGCGCGGGTTCCCGGAACCCTGAACGTTGGTAAGCCGGAACCTGCATGCCAGCTGATGGCTGCGGCGGTCCCACGCGCGGGTTCCGGCTCAGCTGACGGGACATGGTGAGCGAAGCCCGGTTCTGCCAGGAGGATTGGGAAGACCACGGCTGATCTGAAAGACGCATCCCGCCTGGGACTTCGCCTTCGACGACGGCGACGAGCGCACCCGGCGACTGCCCTGACGGGCTGCTCTGTACGATCACCGAACACTGGGCGCTGGTCCGCCTGTCCTGTGCGGAGATCAGCAAGTGGTGCCCTGCCCGGATAGTTGAGGGAGTTGGCGGGTGTCCGCTTTGGACTTCTACGCTCACGTCGCCGTTTGCGGTGAGGTCCTTGGAGTTGGCCTCGGTGCCGACCCGGAAGCCTGGGAAGCCGCCCTGGGGGCGACATGCCTCGATGTTCCCGGTGGTGGCCTACTGCGGCGGGACTACGGGCTCGTGGAAATCAACTTCTCGCCGGACCAGCCAGGGCGGCAAGGGCAGATATCGTGCTTCGGTTTCGGCGTGAAGATCCAACGACTGCTGTACGACCAGTCCCCGAGCACCGTGCCGTCCCCGCTCTCGCGGGAATACGGGGAATTCGCACCCAGAGTCCCCTTGGAGGAACTGCGGACCGCCATCCTGGCCCTGGGCTACACGATCGAACTCGACAAGCACAACGTGTCGAGTGACATAGACTGCTACCGCGTATCCGCGTCCGCCGCCCGCATCCACGTCGTCGCTGATCCTGACCCGTACGGGTCAGACGACCCAGATCCAGACGGACATCAGAGGGGCGACGTCTGGTCCGTCGACGTGTGGTGACCAGCCGGCGACCTCCCAGCAGCGTCCGTGATCTCTCTTCGCTACGAGGAGTGCCGGGCAACGATCACCTGCGCGGCGGGCAACGATCTGAAGAGCGCGCGCCACCCAGCTGATCAGCCACACTCAAGCCCCCCGTGCCGCATCCAACCAGCTAGTGTTCTGAGTCAGGGATTCTGTTCAGATATGAGGCGAGGCGTTCGAGGATCTCGTCGGAGGTCTTCGTCCAGACGTACGGCTTCGGGTCGGTGTTCCAGGCTTGCGATCCAGTTTGCGGATGTCGTTCTCCAGGGCCTGGACGGATCTGTGGACGCCTCGCCGTATCTGCTTGTTGGTGAGTTCGGCGAACCATCGCTCGACGAGGTT